>DATAWF010000062.1:0-5237 GCA_036267335.1 Acidobacteriaceae bacterium
TTTCGCATGGACGGGGCCGGCGCTCCCGCGGTCCTGGCCGTCGAGACGGCGCGCGACCTCGATCTCCAGAGCTTCGAGCATTTCGGTGTCCGCGTCGGGATCGATGCAGCGGACCCGGCTCCAATCTTTGGTAAACCGCACCGCGCTCTGACCCCCTGCCGCTGCCCGCAACAGGATGCCGATATTGACGAACTCGTTCTTGACCGGATCCGGAACATAGCGGATGAGTTGGAATTCGCATTGTTTCCGCTCCGGCATCGTTGTTCCTCGAACTGCTGGGCCTCCGGTCCCGCTCCTCTCGCGCGGGGCCTTCCATTTTGCAGCCGCAATCACCCGCCACGCGCGAAAAGGCTCATGCTTCCGCAGCCTGGCCCCCACCTTATTTCAGCCGCACCTTTCCTACATCACCCGTCCCTTTTCACTATGCTGCATCCACTCAGGTTCCGGGAAGCTTCTTTTCCCCTCCCCTCCCTCCCCTCCCCAATTCGGAAAAGGCCTGCGCGACGATTGCCGGAATTGCACAATCAGCTCCCGGACCCGGCTCCGCCGGTCCAGCAGGCGCTCGATGAGTGCTTCCATGACCGTGAGGTCCCCGCCATACCATTCGGGCGGGACGGCTCCGGCAATCTCCCAGGCAACCGCCGGGTCCAGGTTTTCAATCCGGCTCAGCCAGGGCTCAAAGCTTTGCCAGCCGAGGATGCCGCGATAGACGGCATTGTGGGCAAAGACGCCGCGCAGCGGGGAATCGGAAAACTGCCAGTCGCCGGCGTGAAAGCAATATCCCTGGTCGATGAAGGTGGTGCGATAGCGTCTTTCGCGCCTGGTTTTTTGGAAGACCGCCTGCCGTCCGTTGGCGTTGCACGTCCACTTGTCGAGTGCCAGAATCCCGGCAAACTCCTCCAGATTGCGGGTCTCGAGCAGCAAAGGCTCCGGCAGATAGTCGACCACCTGTCCCGGCATCAATCCGCCCACCAGTTGCGATCCGAACTGGAGCCCCGCTTGGCAGGCCTGGTACTCCCCGCGCAGCTCGAGCCGCAGCTCGGGGGTGTTCCGGATCAGCCAATCGGTGACCTCGACGACTTCGGTGGAGGGCACCGTCAGTCCGATGGCCGCCGCCAGCCGCGTGGCCAGGA
The DNA here is from genome assembly GCA_036267335.1 of Acidobacteriaceae bacterium. Classification (GTDB taxonomy): domain Bacteria; phylum Acidobacteriota; class Terriglobia; order Terriglobales; family Acidobacteriaceae; genus PALSA-350. Next base: position 1,134 of record DATAWF010000062.1, read on the forward strand.
ACTCATTGGCGAGCACGCGGATGTGCTGCGGATTGTTTTGAAACTTGACGACGTAGAGCTGGCCGTCGGAGGCGAGCATGAGGTGGCTTTGCGCTCCGCCTCGCATCCGCCGGATCTCTTGTGTCGCCAAAACCGCCACTTGCTTCTCCCTCAGAGCGTTTTCACGCGCTCTCGCCCCGTCGCCGCAAAAGTGAAAACGCTCTGGTGTCCTGAGTCATTCGTTCGTTCAAGAAGTGAACTTTGTTTTGTATCAGGGCGCGACTTTAGTCGCGCCATAAAGGCCGTAAAATCACAGGGCTTTATAGCCCCTGAGGGCTTTTTGGGGTGCGCGTCGATTCGTCGAATTGTTCAGCGACCTTCAGACTCGCCGCTCTAGAAGAATACTGCAACCGTAGCTGCGCTCTGGCTGGGCCCTGGCCGGCCTGGGCGAGAACTCCGCTATCGCGCGGTTCCCGTCTCTGTCCTGATTGGCCGCAGCGCGCCTTCCACCAAACTCTGGGCCACCAAACCCTCGGCCTGGTCGCGGATCCCCGGCTCGTCGCCGAAGCCGTGGAGCCACGCCACCTCCGGCTCGCGGCGGAACCAGGTCCGTTGCCGCTTGGCGTAATTGCGGTGTCCCTGGCTGGTGGCGGCGATCGCTTCTTCCAAGGTCAGCTCGGCGCGCAGATATCCCGCCGCCTGCCGGTAGCCGAGCGAGTCCAGCGCCGGCGGACTATTTGCGCCGTAGTGGTCCAGCAACTCCCGGGCTTCCTCAACCAGCCCCTCCGCGAACATCTGCCGGGCACGGGCGTCGATGCGCGCGTAGAGCCGCGGGCGCTCCGGCTCCAGGCCCAAACGCAGGATGCGATAGCCGGAGAGGGGGTCGCGCCCCGCTTGCCAGGCCTCGGACATCGGCCGGCGCTCGGCCAGAGAAACCTCGATCGCCCGGATAGTCTTGGGCAGGTCGTGGGCATGGATGCGCGCGGCCGAAACCGGATCGAGCCGGGCGAGAATCCTGTGCACCCAGAGCACCCCGCGGCCCTCCGCGCGCTCGCGCAAACGTTGACGAAGCGGCTCCGATCGCTGCGGGCCGCCGAAGAGACCATCGAGCAGCGCGCGAAGGTAGAGGCCCGTGCCCCCGCTGACGATTGGCAGCCGGTTACAGGCGGTAATCTCGGCAATCGCAGCACGCGCGCGGCGTGCATACTCTCCCGCGCTATAGGTCTCATCGAGCTCTGCTACATCGATCAGGTGATGGGGAATTTCGCGGCGCTCGGCCGCGGTAGGCTTGGCCGCTCCGATTTCAAGGCCTCGGTAGACGGCGACCGAATCGCAGCTGACGATTTCTCCGCCAAATCTGCGGGCCAGCGCCATCGCCAGCGAGCTCTTCCCGCTGGCCGTAGGACCCAGGAGCACCACCAGCAAAGGATTGGCGGTAGAAGAAGCCCGTTGCTCCACAGCCTGGTTCCGGACTACCACGCCCGCCACCAGCCGAGAGGGAAGATATCGCGCAGCGGCGCGCGGCAGAGCGCCGCGACAATCAGCGCCAGGGCCAACAGCAGCAGCCCGTAGATCTGGCGCTTTCGGAGTTCGAGTCCGTCGGGCACGTCAGGCGCTTCTTTCCTTAAAGCATTCTTCCTGTTGCCATCTCATGTCCAGAGCCGTTGTCCAGAGCCGTGATGTGCGGCTTTTCTCGGCGAAAAGCTGCGTTGGCATTTTCCTCTTCGAATGGATCCGCAGGAAGAATGCTTCATCGTGACTTGTACGGGTCCAGATTGTAGTAGAAGCCGAAGCGAAGCTCGAGGTAGGGCCCTTTGAAGGCTTTGGGTAGGGGCGGGTAAGGCGCTGCTCCGGTAATGGCTCCCCATGCGGCCCGGTCCAGAGCGGTATCGCCGGAAGGAAACTCGAGACCCAACGATCCCCCCTCCATTTTGACACTGCCATCGGGATAAATCCTGAAGCGGATACCCACTTTTCCTTGCTTGTTGAGCGGGGGCCGCGCCGACTCGGGAATGATCGGAATCCACGCCCGATAAGTATCTGCGACCACCCGCTGCATGTAGGGATTGAAGTCAACCCCCATGGTGTCGCTCAGAATGTCGGCGCCCGCATTCATCGGGGATTGCTGCGTGGGTGCCGCGCCGTATTCGCCTCCGCCCGCATTCGGATGCCGCGCAGCATCGCGAAGCGCCTGCTGGATCGCCTCTCCCGCGGACTGCGTTGCGGTGTTGAAGGCGGGCTTCGTCGGCGCGGCTTTCGGAGTCTCGACTTGCGACTGCGGCTGCGTCCGCATTGGCGGCGGCTGCACCGGGGGTGTTTGCGGCGGCTGGACCTGGGCTTGTTGTTGCGGAGGCGCCTGCTGCGGAACGGGTTTGGGCAGCGCTGGCGCCGGAGAATGTTGTTGGGCGACGTGAGGAATCTGCTGTGGCGGCTGGGGAGTGTTGCGCCCGGGCGCGGACTGCGGCATCTGAACTCTAGGCTGGACTTGCTTCAGCACATCCGACGGCACAGTCAGGACCGTCATGTCTTTCGGGTTCTCTTCTCCCATAGGCACGACCCGCGGCCGGTGGGGAAGAAACTTGATTCCGTAGAGCAGGAACCAGAAGAGAACAATATGAGCGAGGACTGAAACCCAGACGCCTTCTCGCCGGCGGGCGCGGGAACGCTCATCCTCCAGCTCGTCGATGAGGTGCAGGAGCTCATCGGGCTCCATCTCCTCATAGCGCGAGCGTTTTCGGCGGAAAAAAGGTTCCGGAGGCCGGCCGGCCGGGCTGCTTGGGACTTCAGTCGTGGGCATCGTGGCTACAGAGACTGTCAGTCATGCCGGGAACGCGCGCCGGCTGTGGACTTCAGAGTATCCCTTTATTCTCTCATTCTTCGATATCTTTAAGACAGAAACCCCTGGGCGGAATCCCTCGCAATGGGGGTGAACCGGCCACCCCTAAAATCACCGTTATGCTTTCCGCCTCTGTCATCCCGGCCCCCTGCCGCCGCGCCGCCCGCATCCGGCCAGGTCTCCGCGCCGTTTTCCCTTGTCCTGCCATCGCCGGCCTCTGCATCGCTGGCCGGGCGATCGCTGGACTGGCGGAAGCCAAGACGCCTTATGAAAGGTGTTTTCCTTTGTGGAGGCCGCTGAACCGCGGCAGGGCTGGATTGGAACCGGACAGAGAGTCGCCGCCGTCACCCGGCTGCAACCGGGGCGGCCGTTGAAAACCATCTTTCGTCTCATCACCAAGTACAAACTTTGGCTCCTGGCTCTTCTGAAGCCGCTCGGCCTTTGGGGTGTTGGCTGCCTGGCCTTTGCCGATGCCGCGGCGGTTCCCGTGCCGATCGATCCTCTCATCGCGCTCTATATCTGGAACGACAAGCGCCACTTCTACCTCTATGTCCTCATGGCTTCGCTGGGTTCTGCGCTCGGCGGTTTAGTCCCGTATGTGATTGGACGCGCGGGCGGCGAGGCTTTTCTCATGAGAAGTATCGACCGTGCAAAGTTCGACAAGTTGCGCGACCGCTTCGAGCGGCAGGAATTCCTCGCCCTCATGGTGCCCTCGATGCTTCCCCCTCCTACTCCCTGGAAACTCTTTGTTTTCTGCGCCGGGGTCTTCGACATGCGAGCGGTCAATTTCATGCTGGCGGTCTTTGTTGGACGTGTCATCCGCAATTCGGTGACTGCCTGGCTGACGATTGTGTATGGTCCCCGGATTGTCGATCTGGCCCAGGCTCTGGCCCTGCGGCATAGCCGGGTGTTGATCTTAGGCTTGGTGTTGCTGATGGCCGCCCTGGCGAGCTGGGTTTTCCTGCAGAAACGGCACAAACGTCGGCGCCAAAAAGCAGCGCTGGGCCACTAGTTCGTTCAAGAACTGAACTTTGCTTTGTATCAGGGCGCGACTTTGCGGTCACCGCGACCCCAGCGGATTCTTTCTCCCTTGCGGTATCCGCTTTAGTCGCGCCATCAAGGCCCTAAAATCATTGGGCGTTTAGCCTGAATTTCTCACACTCTCAGTCAACGCTGTCATCTCGACCGAAGCATGAGGGGTTATCCTCATGCGCAGCGGAGAGATCTGCTGTTTGTTTCCCCGGCCGTCATCCTGTCCGATATCGTCAGGCCTCGCGGGTGGCCCATTC
>DATAWF010000063.1:0-3985 GCA_036267335.1 Acidobacteriaceae bacterium
ACGTATCCAGAAGTCCCGCTTGCGAGCACCAAGAATCGAGTGTCCGGCATCGTTATTACCGGCGCGCGCGAGAAACGTGAGGCCGCACGGCAACTGGTCGCCGAAGGCATTGATCCCAGCGAACATAGAAAGGCTATGCAGGTTGCAAAGGAGGAATTGACCGCAAACAGCTTCGAGGCAGTGACGCGGGAATGGCTCGTGAAATTCTCGGCCCGACTAAAGCCGGATAGCATGGAGCGGAAGCTGAAAATTTTTGAGAACGATGTTTTCCCCTGGATCGGGGCCAGACCAATTGGAAGGCTTACCGCGCCCGAGGTCCTGAGCGTCCTGCGCAGGATCGAAGATCGTGGGGCAGGGGAGATCGCCGCAAGGGCTAAAATGTATTGTGGCCAGGCGTTTCGGTATGCCGTCGCGACAGGCCGTGCCGAACGCGATCCAACGCAGGATTTGAAGGACGCATTAGCACCTCGCTCCACAACGCACCATGCGGCACTTACCAATCCCGAGGCGGTAGGCGGTCTTTTGCGCGCCATCGACGCCTACGAGGGCTATTTCGTCACCAAGTGCGCGTTGCGTTTCGCTCCCCTGGTATTCGTCCGCCCCGGCGAGTTGCGGAACGCGCAGTGGAAAGAGTTCAATCTTACCGCCGCCGAATGGATCATTCCCGCCGAGCGCATGAAAATGCAACAACCGCATCTTGTGCCTCTCTCCAATCAAGCCGTAGCCATTCTCCGGGAACTTCATCCCAAAACGAAATCCAGTGACTATCTCTTTCCATGCGCCCGTTCATCCAAGCGTCCAATGAGCGATGTTGCGATGCTCGCCGCATTGCGCCGGATGGGTTTCTCCAAGGACGAGATGTCCGCCCACGGCTTCCGTGCCATGGCGCGGACTCTCCTTGACGAGATACTTGGCTTCCGTCCCGATTACATCGAGCATCAACTCGCCCATGCGGTACGCGATCCGAACGGGCGCGCTTATAACCGTACAACGCATTTGCCCCAAAGACGCGAAATGATGCAGAAATGGGCGGATTATCTGGACGCGCTTCGGGATCACACTGGAAAGAAACTATTGAAGACGGCGTAGGCGAAGCATTCTGAGAGCCGTTACGACGCGCGAATCTTCCGAGTACGGATTTGTCCAAGCCCTATCTGATTCTATGGCCGCACATAGACGTGTGCCATGATCTTGCCATAGCGATAGGATTGTTGCAAAAGCGGACCGGTCGTTTGGGCGTACTTGGCGAGGAGCCAAGGCCGCGCTGGTAATGGCGGCGCAGCAGGTCCAAATAGCCGAAGGGGTACTTGGGCCGGAAACCCGAATATTCTGATTTTGTGTGCGTCTGTGCGGAGGCCTTGTGTCTCAATCCGAGACGAACAGCCCCGGATTGTCGGCGCTTGGCAATATTTACCTCCGTATCGGTGACTCCGGCACGGGGTTTTCAGAAGACCCCAAATGGAAAATTCTCGTCGGCGAATCCAACGAGCTGCTCACAATTATAAGATGCCGTTCTTCCGATGCGGTCTTTGAAAAAGCCGCGCTCGCTCTCGCGAGAGTTATCTTTGCCAGCAACCATTTTGGCGAACGAGCGGCCATTCAAGCCTCGTCGATTTTTCAAAGTAAAATCGCCCGCGCCGGGATGAAGCGCAAAACAGATGAACGCTGGAAGATCATCCGACGCGCCATTGTTCAAGTTTGCAGACGGCAAAAGCTCAAACTTGTCGCCTCTCGCTGTTTTGCCGAGTCAATCCAGGCAGATGTAATTGAAGCGGTGAGGCGGCTCGGGCTCACAAATCTCTGTGCCGGTACGAGTAGCCGTTCAATCGAACGGCATATCGGGGCACTCATAAAAGACCGGCGGCTTTTTAACGCCATCCTTGAAGCATGCCAACTGGAAGAATTGTCCTGAAAAATTTCTGACCGTAAGTAACGGCTCTCTCTTCTCGAACGTTGAAAGGAGCCGTTCATGCAAGAACATTCAAAGGAAACTGTAGAGATACTCCGCCGCCCGCAGGTCGAAGCCCGAACCGGCCTCTCCCGCTCGACCATCTATCAGAGAATGAAGGATGGGACTTTTCCTACGCCGATCTCGCTTGGATCGAAAGCCGTGGGCTGGCTCGCGAATGAAATCGACGCCTGGCTCGCAGAGCGCGTCAGGATTTCCCGGCCCTCGCCGAACGTTTCGACCAATCAAAACTAAGGGGAAGGAGAGGGGAACATGGTTGCAGAAATTCCAGCTTCGTTGGCCGGTGCGAGAGGTAGGACAGCTTACGCCGATTGTCCTCATTGCGGTTACAAGAACGCACTGGCGATCACGCAAACTGCCGAGCGGACGCTGTACCACTGTCATGCGGGCTGCGGGCAAGAGGACCTTTTGCAAAGGCTCAGAACCCTTGCCCCCTACATTTCGCCACCCGCCATGCCGCGACCATTCCCGCATGCCCCAACCAAAAGCTATATCCCAATTCTCTGGCAACGGAGCCAACCCGCATCCGGCAGCGTCGTCGAAACCTATCTCAGGAAACGCGGGATTTCGCGATTGGTCCCGCCGTCCCTGCGCTATCTCCCCAACCACCTGCATAAGCCGACCGAGACGAGCTGGCCTGTCATGCTTGCCGCCGTTTCGGATGCGAATGGACGTTTGCGCGCGGTTCACCGCACTTATCTGGCCATGGATGGCTCCGGCAAGGCCCCGGTGCAGCCGCCACGCATGACGCTCGGTCCCGTCGGTGGCCTGGCCTGCCATCTCGCGCCAGCAGGCACCGAGTTGGCGGTCGCGGAAGGCATCGAGACAGGGCTTTCCTTCCAGATGACCTCGGGCATTCCGACCTGGGCCGCGCTCAGCGCCGGAAATCTCGCCAGGATGATCCTCCCCCCATTGCCTCTCGCCAGCCTCGTTGTTATTGCGGCAGATGCGGATGAACCCGGCATAAAGGCGGCCAAGGAAGCTGCCGCCCGCTGGAAGGACGAGGGACGGGAAATATCGATAATCGTCCCGTCGCGCCCGGGGGCGGATTTCAACGATCTGCTTCGGGAGGCGTCATTATGACCTCCCGGCCAATTCGGTTCGACGAGAGCCATTCCAATTTCGCGGCATCCGGATTTCGGGCACGAAGAAATGCGCCGCTCCGCCCATTGGCAGAGTCCCGCGCCACGAAACCCACCGGACACTGCCAATCCCGCCTCTTGCGTACCGAGACGAGCCGGGCGCGGAACGCTGCCGCTTCGCTCACGCTATACCGCGCCCAACTCGCCTCCGTACCGAAGTCAGCGCCTGCTGGCGGTATTCCTTATGCCGCGAGCGCCAGCGATTTGCTCCCGCCTCAGCATCGCCAGCGGCGACCAACGCGCTTTCCCAGGGCGCAATCATTTTCCCGGTGGTCCGCACGCTTCATCGCCATGCATTCCCTTCGCCAACTTACAGACGACGCACCATGCGACCCATTCGATGGCACGCTAAAGGCCCCGCCGGTCCGGTAAAGCAGAGAATTGGTTCCCCCTAAAGGTTGCCCCCAATTCTCAGCTTGACCGGATCGCAAACGCTCCGGCTCACCGGGCCTTTCTGCGCTCGGCCATCGGGCCGCAATGGTGCGGTCTGAAAACTCACAACGAAGGAGGATTCACATGACCGATGCCAAGCAACTACAAGCCGCCGCATCAGCGGCCACCAAACGACCGATGGCTGCTCGGGATCACGGGTGCCCACCCATGAGTCCACAAGCCGGGCTCGTTCTTGTTCGGGAAATCGCGCCACGCCTGAGGAGCGCAATCCCCGGCGTGCGCAAAGTCGGCGCCGAAGATGATGAGGAACTCCTTCAGGACGGACTCACCATGGCGGCGGAAATGCTGCACAACCTCGAAAGGAGGGGCAAATCTGTCACTCCCGGAAATGTGGCGTACTACTGCCTCTTGCACCTGAAGTCAGGCCGGCGTTCCTACAGCGGCGGCAGGACGGATGTGATGGGGTCAGGCACCCAACTCG
>DATAWF010000064.1:0-6627 GCA_036267335.1 Acidobacteriaceae bacterium
GGCTGACGATATGTGGCAGGTTGACCTGAGGTTGCGAACAGCAGACTCCTTTCCGGAAATGACAGAAAGAAAAGCAAAGGCCAAGCCCTACGGTCGAGGTGACAGAACTGCCCGTTGATGAGCAAGAACTGTGAGAAATCCATTTATAAGCAGATTTGCCCGCTTTTGTGGCCGTCTCGTAGGCGGGCCCGCCGGTTCAGTCGAGTCCGAGAGAGAGTGAAAGATGCCAGAATGGGATCCGGAGGCGGAATTCAGGTGCAGCCGTCGATGGATCCCACAACTTCCCACGATTCCCCAGCCTCGCTCGGGATCTACATCTCAGTTCCTTTTTGCCGGTCGAAGTGCACCTACTGCAACTTCGCCTCAGGTGTCTATTCGGCAGAACGTTATGAGCTCTATGTAGAGCAAGTCTGCTCCGAGATACGAGCAATCCGGCAGCGCGCAGCGCAGTGGCGGGCGGAGATCCCGGAGCGGGTCGATAGCGTCTATTTCGGCGGCGGGACGCCCAGCCTGCTGCCGCCCGCGTTGCTGGCGGAGTTGGCCCGGGCGCTGGGCCAGGAATTCGATCTGCTCAAGACTGCGGAGATCACTCTCGAGTGCGCCCCGGGTCAGCTGCCCGACTCGGCGCTGCAGGCGGCAGCGGAGGCCGGCGTCAACCGGCTGAGCTTTGGGGTGCAGTCCTTTGTCGATCGTGAAGCCGCGGTTATCGGCAGGCTGCATAACCGGGGCATTGCACTCGAAGATCTACGGCGGGCGCGCGCGGCCGGGTTTGAGCGCGTCAATGTCGATCTCATTGCCGGCCTACCGCACCAAACGGAGGCCAGTTGGCAGGAATCTCTCGACACTCTGGCTGCGGCGAATCCCGGTCATGCCAGCGTCTACATGCTGGAAGTCGACGAGGATTCGCGCCTGGGAAGGGAATTGCTCGGGGGTGGAGGCCGATATCACGCGGCGTCAGTTCCCGGCGAGGAATTGACCGCGGCTCTGTACGAAGCGGGGATCGCGCGCCTGGAGAAGGACGGACTGAGACAGTACGAAATCTCCAACTTTGCCCGGCCCGGGTGCGAATCGCAGCACAACCTGAAGTATTGGCGACGGCAGCCTTACCTCGGCTTCGGGCTCGACGCCCATTCCTTTCTGCAGCGGGCGGACGGCGGCGGCCTTCGCCTGGCGACTGTCTCGTCGTTAGAGGAATATCTGGCCCCCGGCGGCAGCGGCCCGGATCGAACAGACCTCATGCCTGCTGAGGAACTTGAAGAGGAATGGTTTTTGGGGTTGCGGTTGCGCGAGGGCATCGATTGGAATCAGTTGGAGGAGCATTTCCGCGCCCGCCTCGGCGAAGAGGCAGAAAAATCAGTGCTTCCGGCGCTTCGGCCCATTCTCGATGAGTTGGAGGAGTTGGAGCTGGTGAGCCGGACGGAGGGGCGAATCCGCCTTACGATGCGTGGGATGATGCTTTCCAACGAGGTTTTTGCGCGATTTTTAGGGATTGCGAGCCGGGAGCCGCTTGCAATCGAGATGGTTTCCTCTTGATTTCCAGGGAACCGCTCGTGAACTAACAGAAATATAGGGGGTCTTTCGGGAGACCCGGGCATCTAAAATAACCATATGTCTAAGTACTCGATCGTTGTTCCCTTTCACAACGAGGAAGAAAACGTCACTGCGCTGTATGACCGTTTGAAGGCGGTGATGGAGCAGATCGGAGACAGCTTCGAACTCGTTTTGGTGGATGACGGATCGAGCGACCGCACCTACAAGCTGCTCGAAGAGATTGCTGCCGTCGACAGCCGGGTGCTGGTGGTGAAGCTGCGGCGCAACTTCGGCCAGACTTCTGCGCTGGCGGCGGGATTCGACCACTCGCAAGGGGATTTCATTCTGGCGATGGACGGCGATCTGCAGCACGATCCCGCCGAGATTCCCAATTTCGTCGCGAAGCTCGAAGAGGGTTACGACGTTGTCAGCGGCTGGCGCAAAGAGCGCATCGACAACGTCGTGATGCGGCGGATTCCTTCGCGCTGCGCGAACTGGCTGATGGCCAAGCTTTCCGGAGTGGACATCCACGATTTCGGCACGACCTTCAAGGCCTACCGCCGCGAGGTGATCCACAACATTCCTCTCTACGGGGAGATGCATCGCTTCATTCCCGCGCTGGCCTCCTGGTATGGGGCGAGCATCTGCGAGATTCCCATCAAGAATGTCAGCCGCGAGCGCGGCAAGTCGCATTACGGCATCTCGCGGACCTTCCGCGTCTTCTTCGATTTGCTGACCATTCGCTTTCTGCTGCGGTACATGACCCGGCCACTCCACTTCTTTGGCGGCCTGGGCATACTCAGCATGATGTCCGGGGGAGCGATTGCCGTACTCCTCGCAGTACTCAAATTTCTCCATCATCAAAGCGTCATGAGCCAGCACGGGCCCTCGTTCGCCGTTGCCGGCATCCTGATCCTGGCCGGCATTCAGTTGCTGGCGATTGGCCTGCTCGGAGAGCTGCAGGTGCGGCACTACCATACCTCCAGTCACCGGTCTCCCTATGCGATCGACCGGCTGGTTCGTCTGCGCGCACCGGAAGAACCGGGCATGCTGCAAGAAGGCTAGAGCTGGTCTCCTATAGGAGTGCTCCGAAGCTGCGGCATCCTGCGCGGCTTTTTGCCGAGAAAAGCCGCACCTCTCAGACGTTGGTGGTGCAGGGCGATAGGAGAAATGCTTGGATGGGGCCTCCTTGCCGAGGCGTGCCTTCCCGGAAAAAGCCCAGCCCTTCCTTTCCATCCTGCTAGCCGAGCCTAGGCGCACTGTGTTTTCATACCAGACGGGATCTCAAGTACTACCTTCACTTTTCAAGCTAAATGGAGCTTATTTATGCCGAAACCGATTCGTGTCGGCCTCGTTGGAGCGCGCTTTGCCGCACGGTTTCACCTGCAGAGCCTTCGCCGGGTCTATGGCGTTCCGGTCGAGATCGTAGGCGTTACCTCGAAGACGCTGGAGGTCCGGGATGCGTTTGCCCGCGAGAACGGGCTGCAGGCCTTTGCCAGCTTTGAGGAGCTGTGCGACGCCGTCGATGTCGTCGACCTTTGCAGTCCACCCTCCTCGCACGAGCCTCTCGCGGTTGAAGCTCTGGAACGGGGAAAACACGTTATTGTCGAAAAGCCTTTCACCGGCTATTACGGCGCGGGAATCCCGGAGTTCAACGGCAGCGAGTTTTCCAAAGAGCGCATGCTCGAAGAGGCCATGGCAAGTTGTGCGCGAATCGTCGCGGCGGCCAAGGGGAGCGGCAAGCAGGTTTGTTACGCGGAGAACTGGGTCTATGCCCCGGCGGTTCAAAAAGAACGGGAGATGCTCACGAAGAGTGGGGGCCAGGTTCTCTGGATCATCGGGGAAGAATCGCACAGCGGCTCGCATTCGCCGTATTACGGGATCTGGAAGTTTTCAGGCGGCGGATCGCTGGTAGGCAAAGCCTGCCATCCTTTGAGCGCCGCGCTTTATCTCAAGCGAGTCGAAGGCGAAGCGCGTGATGGCCGAGCGATCCGCCCGGCCACGGTGAGCGCCCGCACTCATGCAATTACCCGGCTCAAGAATTATCGCGACGAGGGATTTCTGCGCACGAGTTATCAGGACGTGGAAGATTTCGGCCAGCTTCACGTGACGTTTGGCGACGGGATGGTGGCCGACATCTTCTCCTGCGAGCTGGTTCTGGGCGGGGTTCACAACTGGCTGGAGGTGATTTGCAACAATCACCGCACGCGCTGCAACCTGAACCCGATCGACGCGCTGGAAACCTTCAATGCCAAGGAAGAGCTGTTTCGAGACGTCTACGTGACGGAGAAGATCGGCACCAAGCAGGGATGGAGCCGCCCGGCACCCGATGAGGATTGGCAGCACGGCTATCCGCAGGAGTTTCAGGATTTTATGGAGAGCATCGCCGCGGGCCGGCCGCCGCTCTCGGGCATCGAACTGGCGCGGGATACGATTGCGGTTCTTTACGCCGGATATTTGTCAGCCGAGCGTGGGGGCTCCGAGGTTCCTGTGCCCTGAAGGAGCCGGGCGGGTTATTGGTTCCGCAGCGAGTGGCGCTGCAAGAGCATGGCGGCTGCTCCGCGGAGTCTGGCTGCTTCGCCCTCGTGGGTCGGCAGCAGGCGCGGCGGTTTGCCGGAAAGGGTCAGTGCGGCGAGCTCTTTCTCAATGATGGGAGCGAAGCGGCCCCAGGCCGAAGTGACGTCGCCGGCCACTAGAATGACTTCCGGAGAAAGCGCCGCGGTGACCAGGCGCAGGCCCCGTCCAATGTAGACCGCCTGCTTTTCGAGAGCCGCGATGGCGTGTGGATTGCCCTCCTCGGCCAGGATCAGCAATTCATGGAAGCTTACGCGCTTGGTCTTGGGCGCAAGCTCCATGTAGTAATTCAAGGCGGCGTTGCAGGAGGCGAAGGTCTCCCAGCAGCCGTTCAATTTGCATCCGCAGCGAGGGCCGGAGGGATCGAGCGGGATGTGGCCGAACTCCCCGGCCATGCCATGCTGGCCGGAAACGACCTGGCCATTGGCCAGGATGCCGGCGCCCATGCCCTCCGAGACGGTGACGAGCACCGCGTCGCGAATGCCGTCCATCCGCCCCAACCAGAGCTCGGACATCAGGCAGGAGGTGGCGGCGTTCTCCATTTCGGTGGGCAGACCCATGTCGCGTTCAATAGCCCGCTTGATGTCGAACTTGGGCCATTTGAGGTTGGGGGCGAAGATCAGGCACTGCGAATCCATGTCGACCCGGCCGGGAACGCTGACCCCGATGCCTTCCAGGGATTTGCTGGGATGGGCTTGCCAGATGCGCTTCATGCAGTCGACCACGCGCGCGATGGACTTCGCGGGATCGGAGCCGAGAGGCAGAGTGGACCGGGAAAGAAAGCGGCCGTTCAGATCGACCATAGCGACCGTGACCTGGCGGGGGTGAATGTCGGCGGCAAGCACCACCATGTCGTCATTCAGGGCGAGCATGGTGGGCCGGCGCCCGCGCGGCAGGCGGGCCACTGCGCCCTCCCGAATCCAATTCTCTTTGATGAGCTGACTGACGATCTGCGAAACCGTGCTGCGCTGCAGGCCGGTAAGCCTTGCCAGGTCGGCCCGCGAAAGCGGCTGCTGCGTGCGGACAAATTGCAGAACGATATCGCGATTGATGAGCCGGGCCGTTTCGCTCGATGCCAAGTGGACATTGGTGAGGTCCACCCTGCGCATTCCATTTTTCATTTGCCGGGATCTTGCCAATGTTTCTCCTTGGCATGCGGCGCGCTGGGGAGGGAACTCCTCGGAGTTTGCCCGCGCGCCCTTCCTGATTCCTACTGGTTGACTCCGCTCGCTAAATAGCCTCCATCGACGCGGAGAATTTTTCCCGTGACGTAGGAAGCGGCGTCGGAGGCCAGAAAGACCGCCGCTCCTACCATCTCTTCAGCCTTGCCAAAACGCTTCATGGGACTGCGAAGGAGCATTTCATGGCCGCGCTCTGTTCCCTCCAAAAGCTCCGCGTTGAGAGCCGTAGGGATGATCCCGGGCGCGATGGCATTTACGCAAATTCCATGGCGGGCGAGTTCGATGGCCAGCGACCGGGTGAGAGAAGCCACACCCGCCTTGCTGGCGCAATATGCAGCCACATCATAGAACGCCACAAAGCTCCCCAGGGAGGCAATGTTCACGATTTTTCCATATTTTTGGGCGGTCATGGTGCGTCCGAAGATCTGGCAGGCGCGAAAGGTTCCCGTGAGGTTGGTATCGAGAATTCGGTCCCACTCATCTTCCGGGCAGTCCAGGGTAGGCGTGCGCTGGGTAACGCCGGCAGAATTGACCAAAATGTCCACACGGCCGAACTCCCGGAGGACAGCATCGTGAAGGGCCTGGATCGAGGGGCGATCGAGAACATCCACGGAAAGCGCCAGGGTTCGGCGGCCCAGGACCGCGATTTCCGCAGCCACCCGTTCTACTTCGCCCAGCCGGCGAGAGGCCGGCACGACATCCGCTCCGGCTTCAGCCAGGCCAACGGCAATCGCCCGGCCGATTCCTGAAGCCCCGCCGATGACCACCGCGGTCTTTCCACGGAGGCTAAAAATATCTCTGCCCATAGAAGGCGCTGTCTCTTTTGTCTCCAGAAAATCTACTCCTAAAGCGGCTCCTCTTGGGACCGATTCCGCTGAAAGCCTAGGAATCGGGGAGTTTTCGCCGAAACGGCGCTCTGCCGCTGCGCAGAGAACCTCTGGCGGAAAATCCTGATCGCCTGCCTATTCTATTTAGTTTGGCACGCAAATCAAAATCCGGGCCGGGCGACAGGAAAGGGCGGCCGAAGGGGAAGGCGCTGTGGGATGGGGCGCCGGCTTGGTTTGCCCGAGAGCTTCAACAAAGTCAGCGAGTCAGCAAGTTGGCAAGTTAGCGGGTTAGCAAACAGCGGATCTCTCCACTGCGGCGGTCGAGATGACAGAAGGAAAGCGAGTCAGGCCCCGCAACTAGCACCCATCACACCATTCCGTAGCGTCAGGAGAAATGCTAATCCCGCATTGCAGCCTGGATTTCGTTCAGCCAGTCCGGCGGCTTCAGGATCTCGCGAGGCTTGGAGCCGTCGGCAGGACCGACGATGCCGTCGCGCTCCATCATGTCGATCAGG
>DATAWF010000065.1:0-14235 GCA_036267335.1 Acidobacteriaceae bacterium
GGATTTCTCACAGTTCTTGCTCATCAACGGGCAGTTCTGTCACCTCGACCGTAGGGCTTGGCCTTTGCTTTTCTTTCTGTCATTTCCGGAAAGGAGTCTGCTGTTCGCAACCTCAGGTCAACCTGCCACATATCGTCAGCCTCGCGGGTGGCCCATTCAAGCCCGGTTTTGGCTTGAGTGGGGCATTTGCATTTGCTTTTCTTTCTGTCGTTTCCGGAAAGGAGTCTGCTGTTCGCAACCGCGCCGTCATCCTCCCTCAACGACAGAGAGTGTGGGAAATCCGCCCTGGTTCTAGACATACTTTCCTCAACCTACTATTGTTGTCGGCCTGAGGTTCCCGATGGCTCGAACACCGTCAAGGCTTGTCCTGTCGCTGCTTCTGGCGGCAGTGTCCTCGGCTTCGGCTCTGGCGCAGCAACCGCAAGCTGGACCGCAGGCCGCACCCGATGCCAGCACGCTGACGCTCAAGGTCACCTCCCCGTTGACCGTCGAGAATGTGACGGTAACCGATGCCGCGGGCAAACCGGTTTACGGGCTCAAGCAGTCCGACTTCACGGTCAAAGAAGACGGCAAGCCGCAAGCGATCAAAAACTTTGAGGAGTACGGCACGGAGACCCCTTCGAAAGAGTCTGCGCCGCCCACGCTTCCGCCGAATGCCTTCACCAACGCGCAGCCGCAGGCTACCGGCGCCGTCAACATCCTGCTTTTTGATGATGTGACCGTCGGCCTGGAAGACGTGATGTTCGAAAGACTGCAGTCTCTAAAGTATTTGAAGACCATACCGCCAGGGGCGCAGGTTGCGATTTTTAAGCTAACGAACGGGCTGCGCATTGTGCAGGGATTCACCTCGGACCAGAACGTTCTCAGGGCGGCAATCGATTCGCTTCAGCCGGAATTGATTCCTCTGACCTTGGGCTCCTCTATTCAATCAGGAGGTAGTGGGATACCCCCTGCACAATTCGGAGGCGGTTCCCCTGCGCAACCAGGAGATGGACCTCCCGAGCAGTTCGCAGGTGAGCGTTGCCGGATAATGAATCACGAAAGCGAGATGACGACGGCGGCGCTAGACGCGGTTGCCGCCTTCGCCTCCGGAATCGAGGGAAGAAAGAACCTGATTTGGTTCACTGGCGGCATTCCGTGGCTGACCGACTATCCACTCTTCAGCAGGAATCCCTGCCTTCGTGACTACACTCTCCAACTCCACCGGGCTTATGGCCTGCTCACTGCGGCACAGGTTGCGGTGTATCCGGTGACGCTGGGGCCAGGGCTGCCCGGCGAATCGACGCTGGACATTGCCAATGCGACGGGCGGCGTCGCATATTCTGGCCGGAACTATCTGGACGTGGCGCTGCGAGAGGCCATTGTGACCGGATCCGATTATTACTCGCTCTCCTATGTTCCTCCGCTCTCCAAATACGACGGGAAATATCACACGATCGAAGTGAAAACCGATCGTCCCGGTCTTCACTTGTCCTACCGCGAGGGTTATACCGCACTGGACCTCGCGAAGCCGCTCCCGGAAAAGGCGGACGCGAAGAATGCAACACCGCCGGACAGTGACTTCCATGATGCGGTGGACCACAGCGTGGTTCCCTCGACCCAACTCCTCTTCGACGTTCGCGTAACGCCTTCCACAACGCCGGCAAAGCCTGGCGATCCGCCGGCGGGAATGCTCAATCCCAAGCTGAATGGGAGGCGGCTGGTCCGTTATCAGTTTCTGTACGCCGTTCCCCCAACAGAGATCACGCTTGCTCCGGAATCGAATGGCACGCGCAAGGGCTCCGTTGAATTGGACACAGTAGCCTATGGCGAAGATGGCGTGAAGGTGAACGTTGTGCGGGAGACAGTGAACCTCACGGTAAAACCGGACCAGCTTGCGCAATTTATGCAGCGCCCGCTTTACGTGCCGGTTCAGCTTGACCTGCCCCCGGGCAAGATCGATCTCCACGCCGGCGTTCTCGATGTGCCTTCGCAGAAGATAGGAACCCTGGAGCTCACCGAGACAGTGACAGGAAAATAGCGAGAGACCGGCCGTCAACACCTTCATCCTTCCATTCCCGGGTAAATCTCCATCCATTTCTCTTTCCCTGGTTCTCTTTCCCTGGTTCTCTTTCCCTGGATTTTTCTTTAGCCGGCAGGAGCCGGCCCTTGGACCTCCCGATAGGCATGTCCAAAGGAGCGCCAAGTTCTTTGGCAACTTCCAAGCCCCACCCCTGGGTCATCGCTCGGGGGGGCGCCCGGCCGCAAGGCACTAAAATACAGGGGAACACCCATGGCCGAGCAGACAGCAGACGACAAGAAGAAGGCAAACCAGCACGACGAGGATGTTGTCGGCAAAGCCTATGACAGCCGCCTGATGGCCCGGCTCATCACGTATCTCAGGCCCTATAAGTGGCAATCGGGAATCTCCCTGGCGGCGGTTTTGCTCAAAGCCGGCCTCGACGTTCTTGGTCCCTACCTGACAAAAGTTGCCGTCGACCGCTATCTGAGCCCCCGGCCGGGAGAGGTCCCTTCCCTCCTTGCCCGCTGGCTGAGCCCCAATCCTTACACCGGTATCACCGAGCTGGCCGGCATCTACATCGCATCGCTTCTGGCCAGCTATGGCCTCGAGTTCATCCAGACCTACCTGATGCAATGGACCGGCCAGAAGATCATGTTCGACATGCGCAACCAGATCTTCCGCCATCTGCAGCGCATGCACATCGGCTTTTTCGATCACAATCCCGTGGGACGCCTGGTCACGCGGCTTACCAGCGACGTTGACGCCTTGAACGAAATGTTTACTTCCGGCGTCTTCTCAATCTTCGAAGATGTCTTCGCCGTTGCCTTGATCGTCGCCGTGATGCTCCGCATGAGCTGGTGGCTGGCTCTCACCTCGTTTGCGGTGCTGCCGTTCATCCTGCTGATCACCCGCACCTTCCGCAAGCATGTGCGCGAATCCTATCGCCGGATCCGGACCGCGATCGCCGCCATCAACTCGTATACCCAGGAGCATGTCAGCGGCATGAGCGTGGTTCAGCTCTTCAACCGCGAGCGGCATTCCTTCAAGCAATTCGAGAAGGTCAACCGCCAGCACATGGAGGCCTTCAAAGACGCCATCCTTGCCTACGCGCTCTACTATCCGGCCGTCGAGCTGCTGAGCTCGATCGCCATCGCACTCGTGATCTGGATCGGCGGCGAAGGTGTGCTCCGCAACGCCGTAACCATCGGCGTGCTTGTTGCTTTCATCCAGTATTCGCAGCGGTTCTTTCGTCCCATTCAGGATCTGAGCGAGAAGTACAACATCCTGCAGGCGGCAATGGCCGCAAGCGAGCGCATCTTCAAATTGCTCGACACCCCACCCGAAATTGCGGGTTCGCAGGCCGCAACCGCAGCCTCCGGCGCGACGTCGCGCGCTCCTTCCGTCGATCCCGCCAACCGCGGCCGGATCGAGTTTGAAAACGTGTGGTTCACCTATCAGCGGCTCGATGCCGCGCAGCAGGAGAGCATCGAGGCCGCGCCAGGCGCCGGCCCAGAGACCGGTAACGACGCAAGCGATCTCACCGCCTGCTATCCCGATATCGAGTGGATTCTGAAGGGCGTCTCCTTCGTCATCGACCCGGACCAAACGGCGGCCATCGTCGGACACACCGGCGCCGGAAAAACCACGATCATCAACCTGATGATGCGTTTCTACGATATTCAGCGCGGCCGCATTCTCGTGGATGGTATCGATGTCCGGTTGCAAGACCCGGCGGAACTCCGCCGTAAGTTCGGCGTGGTGCTGCAGGATCCCTTCCTCTTCAGCGGCACGGTGGCGGAAAATATCCGGCTGGGATCGAAATGGATTACCGATCAAGGCGTGGAACGGGCCGCCGACGAAGTCAACGTCGGCAGCTTTATTCGCGGGCTGCCCTCGGGCTTTGACGAGCCGCTGCGCGAGCGCGGCAACGGCCTTTCCCCGGGCCAGAAGCAATTGATCAATTTCGCCCGCGCTCTGGCGCACAATCCGCGGATTCTGGTCCTCGATGAAGCGACCTCGAGCGTCGACACCGAAACCGAAGTCCACGTTCGCTCAGCTCTGGCGCGCATGGTCGAAGGGCGCACTTCCGTGATCATTGCCCACCGCCTTTCAACCGTGCAGCGGGCAGACAGGATTCTGGTGATGCACAAAGGGCAGTTGCGCGAGATCGGCACCCATCAGGAATTGCTCATCCACCGCGGAATCTACTGGAAGCTCTATCAGCTTCAATACAAGGATCAGGAACTGCCGGGCTCCCTCAGTCACGCAGCAGAACCGCTGGCCTTGGGCAGCGACTAGGAACGATGGCCAACCTGAAAATCTTTCTTTCCGCCGGTGAGGCAAGCGGCGAACATTACGGCGCGATGCTCATGGACGCGTTGCGGCGCCAGGTGGAAGAAGCTGATTTTTTTGGCTTGGGCGGCGTGCGCATGGAGCAAGCCGGGCTTCGCCGCGTGGTGCGGGCCGAGGACGTCGCGGTCATGGGCATCACCGAGGTGATCGCCCACATGCCGCACATCTACGCCCAATACCGGAAGCTCAAAGCCAGTCTGCGGGCGGAGCGTCCGGATCTGGCGATCCTGATCGATTTTCCCGACGTCAATCTGCGCCTCGCCGGCGAGCTCCACCGCCTCGGTGTGCCCGTGGTCTATTTTGTCAGCCCGCAGCTCTGGGCCTGGAAGAAGCGGCGCATTCGCAGGGTCAAGCGTTTCGTGACCCGGATGCTGGTGATTTTCCCCTTCGAGGAAGCCTTCTATCGGCAGCGGGGCGTTGCTGCCGATTTTGTGGGCCATCCCCTCGCCGACCTCGACCCGCCCCGCATCTCGCGCGACGCCTTTGCTCGCGAAAATGGCCTGGATGCGTCCAAACCATGGATAGGCCTGCTTCCAGGTAGCCGCAGAAAGGAATTGCGGGCCAATCTGCCGCCCATGCTGGAAGCCGCGCAGATGCTCGGAAGCAAGTACGAATTCCTCCTTCCCGTAGCGCCCACCCTCAAGAATTCCGACGTGGAAGCCGCGCTCGCTCAAACGCCGGCGGCAGGCTCCCTCCACCTGGTCCACGACGCGCGGGCCACCCTGTTCCACGCTGCCGCCAGTGTCGTTGCCAGCGGCACGGCGACCGTTGAGGCGGCCATCCTGGGCAATCCGTTTCTCGTGGTCTACCGCATCTCCCGGTTAAGCTATGCCGTGGCCCGGCGCGTGGTACGCGTGCCGCACGTCGGCATGGTCAACCTGATTGCCGGCCGCAGAATCGTGCCGGAGCTGATTCAAGACAACTTCACCGCATCGAATATTGTCGAAAACCTGCGCCCGCTTCTGGAAGACAGCGTGGCTCGTGCAACAATGCAGTCAGACCTCGCGGCAGTTCGAGCGGCATTGCGGAAACGCGGCTCGCCGGCAGCACAGAGCTCGATCGAGCAGGCGGCCTCGATTGCCCTCGATCTGGTAACCCGTTCCGGGAGTCCGGAGCCGGAGTTTGGCTCCCAGGAAACAGCGTCCAAAAAAACGGAAGAACGGCCATGTCAATAGTTCCCGACGCCAGCAGCCCGTTACCATCCCCTCGACAAACCGATTCTCCCCCGCCGCGGCGCCCCCACAGACGAGTGATAGCTCTCTTTACGCTGCTTCTTTCCTTCCTATTGCCATCCGTCCTCCTTGCCGCCGTCGGCAAGTCGAACGTCAACGTCACCGGCTACGTCATCGACCTTCAACTCGACCCCGCCAACCACGCGATGACCGCCACCGCGCAAGTCACCTTCACCGCGCCGGCCACAATCAGCACCGCCGTCTTCGAGCTGCACAACGCGCTCAAAGTCGATAAGGTCACCGATGCGGCGGGCCATCCCCTGGCCGGACAGCGCGGGGCCGATACAACCATTGGAGTGGTGTTGCCCGCGCCGATGAATAAGGGCGCCAGCGCCACCTTCACCTTCCATTACAGCGGAACCCTCACCGGCGGAGAAGACGGACCGGTCGAAGGCCTCAAGCTAGCCTCGATTGGCGATCCTATCTCCTACCTGCTCTATGCCGCCCGCTGGTTCCCGATGGCGGGATACCAAACCGATCGCTTTACCGCCGAGATTCACGTCCAGGTTCCCCAAGGCTACCGGGTCGTCGGCAGCGGCAGCACCGGAGCGCCGCACATTGTGGGCGGCCTTGAGGAATACGACTTCAATTGGACCAAACCCGGCTTTCCCGGCACCATCATCGCCGGAAAATTCAACGAGCCCATGGCCATCTCCGGCTCGACCAATGTGCGCATCTATCTCACCGACGCTCACAAGGACAGCGGCCCGGACTACGCGCAAACGGCGGCGAAGGAATTCGATTTTCTCAGCGGCCTCTACGGACCGCCTGAGTCGTCCAGGATCAACATCGTCGAGCTGCCCGACGATACCGTGCCGGACTATTGGGGTCCCGAAGTAGTTGCAATCGCCGGAGCCCGCATTGCCGACCGCTCCAACTTCCGGCTGCTGGCCAATACCATGGCCCATCAATGGTGGGGCAGCATGATCAGCCCGGCCTCTTTCAATGATGCCTGGATCACCAACGGCATGGCCCGCTACAGCGAGTTGCTGTACGTGGAGAATGTGTCCGGAAAATCGGCGCTCCAAGCCGCCATCACCGACGTCGCTGCCGGCGCGCTCGCCTACGATACGATTCCCCTCACATCGGCGGGAACCCTCGATCCCTTCTCGCCCCAATTTCAATCGATGACCTTGGACAAAGGCGCGATGGTCTTCCATATGCTCCGCTGGGAGGTCGGCGAAGACGCCTTCGACCAAATCCTCAAGTCGGTTCTCAGCCAGTACACAGACAAGCCCGTGCGCAGCTCGGACTTCGAAAAAGTCGCCGAAGCGCAGTCGCACCAGGAGCTGACCCCGTTCTTCGCTCAGTGGCTCGACGGCACCGGAGCGCCCCAGTTCACCGACAAATACACCATCTACCGTCTCGGCAATAACAAAGGCTTCCGGACCATCGGGGAGATCCAGCAGGATCTCGACCTCTTCAACATGCCGGTCGAGTTGAGCGTCGAAACCGAGGGCAAGACCGAAGACAAGCGTATCGACGTCGTCGGCACTGATTCGCAATACTCGGTCGACACCTTCGGCCGTCCGCGCCAGATCATCATCGATCCCAACAACTGGGTGCTGAAGAACTCTTCCGATTTACAGGTGCGGGTGGCGATTCTCCGCGGACAGCAGCTCGTCGCCCAGGGCGACAATCCCGGAGCCCTGGCCGAATATCAGAAGGCGCTGACCGTCAATCCGCAAAGCTCGCTCGCCAGCTACAGAATCGGCGAAATTCTATTCACCCAAAGGAACTATCAGGCGGCCGCCAATGCCTACCGCGACGCGC
Source organism: Acidobacteriaceae bacterium (assembly GCA_036267335.1). GTDB lineage: Bacteria > Acidobacteriota > Terriglobia > Terriglobales > Acidobacteriaceae > PALSA-350. The sequence goes on from DATAWF010000065.1 coordinate 7,360, forward strand.
TGCGCGGCGACGACGATCCCAAGTGGACCGAAGTATGGAGCCATATCGCTCTGGGAAAGATTTTTGACGTCACCGGCCAGCGTGATCGCGCCGTCAATGAATACCGGCAGGCAGTCCAGACCAATGACAATACCGGCGGCGCCATCAACGCGGCGCGACAATACCTCCAAACGCCGTTCAAGCGCCCCGATGCGGATTGACAGGATTTCGGATGTAGTGTCCTGAGTCATTCGTTCGTTCAGGAAGTGAACTGTGTTTTGTATCAGGGCGCGACTTTGCGGTCCCCGCGACCCCAGCGGATTCATTCTCCCTTGCGGTATCCGCTTGAGTCGCGCTGCAAAGACTGCAAAATCAAGGCGGGCTTTGCGGGTACCGAAACCGAAACAGCCACTTTTTCGCGTGGGGTATCCGCTTCAGCCCCTGTGGCATAATTTTCGTCAATTGCGCCACCTGTGTTGAGTTTTTCCGCAGCCTCTTTAGCCCCCGAGGGCTTTTTGGGAGGCGCGTCGATTCGTCGATTGTTCAGCGAACTTTAGACTCGGGACACTAAGGCCTGTTCATACTATTAGGGCGAGCAGCGTTGCGAGAAGGAAGGGCCGCGAATCGTCTACTTCGCGTCCAGCGCAGCCAGCACTTCGTCCACACTGGGCGAGCTGGCGCGCAAGTGGCTGCCGACACGCTTGCGCTCCTCAGGTGAGAGGGTAACGCTCAAGGCCAGTATGCGCCGCAACGTGGTGGAAATGTCATCGACATAGTTCATCATTCGGATTGCTTCACCGGTGAGTGGCATTTCGTAGGTCCTCACAAAAATCCGCGTCGCGTTCATGCGCTTCGCGCTCGCATCCCATTCTTACATTTTTCTGAGCTTCCGGCACAGAGCGCCAACCCTCGTCCCATGCCGCGGCATGGCACAATCTGCATCACAATATTTCTCCGCTTCGCAAATGGGTCGCTCTGATGGATTGGACTGATTCGACGATGAGGCTTCATTGAGAGAAAGCCAACAGATGCTAAAGGCGATCCCGCTCGCCTTCTTTCTTTGCGCGATCGCCGGCTCCATCGATGCGCTGGGCTACCTGCTCTTTGGCGGCGTCTTCGTCGGAAACATGACCGGCAATACCGTGCTGTTTGCCGACTCGATCCTGCGCGGCAATCACGCGCAGATCGCGTTGCGCGGAGGCGTGGTCGCCGCCTTCTTCGCCGGCATCCTGCTCGTCCGCATCCTGCTGCGTCCGCCTGCGCGGCCTCTTCTGGTGCGTCTGCGCTTGTGTGTCCTGGGCGCGGAGTTCGCGGTCTTGCTCCTGCTTTCCCTCCTGCCGGCGGGCCGCGGCGACGGCAGCTTTCTCTTGCTGGTTCTTGCCGGGATCTTAGGAGCGCAAAACGGAGCCTTCCAGCAGATCGGCCACATCCGCCTCAATACCGCCTTCATCACCGGCGATCTCGAAAAGCTGGGTGAATCCGTGACGGAGAGGCGCCACTCCTGGCTGCGCGCCGCGGTATTCTTCGCCACCTGGGTCGCCTACGCCTTTGGCGCGCTCGCCGGCGCCATCGGCGCGCAAGAATGGCGCATGCACGGATTTTCGATCGCGGCAGTCCTGGTTGTGGCCGCAGCCATTTCCATCCGGTTTGCCCCTCCGCCGCCGAGTAGCGTGGACTCACCGGATCCGCCGGATTGGGTCGGATCTCGCTTACGGATTCCGCGTGAGAAACTCGGCTCGGATTTCGGCAATGAGAACTAGGTAATTGCCTCTTCCACTTACGGACGATGTTCCGCAATCCCTTCCGCCGCCGCCCGGGAACCTGCGCTCCAGGCGGCGCCGAGCTTGCTATCGGCATCCAACTCACAAGCATGATTGCGCCAGTTTTCTCCATCACTCCCGACGCCCAGAATCGGGAGACGGAATCTTATCCGGCTTCCGCCCAAGTGCGCGGATGCCTGGACCATTTGCTCCACCGCGAGGCCCGGGCGCCGAGATCGACCTACCGCCTCCAGATGCAGCGGGATTTTCCCTTTGCAGCCGCGCAGTCGATTCTGCCCTACCTGAAAAAGCTGGGCATCGGAGATGTCTACTGCTCTCCTCTCACCGAGGCGCGGCCGGGCAGTAGTCATGGATACGATGTCACGCGGCACGACCGGCTCAATCCTGAGCTGGGCGGAGCCCCAGGCTTTGAGGATTTCTCGGCCGAGCTCAGGCGGTTGGGCATGGGCTTGCTCCTCGATTTCGTTCCCAACCACATGGGCGTCGGCAACGACTCCTTGTGGTGGCAAGATGTGCTCGAAAATGGGCACGCATCTCAATACGCCGAATATTTCGATATCGACTGGCATCCGTTGAAGACCGCGATGCAGGAGAAGCTGCTGCTGCCCATCCTCGGCCGGCAATACGGAGCGGAGCTCGAGAGCAAACACATCCGGGTCGCAGTCAAGGACGGCTGGCCGCGCATTGAATATTTCGGTCACGACATGCCGCTGTCGCCGCGCTCTCTGCCGCTTCTCTTCCCCGAGCGGAACGACGACCGGTATGGAGTGCCGCCGGAATTCCGCGAATTGCTCAAGCAGCTTCCGCAACTGCCGCCCCATGACACCGCCGACGAACGTGAGCGGAAAGAGCGAAGACGCGAGCTTGGCCGCCTCGAGCCGGAGCTGCGGCGGGCTCTCGCTTCTCCGGCAATGCGCCCTGCCATCGACAAAACTCTGGCTGCGATCAATGGCGTCAAAGGCGACCCGCACAGCTTCGACCGGCTGCATGAGCTGCTCGAAGCGCAGCCCTATCGTCTGGCTCTTTGGAGCACGTCGGCCGAGGAAATCAACTACCGGCGCTTCTTCGACATCAACGATCTGGTTGGCCTGCGGATGGAGAATCCCGCGGTCTTCGCGGCGACCCATACCCTGGTGCGCTCTCTGCTCGCTTCCGGCAAGATTACCGGCCTTCGTATCGATCACTGCGACGGAATGCTGAATCCCCGGCAATACCTGATCCGGCTGCAGCAGCTTTATCTCGCCAGCCAATGCTGTGGAGAAAAGCCCCGCGGCAAGCTGGACGCTACCGGAATCGAGCGCGAGGTCCTCGACCACCTTCGCAGCTACGACTGGTTCAAGAGCGAGGGGCCGTTCTATACCGTCGTCGAGAAAATTCTGGAGCCGCGCGAATATCTTCCCGAATCCTGGCCGGTGCGCGGCACCTCCGGCTATGACTTCGTCTATCTCGCAAACCAGGCCTTCGTCCTCTCCGGCAACGAGAAGATCTTCGATGCCCTCTACACCCAGGTCATAGGGCACGCTGCCGATCCCGATGACATCATCTACAGATCGAAGCTTCAGGTGATGCAAACCGCGCTGGCCAGCGATGTCTATGCGTTGACCAACCTGCTCAGCCAGATCGCGTCGGCGAATCGTTACGCCCGCGACTTTACCGACAATATCCTTGAAGCGGTGCTACGGCAGACCATTGCGACTTTTCCTGTCTACCGCACCTACATCGACGACCGTGGCGAATACAGCGACCGCGACGTCGCCTTTGTCCGCCTCGCCGTCGCGCGGGCCAAGCGGCTCAATCCCGACATCGACGCCTCCGCCTTCGATTTCCTGCGCGAGACCCTGCTGCTTAAAAAGCCTGCGCCTGAAGTGGATTCCCCGCAGAGACCGGATCCTCAGATCCTCTACTTCGCGTTGAAATTCCAGCAGCTCACCGGCCCGGTCATGGCCAAGGGCGTCGAAGACACCGCATTCTACGTCTACAGCCGTTTTCTTTCCTCGAACGAGGTCGGCGGGTCCATCAAGTCCTTCGGTATTTCAACCGATGTCCTTCACCAGAGCAATGCGGAGCGGCTGAAATACTCGCCCGATTCCATGCTCGCGACCTCCACGCACGACACCAAGCGCAGTGAAGATCTCCGCAATCGCCTGAACGTGCTTTCGGAGATGCAGCATCGCTGGCCGCGCATGGTGCGGAGCTGGCTGAGCACGAATGCCAAGTTCAAATGCACCCTAGAAGACGGAAGAGTCGTTCCCGATCGCAATGAGGAGTACTTCCTCTACCAGACCATCGTCGGCGCGTGGCCATGGCAGATGGAAACCGCCAAAGACCGTGACGAATTCCTCGAACGCCTGAAGCAATACATGGCCAAGGCGCTGAGCGAGGCCAAGGTGCATTTGAGCTGGGTCAATCCCGATGCGGCCTATGTTGAAGGAGTTCAGTCCTTCGTGGCGGCGATTCTTGCCTACGATTCGGACGGCGCGCCGGGAGCCTTCGTCCGCTCCGTCGAAAGGCTTCTGCCTTCGCTGCGCCTCTTTGGAGCGCTCAATTCCCTCGCCCAGACAGTTCTCAAGATCGCGTCGCCCGGCGTCCCCGATTTTTATCAGGGTTCGGAACTGTGGGATCTAAGCCTTGTCGACCCCGACAATCGCCGCCCGGTAGATTTCAACCTGCGGGCAAGCTGCCTCGACGGCATGGTGGATCTGGCGGAGCGGGAGGGTCCCTCCGCCGTCTGCCGCGATGTGCTTGCCAACCTCGCCGATGGCCGGGTCAAGATGTGGACGATCCATCGCGGCCTCGACCTCCGCACGCGCAGGCATTCGCTCCTTCGCCGCGGGGAATACATCGCCCTTCATCCCGGAGGCGTGCATGAGGAGCACTTAATTGCCTTCTTGCGCCGCGATGCCGCAGCCGGTGAGTCTGTGCTGGCAGTGGTGCCGCGCTTCGGCTACACCCTGATGCAGGCCAAAGATGAGCTGCCCCTCGCAGCCGCCTGGGCACAGGCCCGCTTGATCCTGCCCGAATCCGCAGCCGCACGCTATCGCAACGTCTTCACCGGCGAAGTTCTTGCCATCGGCGCCGATCGAGGCCTCGCGCTCAGCTCCATCTTTGCAACCTTCCCGGTAGCGCTGTTTGAAAGCATGGAATAGCAAACTCCGGCTCCCGTCATCCTGAAGCCTCCCGAGCGCAGGCGAGTGAGGCGCGAGTCAAGGCGAAGGATCCCTGTATTTCGTTCTTCGCTTCTCGACCGGCAGTCACCATCTGGTGGCGCCGGCGGGTGACACGCGGGCCGCGCCCTCAACTCGATCTTTGCGATCTTCCCTTTCCCTGGTGGCTCTCTTCGAGAGCGTCGCGTAGGGATCGCTTTGCCGCCGCCTGCCAAGTCGTCAAAAGTCTCAAAATCGGTTATGGTACTATTCAGCGCGGGTCAACCCATGGCCCATCAACCCAACTCCAAGATGATCAAGTCTATACAAATCAGCGGCTACCGCGGATTCAGCGATTTCCAAATGAGCGCCTTGCAACGTGTAACTTTGCTCGTCGGGACAAACAACAGCGGCAAGACATCTGTTCTCGAATCGCTGTACCTGCTAGCGTCACAGGGCGATCCATATTCATTATGGAGGGTCATGTGGAGACGCAGTGAGCGGATGCCTGATCGGCCTTCTTCACAATTCCCGGAAGCAGACATATCACATTTGTTCCATGGGCATGAATTTCATCTTGGCTCGCATTTTGAAATTAGCGCAGAGAATCAAACCCCCATTCGCAACGTGCAGTTTTCGATCGGTGAGCTTAACGAAGAGCAACGGGGGAAGACTCCGGTCCGCGATGGCGTGCCGATAGCGTCACGTCTCGCTATTCACATCAAGGCAAAACCAGGCAATAATTTCGCCATACCACTTACGCGATCTGGCGGGTTTTCATCTGATTCAATAGAGTCTCCCAGGCGGCTTACTCGCAAAAGGGCTACCGAAGAGGAAATACCGTCTCAATTTATAACAGCAGAGTCGTTTAGCGGGAATGAACTGCTAAGTCTTTGGGATACAGTCTCGCTTACATCAGGAGAAGAGCGAGTCCTCGAAGCATTACGCATTTTAGAACCAGGCATCGAAAGAATAGCCGCTACTGCAGTGACGGCACCGGGCTTCTACGACCCCGGCAGCGGAAATCAACGTGGTGGCTTCCGCGTGAAATTCAAAAATATTGAACGCCCTGTCCCAATAGGTAGTATGGGAGACGGCACTTGGCGACTGCTCGTAATGGCTATTGTTATTGCGCAGTGTAAGGATGGTATTTTACTGATCGATGAAATCGACACCGGCCTCCATTATTCAGTAATGACTAAAATGTGGAAGCTGATATTCGGTGCAGCAAAGGAACTTAATGTTCAAGTCTTCGCAACTACTCACAGCTATGACTGCGTCAAGAGCCTTGCCGAATTGTGCCACTTTGAATTCGACGCAGCAAGTGCAGTAACCTTACAGCGTCTCGATAAAGGAGAGCGTAAGCCTGTTCCTTATACGCCAAAGGAAATTGAGATCGCAGCATTGCATAATATTGAGGTACGCTAACGCGTGAGCCCTACCAGCAATCCGAATCAACTAATAGTAGAAGGGCCTGACGATTTATTCGTCATCGTGAAGCTCATGAAAGCCTTTGTAGATTGGCCGGAGGGGCCAAACTCAAAGGCCAGTGCACCGGTTTACATTCATAACGGCAATGGCGCTCCAGAAATCCTCAAAGAAGAATACTTGTCCGTATTTCTCAAAAATGCCGCTTTGCAGATTGGTGGAGTCGTACTTGACGCAGATTCTGACCCGCGGAGCAGATACCAAAGAATCCGCACCCTTTGCATTAGCCAATTTCCAAGTCTTCCTGCTGACCTTCCCGCTGAAGGATTGGTGGTCGACAATGAGCGAGCAAAGCGCCTCGGCATTTGGATCATGCCAGATAACGGTTCAGCTGGTAGCCTGGAGACGTTCCTGAAATGGCTGGTTCCAGATCAGAATGAAGCCAGCTGGAAACTCGCGGAAGAATCTGTCAACTCTGCGCGTAGCTGTGGGTGCCCGTACCGAACCGCTCATCTGGAAAAGGCAAATCTCTATACCTGGTTGGC
>DATAWF010000066.1:0-28763 GCA_036267335.1 Acidobacteriaceae bacterium
TCACCCCGTGGGATACCTCCAATTCGAAAACGCAGAGCTGTATGCAACCAGCTCTCCCGAGTTCACAACCCGTCTTGGAATCGAGCAGGTCACCAAGCTGACGATCGATCCCCGCGCGCAACTGGTGGTTCTCTTTGAGCCATTCACCCACAGTACAGGCGCCGAAGTTTCGGGAAACAGGCCGGGAGAGGTCCTTTGCCGGGATGCAAGCGGTCATCGTGCCAGGAAAGGGGAAGCGCCCCACACTCTCAGCGCAATACCTGCGGCGTCTGTATGCCAGTCCAGCCCCCGAGTTGGATCTGGGAACCTTTGTTCAAAGTGCGACCCTTCTTTTGAGCGACGATCTTGATGGGTTCCATTTCGATCTGAACGGCCTTGTGCTCGAACAACAAGATGACACGACAAGGGTCAAAAAGAGCCCAATTTGTCCAAACCCCCGCCATATCGCACCCCATCAAGCGCATCACGGTCTCGGGTGAGATATGGCACTACGCGCAGCCTCTCACACGGAGTATGGCCGTAGGGAATCTTTGGGCGGCGTCTTTTTCTCTCCGCAAAAACCTGGTCATCGATGCGGGATTTGACCGCGGCCTGACTCATACTTCGACGCAGTGGGAAACCTTCGCCGGTTTCACGTATCTCCTGCCGCAACGATTGTGGGGCCGCTAGAGAGAAAGGGCGGCCTCTGAAATCGCGGTCCAGTGGTGGTGCCGGGCGGCGTCCGCGGCCAAAGCGGCTGATCGGGCTTAGCTCGAAGACTCCGGGCCAGCGGGAACACGAAACGAATTGCAAGGGCCGGAAATTCCGGGCAGAAACCGGGATTACACTCAAAGCATGGCTCCCACCCCGCCCCGCCGCGCAAAACGAACCCCGCCGCCGGGCGATACCGGCGAAGAAGCCAGCTACCTTCGTTTTCTCAGCGAAAAGCGCATTGCCGTCGTCGTCAAACTCCACGATGGCGAGAGCGTCTCCGGTTGGATCGAGTACTTCGACGACGCCATGATTCGCCTGACGCGTGAGGGCAAGCCGAACCTCTTTATCTACAAGAACCAGATTCGTATGATCCGCGAGCAAGGCCGGCGCGGGGGCGCCCGCTTCTATTCCGACGGAGAGGGCCGGCCAGGCCCCGAGGGCGCCGAGGGGAGCAACAGTTGAGCCGGATTCCCGAAGCTTTGGACCTCGGGTTTGCGCGTGGTGCGGCGGAGATAGCGATCGAGGCGGGAGTTCTTTTGCGTGAGCACTACCACCGCGGGGTCGCCACCGAGTACAAGGGCGATGTGGACATCGTGACCGTGGCCGACCGGGCTTCGGAAAAGCTGATCGTCTCGCGGATAAGCGAGTGCTTTCCCGGGCATGGAATTTTTGCAGAAGAAGGCGCCCGCGTTGCCCTGGATCGCGAGTTCCGCTGGTACGTCGATCCCCTCGACGGCACCACGAATTTCGCCCATGGATTTCCCATCTTCTGCGTCTCGCTGGGTCTCGAGCGGCGCTCTCCCGGGCTGGCGCCGCAGCAGGATGGAGAGTTGACCGCGGCCGTCATCTACGATCCCCTGCGGGACGAACTCTTTCTCGCGGAAAAGGGAAGAGGTGCGTGGTTGAATGGCGCGCGCCTGCGCGTCTCGCGCACCGCGCAATTGCAGGAGAGCCTCTTGGCGACGGGATTCCCCAGCCACAAGCGGCACGCGAATCCCAACATTCACTTCTATCAGCAGCTCACGCTACGCTCCCACGGCGTGCGCCGGGCAGGCTCGGCAGCTCTCGATCTGGCGTACTGCGCGGCGGGGCGCATCGACGCCTTTTGGGAATTCAATCTCAATCCCTGGGATACCGCCGCCGGAGCCTTGCTCGTCACCGAGGCTGGCGGCCGCATCACGCGCTTCGATGGCGAGCCCTTCCTTCTTGATAGCAGGGAACTGCTGGCCACCAACGGGTTGCTGCACTCCGAGGTCCAGGGATTTTTTAGCGACATGTTCGCCGGCCGCAACCTCGATCCCATTCCCACTCCGGCTGAATATGCGGCCCGCCGCAACGAGGGGCCGGGGTGATTGCAGCATCCAATTCTGCTGCTACAATTCAGATTCAGAATTTCTTATCTCGGGAGAGCGGTTTTATGCCATATGTAATCGCGGAGCCTTGCATCGGAACCAAAGATACCGCCTGCGTGGATGCCTGCCCGGTGGACTGCATTCATCCTAAGAAGGACGAGGCGAAATACAGCGAGACCGATCAGCTTTTTATCGATCCAGTGGAATGCATCGATTGTGGCGCGTGCGTTCCCGTCTGCCCCGTTTCCGCGATCTATGCGGGGGACGACCTGCCGGAAAAATGGGCGAGCTTCACGGAGAAAAATGCCGCATTTTACGGTCGCTAAGGCTAGAGCAGAATCCGCACAGATGTACCCAGCGGCGAAGATTCCAGACTGGATTTTCTAGCTTTTCTATCAAGGAAAATCCACCTCTACCAATTTCGACCGGGTACGCCGATGCGGATTCTGGTCTAAAAGCTCTTCCCATCGCAACATGCTGCGGCCTTCTCTTGCGCAGGGCCGCGCAGCAGAAGCCGGGGCGGTCCCGCAGCGGACAAGCCAGCATCGGCCCCTTGGCCATTTCACGCAGCGCCCGGCCTCTGTGCTTTTTCTCTTCTTCCCCCTCCCGCACCCTTCACTCTAGAAGCGAGACCGCCGCGGCGTGATTCAGCATCAAGCCGAAGCCGTCGTGCTGCGCAGTTGGCCGATTCATGAAGCCGACCAGATCATCACCTTGTTTACCCGCGATATGGGCAAGATCAGAGGCGTGGCGAAATCGGCAGCCAAGTCCCGCCGCCGCTTCGGCGGCGCGCTCGAACCGATGACCCATGTGCGTGCCAGCTATGTCGAGCGCCCCCGTCAGGAGCTGGTTCGGCTGGACTCCTTTGAGATCCTTCGCTCGCCGCTTTCTTCCCCGGTCGACTACGGACGCGCCGCGGCGCTCGCCTTCTTTGTCGAGATCCTGGAGGAGACGCTTCCGGACCACGATCCCCAAGACCATATTTTTCGCTTGTTGATCGCGGTCCTCGAGCACACGCGGGTGGACTGTATCTGGATGCCGGTGACCTATTTTGCCTTGTGGATGACGCGCCTTCTCGGCTGGCTTCCAGACTTGAGTCGCTGTCGGCTGTGCGGCGAACGGCTCACGGGGCCGTCTGTCTATTTCGACGTCGGCTTCGACGGCCTCTTTTGCGGGGCCCACGAGCCGGGATCGAGTCCGCTCTCGCGCCGCACCGCGCTGACCGCCGATTCGCAGGAACTCGTAAGCCGCATCTTCCACCTACCGGTCGCGACATTGGCCAAGGAGCCCTGGCCGCGCGGCCGTGCCGCCGATCTGCGGCGATTCGCCGTCGAAAGCCTGGAGCGCCACCTGGAGCGCAAGCTCACCACGGCTTCCGTGCTTGCCCGGATGGGCTTCTAGCCTGAATTTCTCACACTCTCAGTCAACCCTGTCATCTCGACCGAAGCATGAGGGGTTATCCTCATGCGCAGCGGAGAGATCTGCTGTTTGTTTCCCCGGCCGTCATCCTGTCCTATATCGCCGGGCCTCGCGGGTGGCCCATTCAAGCCCGGGGTTGGCTTGATTGGGGCATTTGCATTTGCTTTTCTTTCTGTCATTTCCGCAACGCAACGGAATCTACTGCTCGCAACCTCGCCGTCACCCTCCCTCAACGACAGAGAGTGTGAGAAATCCACATCTAGACGCATTTGCATGATTGCTTTTCCGCTGAGCAGAGATCTTAAGCTTAGCTTCAGATTTACGGAGTAATCTGGCTCTTCCGCAGATCGACTCCATGACCCTTTCCACCGGAACACTCTATCTAGAAGAACTCAAGGCGACGATGCGCGGCCGCTTCGCATGGCTGGGCGCCGCGATCGTGCTCCTGGCGATCGGGGCACTGGCGACCGTCGGCACGCAGGACACATGGCTCGATGGGTACGGCATTATCGCCTATGGCCTGGTCCCGCTCGGATTCATTCCCATCGCTGCCGGAACGATCGCGAGCCCTCGGGTCAACCGGTTTGTCGAGTGCGTTTTTACTGCGCCGGTGACACGTCGAGACTGGCTGGTGGCAAAGGTGCTGGTACTCGGCACGCTTGGCGCGGCGTATTACTTTGCGCTGATTCCCATGATGCTGGTGTATACGTGGCACGTCGGCGTGCCGCTGCTCCTGCATAAGTTTCTGATCTGGACGCCGGGCCTGCTGATTGCGAGCATCGCAGTCGGCACGCTGATCGGGGTGCTCTTCATTGGCCGTAGCCTGGCCCCACCGGCCGGGGCGGCCATGGGCGTCCTTCTGGCGTATGCCGGCCTCATCCCGCTGCAGGAACTGATGGTGGCGCAGGGCAACGGCGCGACGCGAAGCGGGCACATCGCGTTGGCCAGTCCCGCCGTGCTGCTGAAGAACGCGCTCGGATTCACGCTGGCCGCGCCTTGGATTCCCGCTACGACGACGCGCACCTGGATCGCTCTGCTGGCGCTGGTGATTGGGGCGTTTGTTCTGGCAGGCTGGATATTTCTGCGTGCCCAGGGGGTGGAAACATGGGAGGCCACGCGCCGGCAGCGATGGACGATCGCGCTTGCCATCCTGGCGCTGATTCTGATCCCTGCAATGTTCGCGGATACGAATTATGACAATCCTGCGCCACATGCGAACGGCGCCCCTGCCATCCGGGGTGTCTCTTTTCGCGCAGCAAGCAGCCTCGCCTTGGTCGCGCCGGGAGGCCAGCCACCGCGACGTTGCTGCAGCCCCATCCTCAACCGGGATCAGTGGCCTTTGGGGACCGGTGAACGCACGGAGCGGGATCTTCTGCTCTTTCTTCCTGTCGAAAGCAGCCAGCAAGTGACGAATCTTCACGCCAGGATCGTGGGACAGGACGGGCTGGAGATAACCGCCAGCCCCGATGCGCTGGTTCAAGCGGCGCCGCCTTTGGAGACGCGCGCCTACGAGAATGATTCGGGGCCGGTCGCAGCCGATGGCCACCACGTTGCAACGGGTTGGGTCGCCCGCATCCCTGTCACGCTCGATCCAACGAACCCCTGGGATATAGGAGGGGATCGCTATCCGCTGCAGGTCTCGGCGACCTATGACATCGCCGGCGATAGCCAGCCGCGCCCGTTTAACGCACGCGCTGCAGTCGACGCGGAGATAGCAGGCGCCGTCTACCAGATGGGCCTGGCTGCGAGCATCCTGCCTCTGCTCTGCATTGCGGCTGCCTTCGCGCGCTGGAGACGGACTCGATGAGCATGGAATACGCGGTGGAGATGGATGGCGTCGCGCGTCGCTTTGGTGATTTCCTCGCGGTGGATCATGTAACGTTGCGGATTCCCAAAGGGCGCTTGTACGGATTTTTAGGCCTGAACGGCGCCGGCAAGACGACGACCATCCGGATGCTTACCACGCTGCTCCCGCCCAGCGCCGGGACCGCCAAGATATGGGGACACGACGTCGTCAAGGATCCTTTGGCGGTACGCAAGCTTGTCGGACTGGTGAGCGATGAGACCAGCGAGAGCCAGTCGACATGGACTGCGCGCGAATATCTTTCCTACTTTGCGCGCATCCGGCAAATGCCGGACCCCCGCGGCCAAGCCGAGCGCCTGCTGGACGATGTTGGCTTGGATATCGCGTTTCGCGGCAAGCTCATCGGCGCCTACAGCACGGGCATGAAGCGTCGCGTCGAAATTGCGCGCGCCCTCATGGGGCAGCCGAAGGTGCTGTTCCTCGATGAACCTACGCGGGGACTCGATCTGCCGGCGAAGCGCGAAATGTGGAACCTTCTCCGCCGCTTGGTCGTCGATGAAAACGTCACAACGTTTCTTAGCAGCCACGACTCGCACGAGATCCGCAGCTTGTGCCAAGAGATCAGCGTGATCTCTAAGGGCAAGATCGTATACACCGGCGCCCCAGCCGAGCTCGGCGCCGACCTCGATTCCTTTGAGGAGCGGCTTATCGTGCTTCTGACTGGGCCGCGAGAACCATCCTTGCTCCCCGAAGCGTGAGATTGGAGTTGGGCGAGCCTGTTTGGAAGGCGAAGCGTGCAGCGCGCAGAGCGCCCGAAGGCGCATGCATTTGCTGGCGGAATCCGGCGTCAAGCGCAGCTTCCTGAACTACGCCAAGCGTGAAAATGCTCTAGAATCCAACCGTGGCTCTTCAAAAATCCAGCACAACCCCGGCAGCGGCGTCGGCCGCTCTTACGTTTCAGGAGCTTCTTTTCCGGCTCCAGACATTTTGGGCCGGCCACGGCTGCATTCTCGAGCAGCCTTACGATGTCGAGGTCGGTGCCGGAACCATGTCGCCTGAGACCTTTTTGCGTGTGCTCGACAGCCAGCCGTTCTCGGTGGCCTACGCGCAGCCCTCGCGCCGGCCTGCCGATGGCCGCTATGGCGAGAATCCTAACCGGCTCTTCAAGCACACCCAGTATCAGGTGATCCTGAAGCCGCCTCCCGCCAATGTCCTCGAGATCTACCTCGAATCGCTGGCCGCGATTGGAATCGATCTTCGCCGCCACGACCTCAAGTTTGAAGAGGACAATTGGGAGTCGCCCACTCTGGGCGCGTGGGGCATCGGCTGGCAAGTCATGCTCGACGGCATGGAGATTACGCAGTTCACCTATTTCCAGCAGTGCGGCGGAGTGGACCTCGATCCCATTTGCGCCGAAATTACTTACGGCCTGGAGCGGATTGCCGCCTTTCTGCAGGATGTGGATTCGGTTTACGACATTGTGTGGACCCAGGTTCCCGCGACCCAGGGCGAAACTCCGGGCAGCGGGTTGCCGGCGCGAACCGTCACCTACAGCCAGGTCCGCCATCTTGAGGAAGTGCAGTTCTCCGTCTACAACTTCGAGTTCGCAGACGTCGAAAAGCTCTGGGAGCATCTGCGCCTCTATGAAAGCGAGTGCCAGCAGCTCCTGGCCGGCATCGAGGCCAAGAAGGGTGACATCCGGAGCATGCCCATCCTGCCCGCCTACGATCTCTGCCTCAAGTGCTCGCACCTTTTCAATTTGCTCGACGCGCGCGGCGCGATTTCCGTTACCGAACGGGTAGGCGTGATCGCGCGCATTCGCGCTCTCGCGGTGGGCGTGGCCAAGGCCTACGTCCGCATGACGCCGGCGCCTCAACCGGTCACGGCCTAGGAAAGAACAGAAGAATGCCCGATCTTTTATTGGAAGTGGGGCTGGAAGAGATTCCCGCCCGCATGATTGCCGCGGCCGAGCGGGAGCTGGTCCGCCGGGTGAGCGAATTGTTGGTGCGTGAGCGTCTGGCTGAAGCAGAGGCAGAGCCCTCCGGCTATTCCACACCGCGGAGGCTTGCCGTCCTAGCGCGGGGAGTTCTCGCGCGCCAGCCCGATCGGGAAGAGGAGCTTACCGGGCCCGCTTGGAAAGTCGCCTTCCGCGATGGAGAACCGACGGCCGCCGCGCAGGCCTTTGCCAAAAAGGCTGGGGTCGAGATCGCGGCTCTGCGCCCGCTTACGACTCCCAAAGGCGAATATGTCTCCGCCACGGTTTCCCGTCCCGGCCGCCCGGCGGCGGAGGTACTCGCCGGGCTGCTGCCCAAAGAGATTGCCGCAATTTCCTGGCCGAAAACGATGTACTGGCGGCGCGAGAAGCCGGAGCGTTTTGTCCGTCCGTTGCGCTGGCTGGTGTGCCTGTTGGATCAAACCATCGTCCCCATCGAGTTCGCGGGAATTCGCGCCGGCAATTTGAGTTACGGCCACCGCATTTTGCATGGCGATGCGCCGGTCGAGCTCCGCGGCCCGGCGGAATACCTTTCCCGGATGGAATCGGCCTTTGTTTTGGCCGACGTCCCCGCCCGCCGCGAGCGTATCCGGAAGGCTCTCGATGCCGCCGCCAGAGGCGTTGCCGGCGCACGTTGGCGCGAAGATGAGCCCCTGGTCGAGCAAGTGACCAACCTGACCGAGTGGCCCACTGTGGTGCTCGGCGGTTTCGAGTCCGCCTATCTCGAGCTTCCCGAAGAGGTTCTGGTGACCGTGATGCGCGACCACCAGAAATACTTCGCCATCGAAGACTCCGCGGGCAAGCTCGCCCCCCACTTCCTTGCCGTGCTCAACACGGAAGTCGATGCCGAAGGCCTGGCCATCATTCGCCATGGCAATGAGCGGGTGTTGCGCGCCCGCTTCAATGACGCGCGCTTCTTTTGGAACTACGATCAGAAAACTCCGCTGGTTTCGCGCCTCGATCTCCTGAAGGCCGTCACTTTCCAAAAGGAGTTGGGCAGCTACTTCGCCAAGACCCAGATCAACCTGCGGACCGCGAAGGCGTTGGCCGCCGCTGTTGCCGTGCAAGGGGTCGAGCTCGAGCACGGCGCTTTGGACCAGGCCGTGCTGTTGGCCAAGGCCGATCTCACCACCGAGCTGGTCAAGGAGTTTACCGAGCTGCAGGGGGTGATCGGCGGCCTCTATGCCCGGGCTCAAGGACTGGGAGAGCAAGTTGCCTCGGCCATCTCCGCGCAATACCTGCCGGCCTCCACGGAAGATCCCGTTCCTGCGGCTGTCGAGGGCCAGATTCTCGGCCTCGCCGACCGTGCGGCGACCATCGTCGAGATGTTTGCCATTGGTCTCGAGCCGAGCGGATCGAAGGATCCTTTTGCCCTTCGCCGCGCCGGGAACGGCGTGGTGAAGATTTTGGCTGAGGGCGGTTTGCCGCTCACACTGGCCGATGTGCAGCGGCTGGCGGAAGAACAGTCGCAGAGGGCCAAGCCGAATTCCGAGGCAGTAGCCGCCTTTTTGAAAGACCGCCTCGATTTCTACCTGCGCGAGGTGCGCGGCTTTGCTTACGACGTGGTCAATGCGGTCCTCGCCGCAGGCGTGAGCACGGTTCCGGACGCGATCGCGCGCGCCCAGGCCCTGACCCAGGTTCGCGGCTCGGAAGACATGGTTGCCATTTCCACTGCTTTCAAGCGCATCAAGAATATTTTGCGCCAGGCCGGCGAGCAGAATGGCGGCTTCGAGGGCGGCATTGCGGCCGGCGATCTGAAAGAGCCGGCGGAACAGCGCCTGCACGCAGAGGCCCTCAAACGTGCCCCGCAGATGACGGAGTTCCAGGCTGCGCGCAATTATGCGCAAGCCCTCGAGTGCGTGGCGGCCCTGCGTCCCGCCGTGGACCAGTTCTTCGATACCGTCATGGTGATGGCGCCCGAAGCCGATCTGCGCCGCAATCGTCTGGCGCTGATTGCGTCGGTGTTGCAGAGCTTCTCTCGCATCGCCGATTTTTCTGAGATTGCGGCAGCGCGCCCGGGCGGTTCCTGAGCGAAAGGGAACTCGCTGCAATAGGTTTTGGCTCTTCTCTGAAACAACTCCGGGCGCCCCATCCTGAGCGCGTTTTTGTTTTGCGCGAAGGTTCGAGCCTGGGTTCAAGCCTCGTTCGAGCCCGGTTCGACCATGGTTCGCCCCCGTCACTTCCTCGTTTGTCGGGGTGCCCCAGGTCTCGCGTTTGAGACCTGGGAGACACGGATGTCCGCAGAAATGCTCCAGGAGCCATGCGCTAAAAAAAATGCCCGGTCATCCACAGCCGACACTTCCCCGACTGCGCCGCTGGTTCGGCGACCCGCGTTTTCTCCTCGCGCTGATCGCCGGCCTGCTGGCCTTCGCCATCCAGTCGGGAGAGCTGGGCACGGCGGATACCATGCACCGCCTGCAAACCGCCCATGCCATCTGGACCGGCGAGCCCCAGGTCTTTCCCCAGGAATATCCCGAGTTTGGGATTCATGGACGCGGGGGCGAGCTCGAGAGCTGGTATGGAATCGGGCAATCGCTGCTGATGCTGCCTGCAGATGTCGCCGGCGCCTTTCTTGAGCGGCTCCGGATCTTCGCAAAATACAACGGCAATGACCCCAGCGTCCGCGACATCGTTGTCAGTTACACCACCAACATTCTAGTGAGCGCGCTGACCGCGCTGGTTTGTTTCCGCCTGCTGACACAGCTCGGCTTTCGCTGCCGGGAGGCGATTGCCGGCGTGTTGGCCCTGTTCTTCGCCACCACCCATCTGCACTACACGCAGAACATGATGGAGAACAACTACATCTTTCTGCTGACGCTCACCGGGTTTTCGTATCAGTACGAGTGGCTGGAGTGCGGGTGCCCCCGCGCGCTGCTTATCGGCTCTGCAGCCTTTGGGCTGAATTTGCTCACGCGGCTCACGACCGGCATCGACCTCCTCGCGGGGGGATTCTTCCTCTTGCTGGTTCTCCTGTTGCGAAGAACCCCGGCAGCGGCCGTGAGAACCCGCTTCCTCGCGTACTTGCGGATTGCTCTGCCCGTCTATGCGTTATTCGTGGCGCTCGACCGCTGGTACCAGGACTACCGCTTTGGCTCATTCTTCAACACCTACCTCAGCATCTTCGCGCGCGAAGCGCGGCAGCGTGACCCTTCGCTGCCCTCGAACTATCCCTGGGAGACGCCCTTCCATGCCGGCTTTTTCGGGGCGCTCTTTCAGCCGGAGAAAAGCATCTTCCTCTTCGATCCGCTGCTGATTGTGCTGCTTCTGCTGGTTGTCTTTTCCTGGCGGCGTTTCAGCATTCCGGCCAAGGCCTATACCATCGCGACCACCGCGCTCCTTTTCGGATATATCTCGTTCTATGCGCGGTACACAGTGTGGAGTGGAGACTTCGCTTGGGGCGACCGCTATGTTTCGACCGCCGTGGATCTGGCAGTCTTGTTAGCGATCCCGCTGCTCATGCGCCATCGCGTGGAGATCGGGAAAGGTCTCTGGGCGGCAGGTCTAGCCTTGCTGTCGGTAAGCATCGTCATCCAGTTGGCCTCGCTAGCCTTCTGGCTGCCGCTTGAGATCTATCAGATGGAGACGCTGGGGCATCCGACCTTCGTGATCGCTCTTCGTATGCGAAACATTGCCGCCTTCGCCCTCGGCAAGATGGACGCTTGGGGTTTGAACAATCACGCCATGACGGAAGATCCGTGGGACTACGTTCACATCACCACGTGGAACGTTCTCCCATTTCTATTGCGGCGGGTTGGAGCGGCGCCCACTTGGGTCGTGCGGGTCGCATTTGCGGTGTGGTTTGCCAGCCTCGCTGCGCTGGCGGCAGCCCTATGGCGGTTGCGCGGCCTCTTCGCGCAATGCGATGAATCTTCCGCTCCTCCTAATTGAGTCGCTGCAGGCGCGCGATCACCTTTTGCGCGAGACTCTCGCCGGAATCGGACCATAGCAGCCGGCTGCTGATGACGCAGTTGCGCTGCACCGCGTTGGTAAAGGCAACGAGTTTTTGCAGGTTTCGCTCCACCCGCGCCGCGCCGGTCTCATCCAGTTCAAGATCGTCTTCGAGAAAGGGCGTGTCCTCGCCGAAGTCGACCCGCACATGGCCGTTCTGCTCGTAGGCTCCGTCATCGAAGTGCGGTCCAAAGCCCACCACGCGAACCACCCGCGGTTCTTCGCGCCACGTAGGATCGAATCCTCCACCTGATTCTGCGATCCAGAGCGTCCATTGAATTTCAAATTCGTAGGCGAAATCGTCGTGCAGGGATTCGGTGGCCTCGGCGACCGCAGCTTGCGGCAGCGAAGCCTCGGTTTCGGCTTCCTGGTAGACGCGCTGGTAAACCGGCGCCTCGTTCCAGGAGATGGGATAAGCCGTAGCCGCATGGACGCGCGCCGGGCCGCCGGCGGCTTGGAACTGGTCAAGGACCGAAACCAGGGCCGGCCGCAGAGATTCCAGACGGAAGTTGGGGAACCACAGGCTGAGATAGAGTTGGTCGGCCATATACCGATTTTAGTGCGGTTGCGTCGGGAACGAAGCGGTTCGAATTGCGCGCACGGAGTCGCGTCGTGTTCGTGCCGGAAAAAGGGGCTCTCCACTGCGCAAGAGAGCCGCGCTGCCTGCTCCGTCGCGAAATGTGAGTTCATTGATCTGCCTCGAAAGGCCGGCGTCCCGGGTTCCGGCCGCGGGTGAGAAGATGTATCTGTATGCCCGTTTCAATCGAGCGGCTGCGCCTGTGGCTTCTCATATTCGCTGGTTTGCTGGCAGTCGTTGTCGCCGCTGTTTTTGGCTATGCGCGTTGGGAGGTCCGGCACATTCGTCGCGACCTGCCTGCCAAGCTCGGAATCTCGATCCAACGATCCGCGAATGGATTTTCCATTTCGAAGTCCGTGGGCTCGCGCACGCTCTTCACCCTGAACGCCGCCAAGATGGATCAATACAAAGGCGCGGGCCAGGCTGCGCTGCGCAATGTGAGCATTACGCTCTATGGCCCTGATGGCAAGCCCGCGGACCACATTTACGGCGACAACTTTGCGTTCGACCCGGTTCAGGACATCATGCGCGCCAATGGGGAGGTCGAGATCGACCTTCAAGGTCTCGTGCAACCGGGCGCCACGCCTGCGAAGGGGGCCGACGCCGATAACAACATCGTCCACGTCAAAACCTCGAACCTCGTCTTTAACCAGAAGACGGGATCGGCCGTCACTACGGAACCCATCGAATTCCATACGGGAGCTTCTCAGGGAAGCGCGACCGGCGCCAGCTTCGATGCGCATACGGGTGAATGCACGATGGACAGCGATGTCGTGCTCAACTCCAGCGTCAACAGCAGCCCGCTGGCCGTGCACGCCAGCCATGCGCGCTTCGAGCGCGCCACGCATCGCCTCTTCCTCGTGAATGGCGTCAGCGACTATAACGACACACACACCACTTCGGACCAGGTCACGATCTTATTCCGGCCCGACGGTTCCGCCTACCGCGTCGATATGGAGGGCCATGTCGTCAGCAGCGGCAATGGGCAGACAGTCCAGTCGCCGAAGGCCCTGGTCGATCTCGATACCATGAACCATCCCCTGCAGGCCTTTCTGAGTGGCGGTGTTCTCTTCACCGGCGACGATCCGGACCGCAAGCTGCATGGGAGCGCGAACTCCGGCCTGATCACCTTCGGTTCCAAGTCCTCCATCCGGCACGCGCGTCTGAATGATGCGGTTTCGGTTGTCGATCAGGAGCTGCCGCCGCCTGCTCCCGCGGTTCCGGGTGCGCAGCAAGGCAAAACATCCGCTCGCGGGCTTCCCTTGACCACCCGCGTCGTCCAGGCCGCGCAAGCCGATATCGACTTTGTGCAGGTGGCCCCGGGCCGATCCCAGGCCCAGCAAATCTTAGCTCAAGGGAGCGCCCAGGCGGCAGCGTCCCTCAAGATCCATACGGTCTATCCCAACACGCCCCCGCAGCAGACGGAGGTTCACGGCGATCAACTCTTGGTAACCCTCAACAACGGAGTTGAGATCTCCACACTGCGCGGTACGGGGCACACGGAGCTGATCTCCGAGACCCCTGATGGAGTGAAGCAGACCAGCACGGGAGACACGCTTCATATGAGCTTTGCTCCTTCTCCCGCGCACCCCGGCGGCACATCCGGTGGTCCGTCCGCTCCCCGGTCCTCGGCTCCTGCGACCAAGCCTGCCGGCCGAAAGTCTGGTTCTGCGCAGACGATGAACATCGAGTCCGCCGAACAGGATGGGAACGTCGTCTTTTTGCAGCAGCCGCCTCCGCCTGGAACGCAGGGCGCGGCGCCACGCCCGCAGGCCGCTTCGAAGAATTCGCAGAAAGGCAGCTCCTCGCCCGCTCTGAGCGGAGGTCCCGTCCGGGCGACTGCCCAGCACGCCGTCTATAGCGGTGCAACACAGGTTGTCACCCTCTACGGCGGTCTGCGTTCTGATTCGGTTGTGGTGGACCCCCGGGTCGAGCAGCAGGGCGGTGACCTGAGCGCGACGACGATCGAGTTCGAGCACGCCACCGGCAATGCGACCGCCACCGGCAACGTGCAAGCGACCTACCGCCGGGAAAACGGAGAGACGCCCGTGGTCAATTTAGATGGCCAGGCGCCGGCGCATGTTATCGCCGACCGGGCGCACTTGGATCACGCCGCCAATCTGACGATCTTCTATGGCGATGGCGGCAGGAATGCCCGCCTCTGGCAGGGCGGCGACTCGATTCTGGCGCCGGTTCTGGAGCTTTCCGGAGCCGACCGTACCCTCAATGCCCACGGCGCTCCCGGATCGCATGGCGCTGTCAATGCCGTGCTTACGAGCTCCGGGGGGGCTTCGGCAATAGCCCCACAGCCATCGGCAACAGCCGCACAGCAGGCGGGGAAACCAGGGCGCCTCTCCGTCGAGAAAGTGAACAGTTCCACTCTGCTGTATTCCGATGCGAAATCAGAGGCGCAACTTGGGGGTGGAGTGGTTCTCAACGATTCCTCGGGTACGATCCGGTCGCAGACTGCGGATGTCTTTTTCAGTCCGGCCAACAATCCCCCGGCCCCCAGCGAAGCCTCGAGCGGAGCCCCTAGCGAAGTGAAGACCGAAGCCCATAGCGAAGCCCCTAGCGACGTGAAGAGCGGGCCGGCGAGCGCCCCTGCTCCGGCTGGTCAGGCCAAGCAGATTGATCACATCATCGCTCGCGGCCAGGTTCACTTGGAGCAGCCCGGCCGGGTCGGTACCGGGGAGATGCTGGTCTACACCGCCAGCGACGGAAAATTTGTCCTTACCGGCACGGAGAGCGCTCCGCCGCACCTTCTGGACCAAACGCGCGGCACGGTCACCGGGACTTCATTGATTTTCAATAATCGCGATGATAGCGTCATTGTCAACGGCGGACCGTCTAAGGCAGTGACCGAGACGCGTACTGCGAAGTAAAGCCGGCAGGCGACCTTCACAACGTCCTTGGCCCACGTCGTTGGCCGCGCCTTTTCCGGCCGCTCGTGCAGCTCGATCGCTCTATCGCTCTATCGGTTTTATGCAGAAGCTTTTCACCGACGAAATCGGCAAGTCCTACAAAGGCCGTCAGGTCGTTCGCGGGGTAAGCCTCGAAGTCTCCCAGGGAGAGGTCGTCGGCTTGCTCGGTCCAAACGGCGCCGGCAAAACGACAAGCTTTTACATGATTGTCGGCTTGGTTGCGCCCGACACCGGACAGGTCTTTGCCGATGGCGCGGATATCACCAAAGTGCCGATGTATCTGCGGGCCAGGAACTATGGCATCAGCTACCTTCCCCAGGAGCCCTCGGTTTTTCGCAAGCTGACCGTCGAGGAGAATATTCTCGCCGTGCTCGAGGCTCAGTCCCTTTCCCGCGAGGTCCGCAGGGCCAGAACCGAGAAGCTGCTCGATCAGTTGAATCTCGGCCACATCCGCAAGACTCGTGGCTACGCACTTTCAGGGGGTGAGCGCCGGCGCGTGGAGATCGCGCGCTGTCTCTGTATTCAGCCCTCGTTCATCCTTTTGGATGAGCCGTTCTCGGGCATTGATCCCATCGCCGTTCTGGACTTGCAAGAAATCATCTTCGACCTGAAGGCCAGTGGAATCGGGGTCTTGATTACCGACCACAACGTGCGTGAGACACTCTCGGTAACCGACCGCGCCTACATCATCAATGAAGGCCGTATCTTCCGAACGGGGACCCCGGAGCAGTTGGGCAAGGATCCGGAGGTCCGGAGAGTCTACCTCGGGGAAGGTTTTTCGTTGCGTTAAACCGTCTCCTTCTTTTGGTTTATCGGAATATCCTCTTCTGATGCTTTAGCTTGTGATTAGGGCGAAACTAGAGAGACAGTGAAGGCAGCCCCGCTCTTATTCCTCCCCGGTGCGATCGGGTTCGATCCATACTATCCATACTCTTTGGTGGGGCAACTTCCGAGCACTCCGGCGCCGCCGGTTCCGGGGAAAGGTAAAGCATTTGTCCTGAGGGCGTTGGGCAGAGAACGAGCCCGACCGCAGCGATTCCACCGAGGAATGGCTGCGGGTAGCAGAGAGAACCACCCCATGGTGTCGGGAGAAATGCTCTAGACTGAAGCAACGCCATGGTTCTACTCCAGCCCAAGCTGAGCCTGAAGGTCGCGCAGCGTCAGATCTTGACGCCCGGCCTGATGCAAATGGTCAGCGTGCTCGCTCTCAACAAGCTTGAGCTCAAGGAGATGATCAATACCGAGATTGTGGAGAACCCCGTCCTCGAGGAGCTGGAAGAGAGGGTTCCTCTTCTGGACGACGTGGCGGGCAAGGAAGCCGAACGCGACCGCAGCGCACAGGAAATCGTCGATCAGGCGGAACAGGCTCCATCCGAGAAGAACGACCCTTTCGACGAAATCGATTTCGGGACCTATTTTCAAGACTATCTCGATCCCGGTTTCCGCACCTCTGGCAGCACGGAAATCAGCGAGCGGCCCTCCTTTGAGAACTTTCTTTCCCAGCCCAGCACTCTGACCGACCACCTCTTTTGGCAATTGGGATCGCTCAATGTCTCGCGCGAGCTCCGCGACGCCGCGGAATATATCGTCGGAAATCTGGATGAGGATGGGTACCTGCTGGCGACCGAAGAGGAGCTGGTCGCCGGGTACCTTGGCGAGCGGCAAGAAGAAGAGCGCGACGGCTCTGCGGCGGGCGAAGAGGAGAAGGCGCGGGGTCTGCTCGAAAGCGCGATCAGGCTCGTCCAGACTCTCGACCCCATCGGCGTCGGAACCTGCGGCTTGCGTGAGTGCCTTTTGGCCCAGTTGGCCGCCCAGCAAAAGGAATTGGAACTCGCCCATGCCCGCAATGCGAAGTTGCGACTGGGCTCCGCTGCTGGGATGGAGACCCCGTTTGCAATGCCGGGCGCCTTCAACGGCAGTTCCGGGAATGGGTTTGACAACGGAATTGGGAACGCCGCAGCCCACACCGGCAGTGAGCCTGGCAAAGGCAGCGAGCCTGGCAAAAACGGTGCCGCCAAGAATGGCGTCGCCCACGAAAACGGCTCGGAAGCTTGGCAGTCCAGCGAGAAATGCCAAACCTATCTTCTGGCCGCACGGGTTGTCGATCAACATCTGCTGATGCTGCAGAAGCGGGATCTGCGGGAGATGTCGAAGGCCCTGGGCGCGCCGCCCTCTGTGGTGCAGGTGGCCATCGACTTGATCCGCAGTCTCGATCCCCGGCCGGGCAGGCGGTACAACCGCTCCGATGCCCGTCTCATCGAGCCGGACGTAGCCTTCGTGAAACACGGCGACGATTTCGTCGTGGCGATGAACGAAGAGGACATGCCCACGCTTCGCCTGAACCAGGGCTACCGCAAGCTGCTCTCCCAGGACGGTACGGAGAAGGAAGTTCGGGATTACGTCAAAGAGCGCTACCGGTCGGCCTTGCAGCTGATGCGCAACATCGAACAGCGCAAGAACACCATCCTGCGCACCTGCGAGGCGATCGTCCGCCGGCAGCGCGAGTTTTTGGAGCAGGGAGTCGAGGCGCTGAAGCCGATGATGATCAAAGAGGTCGCGGAAGAGATCGGCGTGCACCCTTCGACGGTCAGCCGCGCGGTCTCGAGCAAGTACGTTCATACCCCCCAGGGAGTCTTCGAGCTCCGCTTCTTCTTCTCTGAGGGGGTCAGCGGACCGGAGGGCAGCGGCACGCCTTTGATGCTTCTCAAGCGCAAGGTCAAAAAGCTCATCGAAGATGAAGATCCCCAAAAGCCTCTCACCGACGATCTGATCGCGAGCGTCCTGCAATCGCAGGGAATCGAAGTCACGCGGCGCACTGTGGCCAAATACCGCGAAGACATGAACATTCCCAGCACCCACCAGCGCCGCGTGCGCAACTGACCACCTTTCCAATCGGCTGACTCGTGGGTGCCCCATGTCCCGCCGGCAATTGACCGCTGACAATTGACTCCTGACCACTGACAACGAAAAGGTGCTATATCAATCGTAGAGTCATTCCGAGCGTAGGAGTTCCACCATGCAGCTTGAATGCACAGGCAGGCAGGTAACGATCACCAAGGGATTGAGGTCGTTGGCGGAAGAAGGAATCGAGCGCATTCGCAGAGTGCTCGGCCGGAGCGGTATTGCGGCGCATATTGTTCTAACCGCCGAAAAGCATCGCAAGATTGTCGAAGTCACGGTAAAAACGCGGGCGCGCAAGCTCGTGGCGGTTTGTGAATCTTCCTTCAGCATGGAGAGCGCCTTGCGCGATGCTCTCGCCAAGGCGGAAACCCAGGCTCTGCGGCACCGCAATAAGATGCGCTCGATCAAGCGCCAGCCCAGCGAGGCGAAGCAGTTGGATGTCCCCGTAGCGTCGCGCACGCGCGGATTGGGCAAGGCTGCGCCGGAGAAATCGCCGGGCCGCGCGGCCGCGAACGGCGCGGGTGCCAAAGCCGTTCTGCCCGTAACCGTCCACTCCTTTCCGTCGCGCGTTCCGATCGCCGAACCTCACATCGTGCGCTCCACCGATTCGGTCGCGCTGCGTCCCATGACCCTCGAAGAAGCCGTCAAAGAGGCCGAGTTCCGCGATCGCGAGGTTTTCGTCTTTCGCGATGACAAAGGTAATGTCATGGTCCTGCATCGAAAGCGTGATGGAAAAATGGAGTTGATCGAAGCTCCCTAGAGCATTTCTCCTACAGGTGTCCCCGAAGCTGCGACATCCAGTGCGGCTTTTCACCAAGAAAAGCCGCACTTCTCAGTTTTTGGTGGTGCACAGCCATAGGAGAAATACTCTAAATCACGGTGTAAGGGTTGCTTAGAGCCCGCCGCGTCGTGGTACTTCTTTCAGGGGATACTTTGGCCGGAAAGCAAACGGGATACTCGACGCTGTGAGGGCTCGTTTGGAGGCACCTCCCGCGCGCACTCATGACCGAAGCATACGTGACAGATGTACTGGCTCAGGATCGTCTGGTACTCGAAGCTTTGCCCTGTTATGTCTTTCTGCAACGGGGCGGTGAGATCGTGTATGCCAACCGTCTGGCGCGCGAGACCCTCGGCCTTGACGAGGGCTCGACTCTCCCGGTAGAAGAGATTTTTGAGGGCCGGTATCCAGGTTTGGTCTATAGCCGGACCGGACGGGCCGAACCCGCCGCGAAAGACGTCTTTGGCTCGGCCAACCATCCCTACACCACTGATTTTGAATGCCAGCTCAGCGCTCCCGACGGCTCTTCGATCCCGGTGCGGGGCAGCTTCCGCATGCTGCAGGTTGAGCCGGAAGTGCAATTGGCGATTGTCGCGACCCGCGCCCGCCGCGACCAGTCCACCAGCCAGCCCGCGAATTTCTTAGAACAACTATTGAACGCCGCTCCGGAAGCCATCATGATCACGCGCGGCGCCCGTATTCTGCACGTCAACAGGGAATTCGAAAATCTCTTCGGCTTTGCCGCGGATGAGGCGGTCGGCCGCAACACCTACGATCTGCTGATTCCTGAGACCCGCCGTCATGAAATCGAGATGCTTGAGCACACCGTCAGGCTCTGCGGCCGGGCCTCGATGGAAACCGTGCGGCTGAATAAGTCGGGAGAATTGATGGATGTGTCGGTGCTCGTGGCCCCGATCGAGCTCTCCGGGGTGGAAGTCGGCAATTTCGTCAGCTATCGCGACATCCGCGACAAAAAGCAGACCGATGCCAAGCTTCAGCACGATGCGTTGCACGACTCGCTGACCGGGCTTGCCAACCGGACACTCTTCCTCGATCGCCTGCAGATCACCATGGCCCGTCAGCAGCGCCGGCCCGAATCGAGCTTCGCTGTCATGTTTCTCGATCTCGATCGCTTCAAGTCCGTGAACGATTCTCTCGGCCATGCCTGCGGAGACGATCTTCTCGTGCGGCTCGCCGCGCGCCTTTGCTCCTGCTTCCGTCCCGAAGACACGGTCGCGCGCTTCGGGGGTGACGAATTCGCCGTCCTGCTCGAGGAGGTGTCCAACCGCACTGACGTCTCCAGGATCGTCGATCGCGTGCAACAGGAGATCCGCCTCCCGATGGAGGTCTACGGACACGAGGTCTTCATCACCGCGAGCATCGGTATCGCTTTCGGGACCAGGGATCATGCCACTCCTGAACAGGTCTTGCGTGACGCGGATTTCGCGATGTATCGCGCCAAATCCCAGGGCAATGCGCAGCACGAAATCTTCGATAGCGCCATGCACGCCCATGTCGCGGTCCGCATTCAGAAGGAGAAAGATCTCAAGAACGCCCTGGACAAAAAGGAGTTCGAGGTCTGGTATCAACCGATCTACCGGTTGAAGGACGGAACCCTCGAAGGCTTTGAAGCCTTACTGCGCTGGCGGCGCAACGACGGAACAACCGTGCCGCTCCACGATTTTCTGCCCACCGCGGAAGAGACCGGGCTGATCGTGCCGGTGGGCTCCTTTGTCCTCAATGAGGTTGTGGACCAACTGCGGAGCTGGTCGAGCCTCTTTCCTGCCCGCTCCCCGAGCGTGAGCCTCAATCTTTCACCCCGCCAGTTTCAAGATCCCCATTTGCCCAGCCTCTTGTCGGAGGCGCTGGCCAGAACTCAGGTCCCCGCCAATCGGCTCAGGCTTGAGATCAGGGAGCAGACCATCAACCACGATCCGGAATATGCCGCCGGAGCTATCCAGCGGATCGTGGATATGGGCGTCGGAGTGGCGCTCGACAACTTCGGCACCGGCCTCGCCGCCATGAACTATTTTGTCCGCCTGCCGGTGGGGCTGGTCAAAATCGACCGCCGGCTGGTTGCATCCCTGCCCGCCCCAGGCCGCCAAGGCGCGATCTTGCAAGCGATTTTCGATCTCGGACGAATTTTAGGGATGAGGATGCTGGCCGAGGGCATCGAGCGTGGCGACCAGCTTCAGCCCTTGCGCAGGTTGGGCTGCGACCTGGTGCAAGGACATTTATTTTCTGCTGCCGTTTCGTGCGATACGGCGCAGGCGCTTCTGGCCAAGGGCCGCTGGTCGCTGCCCCAGGACGAGGCTTGATCCGGCTCCCTCTTACCCGTTTCGGACAATCGCCAAACGCTCCCGTATTTGTGGCTCTGCTTTTCTCCCTGTCATTCCCGTAGGGAATCTGCTGTTGGTAACCGGAAGAGAGCGCGCAGCGCTGACCACAACTGACCACTGACAACTGAAAACGTCCTACCGTCATCTCGACCGAAGGCGGCGCCAAAGGCGCTGCCGCAGTGGAGAGATCTGCTGTTTTTGCCGTTCTCTCTCTCATTCCGTAGGGAATCTGCTGGCGGTGATTCGCGGTACGGTCGGGATAACAGCGGCGGCAAACCGCTTGGAATCGGTGTATTCAGTGCTACGATGGCCCATGCCCACAAGACGCGCGACTGCTGAACTCAAAGAAAAGCCGCGCGACTCCTCCAAGGCGGCCAAAAAAGCCGCCGCGCCTCCGGAACTGGTCATTCTGACCGGGCTTTCCGGCTCCGGCAAAGCATCTGCCCTCAAGGCGTTTGAAGATTTGGGCTACTATGCCGTCGACAACATGCCCCTCGATCTCATCCCTGCCTTTGCCGATCTCGTGCGTCAATCGGCGGAGATCAATCAGGCGGCGCTTGTCGTCGATGTGCGCGAGGGCCAACGCCTCGATCGTTTTCCTCTGATCCTGCGCCAGGTGGGTAAGGTCCTGGCTACCAAGGTCGTCTTTCTCGATACGAAAGATGCGGTGCTGTTGCGGCGCTTTTCCGAGACCCGCCGGCCGCACCCCATGGGCCGTACCGAAACCGTGCTCCGCGCCATCCGCGCCGAGCGCAAGGTGCTCGATCCCATCCGCAAAGTCGCCGACATTGTTGTCGACACCTCCAACTACAACGTGCACGAGCTGCGCAGCTACATCCAAAAGAAATTCGAGCGCGGCGATACCGGAAAGAACATGCTGGTCTCCCTCGTCAGCTTCGGATACCGCAACGGCGTGCCCTTGGAGGCGGACTTGGTTTTCGATGTTCGCTTTCTTCCCAATCCTCACTTTGTGCCGGAGTTTCGGAATTTAACCGGAAAACATCCAAAGGTCGCTGCCTATGTGCGGCAGTTTCCCCAGACCGGCGAGTTCATGGAGCGGATTACTCAGCTTCTCCTCTTTTTGCTGCCTCACTACATCAAGGAAGGCAAGAGCTACCTGACCGTTGCCTTTGGCTGTACCGGAGGCCAGCACCGCTCCGTAATGGTTGCGGAGGAGGTTCGCAAGCGGCTCGCGAAGGACGGATATCAGGCGAAATCCGTACACCGGGATGTGCCGCGTTAGCCTGAAGAGTGGTTGTCGCCCGTGTTGTTTGCCCTCCGGTCCCCGGCCCGGCGTAGCGCGGGCCGTGAACGCACGCGATTACAATAAAAAAATGGGGCATGTGCGTGGTGGAAGGCGGTCCGTCCGGGGTTTCGGGGGGATTGCGTGACCAAAGTGACACGCCTGTTGCACTATGCCCGCCGCTACTGGATCCAGGTGATCTCCTCCGTGGTTCTGGCCGCGGGCGTCGGTCTCTTTGATGCCTTCCGCATCCTGCTGATCGCCCCTATCTTCGATACCGTCCTCCATCCTGGCGCGTCGTCTCATGGGGTTCCTCTCACCTTCTCCGCCGGGTCCAATTTCCGCATTGACCTTGACCGCTTCGTTCCCTCGACCATGCACGGCGATTGGACGATCGTAGCCTTCGTCTTTGTTGCCGCCACGCTCCTCAAGGGCATCTGCGATTACTGCGGAACCTACCTGGCGAACTACGCTGGATTCGGAATGATTACCGACCTCCGCGATGACCTCTATGAGGCCATCCTGCGCCGTTCGGTTTCCTTCTTCCAGCGGCACACGACTGGAACTCTGCTCTCCGCCCTCGTCAATGACGTGCAGCGGGTTCAGTTCGCGATGTCGTCGGTGCTCTCGGACTTTTTGCAGCAGATGTTCACGCTGCTGTTCATGGTTGGTCTGGTGATCGACTACGGCGGCAAGGCTGCATGGATACTGCTGATCTTCGTGCCGATCGTAGCCGCATCGATCCGCCGCATCGGCCGCGGCGTCCGCCGGACTACGCGCAAAGGGCAAGACAAGCTCGCGGATATCCAGAACATCCTGCACGAAACCATTACCGGCAACCGCATCGTAAAAGCCTTCAACATGGAGCGTTGGGAGCTGATGCGTTTTCGTCAGGCCGCGCGCCGGCTCTTCCGCGCCAATTTGAGCTCGGCCAGCGCCCAGGCTGTCAGCTCTCCGTTGATGGATTTGATTGGAGCCGTCGCCATCGCCCTGCTGCTGCTGCTGGGCCGCAACATGATCAATAGCCATCGCATGACCGAAGGCGTATTTTTCGCCTTCATTGTGGCTCTTTTCAAGCTCTACGATCCGGTGCGGCGATTCGCGGTTTACTACAACAACTTCCAGCAGGCTCTAGGCGCATCGACCGAGATCTTCCGCTTTATCGATGACCGCGATGAAGTGCATGAAAAGCCGGATGCGCCGGTCCTTACGGAGTTTCGCTCCGAGATTCGGGTGGAGGATGTCTCCTTCCGCTACCGCGACGAGGAAGGTGAGCGCAAGGTGCTCGAAAACATCAATCTCGTCGCGCCCCGCGGCGAGGTGATCGCGCTGGTTGGCCCGAGCGGCGCCGGAAAATCGACCTTGGTCAATCTGATCCCCCGGTTTTTCGATGTCACTTCGGGCCGGATTCTGATCGATGGCTGCGACCTGCGCGACGTGAACCTGGCATCGCTGCGCGCGCTCATCGGCAACGTCACCCAGGAGACGATTCTCTTCAATGACACGGTGCGCAACAACATCGCCTACGGACAGGCAGATATCGAGCTCGACCGCGTGATCGAAGCTTCCCGCTGCGCCCTGGCTCACGACTTTATCGAGAGGCTTCCCGAAAAATACGATACGGTCATCGGCGAAAAGGGCCTGCGGCTCTCGGGCGGCGAGCGGCAGCGCATTGCCATTGCCCGCGCCCTGCTCAAGAACGCTCCTATTCTGATCCTCGACGAGGCCACCTCCGCCCTCGACTCTGAAAGTGAATCGCTGGTGCAGGTGGCCCTCTCGAATTTGATGAGCGGCCGCACGGTCTTCGTAATCGCGCATCGCCTGTCGACGGTTCGGCGCGCCAACCGCATCGCGGTCGTCGAAGATGGCTCGATTACCGCCATCGGCTCGCACGAAGAGCTGCTCAGCATCTCCCCGACCTACCGGCGTCTCTACGATCTCCAGTTCATCGATTTGCCCGCATCGCCGCGCAATGGTGCTTCCGGAGAGATCGAGAAGCTTGAGCCCGTCCTCGGCGGAAAGGTCGGCCGGTGAACGCGCCGCCTGTCAGCCTGCCCATTTTTTCCATGACCGGCTTTGCCCGGGTCAGCGGCAGGGTCGGCGAGCTGTTGGGCTGGACTCTTACCCTCAAGAGTGTCAACCATCGCTATCTCGATCTTCACGTACGAATGCCCGCGGGTACCGAGTCTCTGGAGATGCGGCTGCGCCGGCGGCTCAAGGATAAAATTGTCCGCGGCCACCTGGAAGTGACCTTGAGTCTCGATCGCTCGACCCAGGCCGTCGCTGCCTTCAACCGCGAATTGCTGCAAAGCTACCTTGCCGCCTTTCACGACGCGGCCGCTGAGAACGGGCTGGAAGCGCGGCCCGATCTGAACATCCTGTTCCGGCTTCCCGGCGTGCTTTCGAGCGACTCCCGGTCTTCCGAAGAGGAAATGCGGACACTCGAGCACGAGGCGGAAGCTCGAATCGACGCGTTGATCGATTCCCTGAACGCTATGCGCCGCGAAGAAGGAGAAGCCCTCGCCGCGCAGCTCGGTCTGAGCATGCGGCGCCTGGATGCCACCGTCGTCGAAGCCGCGCGGCTTCGCCACGACGTCCAGAAAGCTTATTTCGAGCGTATCTCTGAACGGGTTTCAGGCCTTTTGACCGGAATCGTAGATCGCGATCGGCTCTTGCAGGAAGCTGCTGTGCTCGCCGACCGGAGCGATGTCGAAGAAGAGGTCACTCGTCTCCACACCCACATCCTCCATTTCCATTCCTTGCTCGCCGCGGGAGGAGAAATCGGCAAGAAGCTCGACTTTCTCTTGCAGGAGATGAACCGCGAAGCGAATACTCTGCTTTCCAAGACCGGAGGTGTTTCCGGCAATGGCCAGCGCATCACCGAGCTCGGTCTCGAGATGAAGACCGAGATCGAAAAGGCTCGCGAGCAGGTCCAGAATCTGGAATAAATGCCGGCAGGGAACTGGCCGGTCACTCAACGTTCAAGGAGCGAAAGAGAATCTTGGCAGGCATGCTATTCCTCATTTCGGCGCCGTCCGGCTCAGGCAAGTCGACCCTGGTCAACAGGATCCGTTCCCTCGTTCCCGGCCTGGACTTTTCCGTCTCCTATACGACCCGTTCCCCCCGCGGCTCTGAGCGCGAGGGATTCGAATATCACTACGTCACCCGCGAACAGTTTCAGGCAATGGTGGATGGCGGTGAGTTTCTGGAGTGGGCTCAGGTTTTCGGGAACTACTACGGGACCGCGGCTCAGTCCCTTCGCGACGCCCGGGCTGCGGGCAAGGATCTGCTGCTCGATATCGATGTCCAGGGTGCGGCCCAAGTGCGCGAAAAGGTTGCCGAAGCGGTCAGCATTTTTGTCCTTCCCCCGAATCCGGAGATTCTGAGCACCCGGTTGCGCAGCCGGAATCTCGCGGAGGGTGGATCGTTTGGCGGCGAGATCGGCAAGCGGCTGGCAAAGGCCAAAGATGAAATTGAGAATTACCGCCAATACAGCTATATTCTCGTCAACGATGCGCTGGACGAAGCCGTGGACTGTTTAGCGGCGATCATTGCCACCGAGCGCATCCGGCGTCAAAATGGTCCGGTGGATGGAGAGACCGCGCGCATGATCGAGATCGCGGAGAGTTGCAGGCAGTCGAATGCCGCCGGCCGCTTGCGGCCGGTACTCGCGGCATTCGGATTGTAGAAACGCGTCTCACGTTTGGAGTGGGTGCCGGCGCTCGATCCTGTTGCGGCTCCCAGGAGGTCAATATGAAGATCGAGGATGGTTTCGAAAGCAATTATCGCTACGTTCTCGTCGCGGCCCGGCGGGCCCGGCAACTTCAAAATGGCTCTCAACCCCTGGTTTCTTCACGCTCAACCAAGGCTTGCCGCGTGGCTCAAGACGAAATCGCTGCGGGCAAAGTGAAGTATCTTCGGTCCGGGGAGCGGCCTGCCGCTCCAGCGGATCTTCCAGCCGCGGATGCTCCGCCCGAAACCATTGAATAGCTTGCCATTTCACCCGCTCCTGCCGCGGGTGGCCAATTCAAGCCGCTTTTGGCTTGAGTGGGATATTTGCGTTTGCTTTTCCTTGCTGTCCTCCCCGCAGAAGCATTTCTCCTGATGGCGTTGGAGAAGAGAACAGAGCTGAACGCAGCCATTCCATCGAACCGGGGTCCCCGGCAAGCTAGCTTGCTGGGGTGGAAAGAATGGCTGCACATGGCAGACATCACCACTCCACAGGGTCAGGAGAAATGCGTTAGGGAATCTGCTTTAGCAAAAAAGGCACAGAGGCGCGGGGGTACAATCGTATTGCTATGAAGGTCACCGTGGGAGTGTGTGGCGGCATCGCCGCATACAAGGCAGCCGAATTGGTGCGGGGCTTGCAGCGCCAGGCTCTTGACGTACACGTGGTAATGACTGAGGCGGCCCAGCAGTTCATTACCCCTTTGACCTTCGCCTCTCTCACCGGCCATAAGGTGATTACCGGCATGTGGCCTTCTTCCGCCTGGGGGGAGGAAAGCTCTCTCGCTGGCGCCGGCCACGATCTCAATGGAGCCCACCACGACGAGGCCGGCTTTCACTCCGCCATCGAGCATATCGACGAAGCACAATCGACCGACCTTCTCGTCGTCGCTCCGGCGACCGCGAATGTGCTGGCGAAGTTCGTCCATGGAATGGCCGACGATTTTCTTACCACGCTTTACTTGGCGACCGCGGCCCCGGTACTCGTGGCGCCCGCCATGAACGTCAACATGTGGCAGCATCCGGCAACCCAGGCCAATCTCGAAATTCTCAAAAATCGCGGCGTCAAAGTGGTCGAGCCCGGCAGCGGATTTCTGGCCTGCGGCATGACCGGCAGCGGGCGCCTGGCCGAGCCGGAAGAGATCGTGCGGGCGGTCCTTGAGCAGCTTCACCGGCGCAACGATCTCGCCGGCGAGATCGTGATGGTCACGGCGGGGGGAACCCGCGAGGCGATCGATCCGGTACGCTTTCTCGGCAACCGCTCGAGCGGCAAGATGGGTTATGCGCTCGCCGAAGCCGCTGAGCAGCGCGGCGCTCGCGTGATCCTTGTCACCGGGCCTACGGCCCTCCGTCCTCCTGCCCGCTGTGAAGTCGTGAATGTGGTGAGCGCGGACGACATGCGGAAAGCGGTTCTCGACCGGCTGGAGCAGGCGACCATGGTCATCAAAGCAGCCGCCGTCGCCGACTACCGTCCCCGGGTGCAGGCCGGGCAAAAATTGAAGCGCAACGGGCCGATCACGCTGGAGTTTGAGCCGACCCACGACATTCTTTCCGAGGCCGCCGCGCGCCGCAGCGCCGGAACCTTGATCGTGGGATTCGCCGCGGAGAGCGAAAATCCTCTGGAACATGCGCGCGGCAAACTCGTCAACAAGGGCGTCGACGCCATCGTCCTGAACGATATCTCGCGTCCGGGGGTAGGCTTCGATTCGGACCGCAACGCCGTTACGTTTCTCACCCCGACCACGGCCATCGAGCTTCCGGAAATGAGCAAGCGCGAGCTCGCAGACCGCATTCTCGAAGAAGTGAAATCGCTGCGGCGTCCCACCGCGGTGCTGGCCGAAATTTCGAGCACCACGGACTGAGCAGGGATGGAAGCCGATCGGCAACTGCGGCCCTTGATCGCAGCCCATCTCCGCTATCTCCGCGATCTTGGCATCTATGATCTCTACCGCCGCGGCGGCCCCGTGGCCAGAGCAGCCGAAGAGCCGGGTGAGGTGAAACCCGCGCCGGCCGCTGCCATCCTCCCATCTCTCATACCCACTTCAGAGGAGATCGACATTCCCTCACGCAAGCCCTTTCCTCCGCAACCGCCCGTCGGTCCGGCCATCGTCTCGAAGGACCGGGTAGAAGCTCTCCTCGCCGTTCGCAACGACATCGGCAACTGCACCCGCTGCGCGCTCAGCGCCGGACGCAACAAGATCGTCTTCGGCGACGGCGATCCGAATGCCCGCATCATGTTTGTCGGCGAAGGGCCCGGAGCGGACGAAGATGCTCAAGGGCTGCCCTTCGTTGGCCGGGCCGGCCAGTTGCTCAACAACATGATCTCTGCCATGGGGCTCAAGCGCGAGCAAACCTACATCGCCAATATTGTGAAATGCCGCCCTCCGCAGAACCGCGTCCCTGAGCCGGAGGAAGCTCATATCTGCTCGCCCTTTTTGTTCCGGCAGATCGATATCATCCGTCCCGAAGTGCTGGTAGCGTTAGGTGCGACCGCGGCCCTCTATCTGCTCGGCGTGAAGTCCTCGCTCAACAACCTTCGTGGACGCGTGCATCCATGCCGCGGATCGAAGCTGATCGTCACCTATCACCCGGCTTATCTGCTGCGCGATCCCCGCCAGAAAAAAGAAGCCTGGCTCGACCTCCAACTGGCAATGGAGGAGCTCGGCCTGAAAGCCCCGGCTTCGAGTTAGTGTCCTGAGTCAGAAGTTCGTTCAAAGAATGTTCTTTGGTTTTGTATCAGGGCGCGACTTTGCGGTCACCGCGACCCCAGCGGATTCTTTCTCCCTTGCGGTATCCGCTTAAGTCGCGCCGTAAAGATCGCCAAGCAGATGGGCTTCACCCGCTGCGGGAAAACCCGCGGGTAGTGAGTTCTGTATCAGGGCGCGACTTTAGTCGCGCCGTAAAGCCGCAAAATCAAGGCGGGCTTTTAGTGTCCGCGTGAGAACTACACAAGGTACTTGTAATTCAGTGGGGAGTTGGGCGACAAGAGAGCATGTCGCGATTCAAGGTTTACAGCCCGGAACAGGCGTATTTGTTGCCGCCGAGCGTGCTGGATGAGTTGGGCGAGAA
>DATAWF010000067.1:0-8393 GCA_036267335.1 Acidobacteriaceae bacterium
AATGGACCTGCCAATGGATTGCGCTCTCGTGATCGCGGCGGATCGCGCTCTTGTGATCGCAGCGGATTGCGCCTTTGTGATCCACCCCGCAGATTGTGAATGCGAAGAAAGTTCTGGAGGTAGCTGAACAATGGCAGACGCTCCCTATTTGACTCCCGCACGCAGACCGGCGGGAGTGACTATTGCTGCCTCTCTTTTGGGCATCATGTCCATATTCGGACTGCTCGGCATTGGGCTCGCCTTCGCCAGCACATTTCTGATGCCCAATCCGGCGCTCCGCCAAGCTCCGGGTGGGCTGGCCATCGCTGCCATCGGCGATCTGATCCTCGCAGGCCTTCTAGCCTTTGGCCTCTGGACAGCGATCGGGCTCTTCCGCCTCCGCCGGTGGGCGCGCTACTCCGTCATTGTCATCGGCATTCTGATTTTCTTGATGTGGAGTGGCATGGCCGCATTGATGCTTGTCTTGCCACACTTCCTGCCTGTTGCAGTCAAAGCAAACCTGCCTGCCCAGGAAGCGGGCTTGATTTCGAAGGTGTTCGTGGGCATCGCCATCTTCGAGCTTGCCATCGGCCTGGTGGGACTCTGGTGGGCAATCTATTTCAATTTCAAGCGGGTGCGGCTCGCCTTTGCCGCGGCACGTGGCGTGCTTCTTCCAACTGCGGCACCTTCGATGGGCGAACCCTTGGCAACGACGGGCGCTGCGCCGCCGGCCGGCCAAAAAAGCTTTTGGCAAGTTGTGACAGTGGTCCTTGCATGGCTCATGCTTTTTGGCGGGGTCATGATTCTCGCCTTCGCATGGATACGCCTGCCGTTCTTCTTCCTGGGAATTACTCTCCGCGGCAACGGCTCTCTTGCAGGGATGCTCGTCCTGGCGGCGATCCAGATCTTCGCCGGTGCCGGGTTGTTACGAAAATTGCCCTCGGCCTATTGGACGGCGGTCGCCTCGCAGGTCATTGGCATACTGAATGCAGTATCCCTTCTAATTCCATCGATTGCGGCTCGAGCCACCGAGGTCAGCAACGAGTTCAGCCGGCTCTGGATACCACAACCGCCGGACTCCTTCATAAATTCCGCCCAGCTCGCCAGCTTTCAGCGGTACTCGATCATGGCCGGCGGCGTCTTCAGCGTCCTTATATTGTCGTTTTTCCTTTACGCGTTCTATCGCTGCCGGAGTTGGTATCTGGGCGACTCGCGAACGGCTGTAGACGGCTTTGCTGATTAGGTTTTTTCGGATCTTCGGCTCAAAGGTTGCGGGCGATTCTTGGCACTTTTAGGAAATCGCAAGATAAGGCAAACGGTGCTATGGATACGCATCACCGTTGGAATCTTCGGGAATTTGCTGTTCGGCATCCTCCTCGTCGCCGCTAATGATCCATCGATTCCTCACCACGACAGCCGGGTACGGGCGAATGTCACTTTATCGGCGATGGTAGTCGTGCTTTGCTTTTCCATCTGAAATGCGCAAGGGCGCTTCGAAAGCCGCTCGAGAACGCCAGCTCTTCGACCCGAAAGTAAGAATTCTTGAGGCCATCCAGAATGCCAAGCATCTCTTCTGCCTATCCCAATCTCGAGCGCGCCGTGCTGCGGGTCCGCATCGTTCTCAATCTCTTGGGCGCTCTTCTGTTGACAGCGCTGGTAGCAGGGTTCGATAACTCGGAGATAATGGCGCACACCGCGAGCAAAGAGCTGATCAATATCGCACTGATTGTTCCTCTTGCTGTTTGTGTTGTGCGGACCGGGATGCGCGTCGTGGAGTTGCGGCGGTTGAACCGCGCTCTTGGCGGGCAGCCTCGACCTCAGAGGCTAAGGGAGAGTTCCGCTTGCGGGGATTGAGGGCTGGCAACAGCAGATTCCCTTCGGGAACGACAACAAGAAAAGCAAAAGCAGCGAGTTGGGGAGTTCGCTAAAAAGCAGGTCTCTCCGGTACGTGTGACGGGCTTCCGCCCATCACGCTCCGGTCGAGATGACAGGTTTGCGTGCAGAGAAACAGAACTACAGGGATCCTTCGACCCCATCGCCTACGCTCTGGGGCCTCGTGGATGACGGCTGGCTGGGGATCGCGAGGTTGTCAGACCAGCGAGGGCTACTTTGCCGACGTGCTAGCTCGCCAACTTGCCAGCTCGCCAACCCTCTGCTTCTCTACTTCACCCATTCCCCCTGGCGCATCAATGGCTCAGGCGTACCCGGCTTGGCGTTGACTGCGGCGGGGATTCCGTCGAGATCGATCTTGTCCGAACCGATCATCCAATCCACGTGGATCAGGCTTTCGTTGGCGCCACGCGCGGCGAGTTCTTCCTTGCTGAGCTTATCGCCGTCGATCAGGCAGGTGCTGTAGGCCTGCCCCAAAGCAATGTGGCTGGCGGCATTCTCATCGAAAAGCGTGTTCCAAAAGAGCAGGCCGCTCGATGCAATCGGCGAGGAGTGCGGCACCAGAGCCACCTCTCCCAGCCGGCGTCCGCCTTCGTCGGTGTCGATCATGCGGTCGAGCACCTGCTGTCCCGCGGCGGCCCGGGCTTCGACGACGCGCCCGCCTTCAAAGCGCACCGCGATCTTTTCAATCAGGGTGCCTTGGTAGGAGAGCGGCTTGGTGCTGGTGACGGTACCTTCCACGCGATCTTTGTGCGGCGTGGTGAAGACCTCTTCGGTCGGCATGTTGGGAATGCAATAGACACCGTTGCCGGCCTTCGTGCCGCCGCCCATCCAGCGATGATCGTCCGCCAGCCCGACGCGCAGGTCGGTTCCCGGCCCGCGGAAGTGCAGCGCGGAGTAGCGCTTGGCGTTCAGGAAGTCGGCGCGGCGGTGCAGCCCGGCGTCGTGCTGCTTCCAGGTCGCCACCGGATCCTCGACATCGGCGCGCGAGGCGCGGAAGATGGCATCCCAAAGCTGGGCGACGGCCTGATCGGAAGGCAGATCGGGAAAGACGGCCGCAGCCCACGCGGGAGTCGCGGCGGCAACGATCGTCCAGTTGATATCGTGGCGAGTGATCAGCTCGAGGGCCGGCCGGTAGGCCTGGGAGACGGCGCGGTTCGCGCGTCCGACCTTCTCGGGATCTTCCTTGGACAGAAGCGAGGGGTTGCTGCCCGCAATCGCCAGCCGCGCCGCGCCATTGCGGAAGGCGGCAGCCATGCCTTCGTAAAGCCAGGCGGGGGCGCGGTCAAAGCCGCCATCGGCTCCGTAGCGATAGCGCAGCAGCGTGGACTCCTCGTCGGTCAAAAGAGTGGTCACTAGGGAAGCTCCAGCCTGATAGGCATGCGCGGTGATCCGCCGCACCAGCGGCAGCGCGTCTACCGTGGCGGTCATCACCAGCTCCTGCCCGGGCGCGAGGCCCAGTCCGGCGTTGACGGCGACCGACGCCAGGCGGTCAAGCTTCTGCTCAAAGCTCAAATGCGTTTTCGGCAGTTCTGCGATTCCAGACACAATCCCCTCCGCTCGTTCCTCAAAACATTTTAAAGCGGTTCTCCTATTGCGATCGCCGGGGTGAGGCCGGAGAAGAGCAGCTTTCTTTGGCGGAAAGCTGCGTTCATAGTTTCTTCCCGGGAAACACCTATAGGAGAACCGCTCTCAGGCATTTTCGGAAATACTGTGAACCTCTGAGGTTCCGTCAGGTGGATTTTTCTTGAGGAAAGATCCACTCACGGTTCGTGGCTTCGGTCTACACCGTTTCCGAAAATGCTATCGCTGTGCGCGAATCGCGCGCGGGCGGCAGCCACGCGAGGGATGCCCTGAAGGTCGGGGAGAAAAGTGACATCTTCCCATCCTTCGAGCAGACAGCCCACCGCCTCCCGCTGCCCAAAGCCGATCTCGAGCACCAGCCATCCGCCGGGCTCGAGTGCCTGGCGGGCCTGGGGAATCAGCC
This sequence comes from Acidobacteriaceae bacterium, assembly GCA_036267335.1. GTDB lineage: Bacteria > Acidobacteriota > Terriglobia > Terriglobales > Acidobacteriaceae > PALSA-350. The sequence goes on from DATAWF010000067.1 coordinate 3,857, forward strand.
GCCGGTAGATTTCCATGCCGGTCGGGCCAGCAAAGAGCGCCGCGCGCGGCTCGTAGTCGAAGACCTGCGGCTCCAGCTCTTCGGTGTCCGCAATGTAAGGCGGATTCGACACCACCGCGTCGAAGCGTTCGCCCGTCACAGCCGCGAGCAGATCCGACTCGACGCAGCGCACTCGTTCGGCGAGGCCATGCTGGGCGGCGTTCTCCCTGGCGATCTCCAAGGCGGCAGGCGAGAGATCGAGCGCGGTCAGCGCGGCTTGAGGAAGGGAGTGGGCGAGCGCAATCGCAATGGCGCCGGAACCGGAGCCCACATCCACAATGCGGAGCGGCTGGTCTCGCGGCACACGCGCGAGCAGTGCCTCGACCAGGTGCTCGGTTTCCGGGCGCGGGATCAGCACCGCCGTAGTCACGCGCAGGTTGAGACCAAAAAACTCCTGCTCGCCGGTGATGTATTGGATGGGCTCATGCGCGGCCCGGCGCTTAAGCCAGCGCCGATACTGCTCCAACTGGCGGAAGTCCAGCTCGGCCTCCGGATGAGCCATAAGGAAACTCCGGCCGCGTCCGATTGCCCGCAATAGAAGCAGCTCGGCGTCGCGGCCGCCCTGCGGCAGTCCGGCGAGGCATGATGCGCCCATCTCGACCGCTTCGCGAAGGGTCATGGCCCGGCTTAGTTCGCACTTTCGGATTCGGCTTTGAGGCGTTCGGCCTGGTAGTGGGCGATCAGCGCGTCGATCGTGGGCTGCAGCTTGCCTTCCATCACTTCGGCGAGCTGATGGTTGGTAAGCCCGATGCGGTGATCGGTAAGACGGTTCTGCGGGAAATTGTAGGTCCTGATCTTCTCGCTGCGGTCGCCGCTCCCCACTTGCTGCTTGCGCTCTTTCGCCAGCGCCTGCTGCTGGCGCTCCATCTCCACTTCATACAAGCGCGCGCGGAGCACGCGCATTGCCTTCTCGCGATTCTTGATCTGCGATTTTTCGTCCTGGCAGCTTACGACCGTGCTGGTGGGCAAATGCGTGATGCGCACGGCGGAGTATGTGGTGTTCACGGACTGCCCGCCCGGGCCGGAGGAGCAGAAGGTATCGATGCGGATATCCTTGGCCTCGATTTTTACGTCCACTTCCTCGGCCTCGGGAAGGACCGCCACGGTAATCGCCGAGGTGTGCACCCGGCCCTGGGTTTCCGTGGCCGGCACGCGCTGCACACGGTGCACGCCGCTCTCGTACTTGAGCTGCGAGTAGACACGCTCGCCTTCGACAATCGCGATGATCTCTTTCGCGCCACCGACCCCCGACTCGGAGCGGGAGAGGACTTCGACCTTCCAGCGATGTTGCTCGGCAAAGCGGACATACATGCGGAAGATCTCAGCGGCAAAGAGCGAAGCTTCATCGCCCCCCGTGCCGGCGCGGATTTCGATGATCACGTTCTTCTCATCGTTGGGATCGCGCGGCAAGAGAAGCAGCTTGAGCGATTCTTCCATCTCCGCCAGACGGGTCTCACCTGCGGCAACCTCCTCGCGGGCCATCTCGGCCAAGGTGGGATCGCTGTCGCTCAGCATGCTTTTCGCCCCGGCGACCTCGTCCCGCAAGCGCTTGTACTCGCGATACTGATCGACAACAGCCTCGATATCCCGATGGGCCTTTGCAGCCTTCTGGTATCTTGGCTGGTCGGCGACAATTCCAGGATCGGCAAGCTGACTGCCAAGCTCCTCGTAGCGCGCTTCGATTTGTTCCAGGCGATCCAACATGGTTTCGTGTCCTTCCAACCGCCTATTCGAAATGGCGGGTCGAAAATCTCAGGGAAAAGAGCAGAGCAGTACGGAGAGGCGGCGGGGAGCCGCTAGGCGAGGGCGTGCTGAGGGAAACCGTGCATCACAGATATTTTATCAAAGGGTTTGCCGATCGATAGGGAACGATTGCGGACCGCGGAGAAAGAACGCTCCGCGTATTGACGATGGATTCGCAGATCCAACCCGGCAGCGGGTCCCCGGCTCTCTCCGAGTTCGCCGAATTGTGCCAGCAACTCAGCGAAACGGGCAGCAAGCTCGCCAAGCGCGCTTTGATCGCAGCCTATCTGCGCCGGCTCGGTGCCCGCCATGCCGGCTTGGCGGCTCTCTACCTTACCGGCGCACCTTTCGCCGCCACCGATCCGCGCCAATTGAACCTGGGCGGGGCGCTGCTCTCGCGGGCACTCGAAGAACGCACTGGAGCGGGCAAAGAGGAACTGCATGCGGCGTACTTGCGGCACGGCGACCTGGGCGACGCAGCTTTCGATATTCTCACCCGCCAAGCGGGCGAGCGCGGCGCGGCCGAAGGGCTCACCCTCGCTCAGCTCGATTCCGCCTTCGCGGCGATCGCCGCTCAACCCAAGCCTGCAGCCAAACGGCAGCGGCTGCTGGCGCTGCTTGCAGAGACGACGCCTCTCGAAACCAAATACGTCTTCAAAATCGCGCTTGGAGACATGCGCATCGGTGTGAAAGAGAGCCTGGTAGAAGAGGCCATCGCCCAGGCATATGACACAAGCCCGGCCGAGGTACGGCGCGCCACCACGCTGAACGGAAGCCTGGCGGAGGTGGTCATGCTGGCAGCCGAAGGCCGGCTCGACCACGCCGAGATGAAGCTCTTTCATCCGCTGGGATTCATGCTGGCCAGCCCCGTGGCCTCGGTCGAAGAGGCAATGGAGCGCTTTCGCGCGGAACGGCGCATTTTAGAACGGCGCATTTTGGAACGGCGCATTCTGGAGGGAACGCCGGCCAGCGGTGCGGAAGCCTCCGCGGGTTCCCCGCCGGGCGAGGAAGCCGGGGACGCGGCCAATCTGCCGGACGAAAGTAAAAACCAGGCTCACCTGGAAGACAAATACGACGGCATCCGGGCGCAGATTCATTGCGGCGACCGAGGACAATCCGGGCGGGTCGCGATCTTTTCCCGCTCTCGCGACGAGATCACGGCGAGCTTTCCCGAGATCGTCGAGGCCTTCACGGGCTTCTCCCAACCGGCGATTTTGGACGGAGAGATCGTAGCTTGGGATCCGGCTCGGGATCCGGCCTGGAATCCGGCCTGCGATCCGGTCTGCGATCCAACGGCGGAAGGGGATGCTGAAAACGAGGGCCGCGCCCTTCCCTTCACTGCGCTCCAGCCGCGGCTCGGGCGCAAGCGGGCCTCGGCGGCGATGCGCGAGCAGGCGCCGGTGATTTTCATGGCCTTCGATCTGCTCTACGCGGACGGAGAACTTCTGCTCGAGCAGCCCTTGGCTGCGCGCCGCCGGGCTCTCGAAGCGCTGGCGGAACGGGAGCGTCCGCGCACGATTGTTTCGAGCACCCCCTCCCCGGCCTCCGGCAGCCAGCAGAACGCGCTGCCGTTTGCGGTGGAACCGGAGCGCACAGGATTTTCGCGCCTTCTCCTCGCGCCTGCGGCGCCGCTTGAGAGTGCGGAGCAGTTGGAGCGGGCCTACTGGGAAGCGCGGTCCCGCGGAAATGAAGGCGTGATGCTGAAATCGCTGGGTAGCGTTTATCAGCCGGGCAAGCGCGGGCTGGCTTGGCTGAAGCTGAAGCGCGAGCTGGCAACGCTCGATGTGGTTGTGACCGCCGCTGAATACGGACATGGCAAGCGCGCCGGATGGCTGAGCGATTACACCTTCGCCGTGCGGGATGGAGATCGGCTGCGGAACGTGGGCAAGGCCTACTCCGGCTTAACCGATCTCGAGATCGAGTCTTTGACCGGTTTCTTCCGCGAACACACGATCGAAGACTTCGGATTTGTCCGCTCGGTGGAACCGCTGGTCGTGCTCGAAGTCGCCTTCAACAACGTCATGCGCTCGGACCGTCATGACAGCGGATTTGCCCTGCGCTTCCCCCGCATTGTCAGGATTCGCACCGACAAACCGGTCAGCGAGATCGACTCTCTGGAGCGGGTGGCCGGACTTTACCTCTCGCAGGAAAGGCCTGTGCCGCCGGGAGATGCGGAGGACTAGAGCAGAATCCGCATAGGAGTACCCGGTCGAAATTGGTGGAGATGGATTTTCCTTGATAGAAAAGATAGAAAATCCAGTCTGGAATCTTCGCCTCTGGGTACATCTGTGCGGATTCTGCTCTCACGCATTTTCGGAAATGGGATCGACCGCGGCCAGGAAGAGGAGCGGTCTAGGGTCCCGAGTCCAAGGTTCGCTGAACGAACCGATGCGCACCCCAAAAAACCCTCAAGGGCTAACGCGGATTTCTCACACTCTCTGTCGTTGAGGGAGGATGACGGCGAGGTTGCGAACAGCAGATTCCCTAACGCATTTCTTCTGACACTATGGAGTGGTGGTGTCTGCTATGTGCAGCCATTCTTCGATGGAATGGCTGCGTTCGGCTCGGCTCTCCGCTCCCACATCATCAGAAGAAATGCTCGACGGGAATGACAGAAAGAAAAGCAAAGGCCAATGCCCCACTCAAGCCAAAACCGGCTTGAATGGGCCACCCGCGAGGCCTGACGATATCGGACAGGATGACGGCCGGGGAAACAAACAGCAGATCTCTCCGCTGCGCATGAGGATAACCCCTC
>DATAWF010000068.1:0-1698 GCA_036267335.1 Acidobacteriaceae bacterium
CGCCGCCCATCGTGAGGGGTCTCGATCTCTCGGCGATCGATCAGAGCGCCGATGCCTGTAGTGATTTCTACCAATATGCCTGCGGCAACTGGATCAAGGACAATCGAGTTCCTGAGGACCAGGTGCGCTGGGTTCGCTCATTCTCGCTGCTTTGGGAGCACGACCTGTATGAGCTTCGGCAAGAGCTGGCCAGAGCCGCCGCAAAGCCCACAAGCGCTCTCGAAAAGAAGTATGGCGATTTCTTCGCCGCGTGTATGGACGTTGAGGAGTTGCAAAAGAAGGGCCTCGAGCCGGTTAAGCCAACGCTCGAACGGATTGACGGTCTTACCGACTCGAAAGGCATCGCAAGCCTGTTGGGCGAGCTGGCGGCGGCCGGACAGCCCGCAGGGCTATTCATGCTGGATGTCGAGCCCTCACCCCAGGATTCAAAGAAGCCGATCTTGAGCATCTCCCGAGGGGGTCTGCCGTTGCCGGCACACCTAATACCTATGTTCATGCGTGCCGGCGATACGATCAAGCAGGCGATGAGCGAAGAGGCGGCGGTTGCCGGCATCGCGCAAGCGCTGGCGCAGACTTCCACGAATGGCGCGGAGTTGGCGGATCCGGAGAAGCGTTACCACGTCCTCTCGTTGGCGGAACTTGAGAAACTCGCACCCAATTTTGACTTCCGTGTCTACTTCAAGCTTGTAACCACACGGCCCATCGAGACCGTGAATGTAGTCAACCCGGATTATCTGAAGACGGTCGATGAACTGATGAGCTCTTTACCGATCGATTCTTGGAGGTCGTACTTCCGCTGGCAGACCTTGAGCGGCCAGGCCGTCGCCCTGCCGAAGGAGTTTCGTGATGGGGCTTTTGCCCTTTGGGGGGGCGCCGAGGTAAGGCAGCGAGACACACAGGCCCCTCGCTGGAAGCAATGCGCCGCAATCACCGATGGGGCATTTGGTGAAGCCTTGGCGCAGGACTGGGTGAAGAGGAACTTCACCCCCGCGGCCAAGGCCGGCACCGAGCGGCTGCTCGATGCGCTCGAGAGGGCGCTTGCCGGAGAGATTCGCACCTTGCCCTGGATGAGCGAGGAGACCAAGAGGATCGCCGAAGGGAAACTGGCAGCGTTGCACAACCGAATCGGACATCCCGAGAGATGGCGCGATTACTCGGCTCTGAAAGTAGACCGGCATGACTTTCTCGGAGACTTACACCGCAGTGCGGCGTTCGAGCGCAATTACTTGTTTAGCAAACTGGGCAAGCCGGTTGACTCCGGGGATTGGGACATGGCGGCAACGACACTGCAAACCCGCTACGTCCGATCGATGAATAGCTTGTACATTCCGGCCGGCGTCGTTCGGCCGCCGTTCTTCGACAGCGCCGCCGACGCAGCGGTAAATTTCGGCGGCATTGGCGTTTTGGCCGCCCGCGAGCTGACCCGTGGTTTCGATGCCCTCGGATCGAAATTCGACAAGGATGGTAATGTGCGCGACTGGTGGAGCACGAATGATCGCAAACAATTTGACGAAGCGACGAGCTGCGAAGTCGAGCAATTCAGCGAAGGCGCGCCGAAGTCCGATGATGCTGCACCCAATCGGCCGCCGCCCAGCAGTCTCACTGTGGCCGAAAATACCACCGACAATGGAAGCGTGCGCATCGCTTATGAGGCACTCATGAACGCCCTGGCTGCGAAAGGCACTGCGGCCGACAAGC
>DATAWF010000069.1:0-3042 GCA_036267335.1 Acidobacteriaceae bacterium
GTAGTAGATGCAACCAAGCTCAAGGGCCCTTTTGATTTCGACCTAACGTGGAATCCAGGGGATATGGGGACGAATGCGACGATTCCAGAAGCCTCGCAGGAATCGTCGCAGGGACCATCCTTATTCACAGCGATACAGGACGAATTGGGTCTGAAGTTACAAGGGGAGAAAGTTTCAACCGATGTGCTGGTTATCGATCGTGCGCAACCACCAACCGGGAACTAATAACCCTTCACGGAAACGGCGTAAACCCTCGTCCGAGCTTCGTAGAGATTAGAGCGCCGAGGTACGTTGACCTAGGCATCTTAGAGCTCCGCCTATTTTTCCGGATCGGTCGCAATAGCTCCGGTGTTCTCAGCAGCTTTCGGATCAATCGCAAAATCATAGATGATCGTTGCAAATTCATTTTGCGCCTGTGGGAGCACCATGAGTCCATATTCGCCAGGAGGAATGGGCTGATTCGGTCTGAGCATGTACCAATTGGTGCCCGGGATTTGCTCACCCACGACTCCGATAGCTGAGTCAGATCTTGAAGCCTTCCCGGTGATCTGAGTAAATGCGATAGCCGCCACTACCCGCCGATCCGATTGCACTTGGAGCCTGATCAATGACAGCGCATTCGGGTCGTAGCTCGATTGGGAAGCGTTCTGCGATTCTTCACCATCCCCAGAAATGCGGCGAACAAAAAAGGTCGGGGAATTGTCATGCAGGCGTATCCGGGCGGCGCTGCCTTTGATTTCGAGCGTCTTTTTCGGCTTGTAAAAAAAAGGCGCAGCCTGAGCTTTCAAGAAATTAGATCCGCTGTGATTCTTCAGGTCGATCTGCTCATACTGCAGATGCACGAGTTCCTGCTTTCCGGCAAACTTGTCAAGCGCCCACAGCCGCCCCGTGGCGGGCAAGTGAAGTCCAGGTATCACAAGCGGTCCGTTGGCCGCCGTCTTTTCTGGAACCGCTGCATCGTCGGGCAGGCCGTAGTCGGCTACGCTTCCCGTCTGGTGTTGGAGGTGCGGTCGGTCATCTGTCCCATTCTGCGGATTCGGATCCTGCGCCAATAAATGGGCACCCGCAAGCAAAAGTCCGAGGTACGAAACCGTTACAAGCAGGCGGGATGGCCCAACACAAGCCGCGATTCTCATTTCCACGGAATTTTCTCATACAAAGTGCAATAAATAGCCGGCTATTCCATTGGCGCGACCGGCATAAAGAACGGTTGCGCTAAGCCAGATTTTCGAAAGGTTCTGGAAACTTGAAAACGCAAATGAGCCGTCCTGCCTTGATGTGTCTAGCGTAGATATCAACTTGTACAGCGGTGGTCCCCTCCGGTCGTTCTTGCTCCCGCTGCGCGACTGACTGGCGCGAACATGCGCGCCGATACCAGCATCTAAAGGGAAATATGGAAGGTTTTCGATCTTTTGTAGGACGCCCTGAGAACTTACTCTATTTGCCGATGCAGAAGGTCGAGAAGATCTGGTTGAGGATGTCGTCGGCGGTGGTCTCGCCGGTCAGCGAGTCGAGGCGGCGCAGGGCTTCGTAGAGATCGAGCAGGATCATCTCGTGGGGTATTTTGGCCGCGGCGGATTTTTGAGCGGCGGCGATCGATTGCAGAGCAGCTATGACGGCTTCAGCCTGGCGCAGGTTGGTCAGCATGCCGCTTTCGCTTTCGCCTTGGCTGCCGAGAGCGACGGCCAGGATCCGTTCGCGCAGCTCCGCGATTCCTTCTCCGGTGAGAGCGGAGGTCAGCACCACCGGCATCTGGCCCAAGTCGAGGTTGACGGGGGGCGCCAGATCGATTTTGTTCCTCACGACGATTACGGGCCGGCCGGCGAGCGCGGCAAGCAGCTCCGCTTCTTCAGGGCCGAGCGAGCGGTCGGCATCGAGCACCAGCAGAACGATGTCGGCGGCAGCCATGGCCTCGCGCGATTTGGCGATACCAATGCGCTCCGCTTCGTCGAGAGCGGCTTCGACTGGAGTTTCGGAAGATTGGATCTCCGGGGCAAGACCGCCCGGCACGGACAAGGCCGGACGGAGCCCCGCGGTATCGACGAGCTCTACCGGAATTCCGCCCAAGGCCACGCGTTCGGTGACGAGATCGCGGGTGGTTCCGGGCGTAGCGGTGACGATGGCGCGTTCGCGCTCGACCAGACGGTTGAAGAGCGAAGATTTGCCCGCATTGACGCGGCCGACGATGGCAAGGGTGAGCCCGGCGTGGACGATGCGGCCGCGGTGAAAGCTATCGGCCACCGGCTGGAGAGCGTGGCTCACGAGCTCGATGCGGCGGAGAATCTCCGCATTGGGCGTGACCTCGATATCGTCTTCGGCGAAATCGATGCCGGCTTCGAGCAAGGCAATCAGATCGACCAACTGCTGCTTGAGTGGCCGGATGCGCCGCGAGAGCGCCCCTTCCATCTGCTGGGCGGCGACGCGGGCCTGGTAAAGGGTCTGGGCGTCGATCAGATCACGCACCGCCTCGGCCTGGGTGAGATCGATGCGGCCGTTGAGAAAGGCGCGCTGGGTAAATTCGCCCGGCTCGGCGAGGCGCGCACCGGCGCGCAAGGCCTGCGCGAGGAGCGCCTCCAGAATCACCGGCGATCCATGGGCGGCGATTTCGACAACGTCTTCGCCGGTGTAGGAACGCGGCGCCGCAAAGTAAGTGACGACGCCCTGGTCGAAGGTCTCCCCGGTTTCGCGCTCGAGAATCGCGGCTAAGCGTGCCTGGGCGTGGGCGAGGGGCTGGCGGAGCTGGAGCATGGGCGCGGCGATTGTTGCGGCGTCGGCACCGGAGAGGCGAACGATGCCGATGCCTCCGCGGCCGGGAGGAGTGGAAATGGCAACAATCGTCTGCTGGTCGTATATAGGCGGTGGCTCAAGCATGTGCGGGTCGGGCCAATCGGGCCAATCGGGCCAGTCGGATCACTCGCAGGAACAGATTCAGAAGCGATGCGGCAGCTCCTGCTCCGGGGCCGGCTTTAAGGCATTTTCGGAATATCGTGAACCTTTGAGGTCCCATCAGGTGGGTTTTTCTTGAGGAAAAAATCCACTCAG
>DATAWF010000070.1:0-7218 GCA_036267335.1 Acidobacteriaceae bacterium
CTCGCCGGCCCCACCCCCTACTGGCGAACCTTCTTTGCCTGGATCGCTTTCGTTCCGCTGCTGCTCGCGGTGACACCGGTGGAAAACTCGAGCGGGAGACGCGCGCTGCTGCGAGGCGCCGCCACCGCCTATGGGATGGGCGTGCTTTGGTATGCGGGCGATTGTTATTGGATTTACCAAACCATGTTGCATTACGGAGGGCTTCCGCCTGCGGTTTCGGCTGGCATCCTGGCGCTCTTCTGTCTGATCCTCGGGCTTTACTTCGCGCTCTTCGGTTTTCTTCTCGCGCTGATTGCGAAGAACCTCGGGCGACGCGCGGCTTTCGAGGCAGCGCCATTTCTGTGGGTGGCGATCGAGCTGCTCTCTTCGCGCTTGACGCAGGTTCCGTGGGATCTCCTGGGCTACTCCCAGATCGATAACATTTTGCTCACCGGGTTGGCTCCGATCGCGGGAGTCTACGGCCTGTCTTTCCTCTTGATGGCGGGGAATGTATGGTTGGCTGCGGCGATTGCCGGAAAGCCCCGGTGGCGGCTGCTGCGCGTCGCCTGTGTGTTAGGGCTGTTGGTTGTGCTGCAAAACGGGAACCGGCTTATCCCTCCTCCAACTCCAATCGAAGCGACGGCAGTGCTGGTGCAGCCCAACTTGAGCGTCGACGAAGACAATACGTGGTTCCGCCCGGGAGAATACGACGAGCACGTCGGCGACCTGATCGCTCTCAGCCGCCGCGTCTGCGGACCCTATCTGGCAGGTATGCCGGAGCTCAATGCGCATCTCATTACGCCGCAATGCCCGGCACGGCCCGAGCCGCCTGCTTTGATTGCATGGCCTGAATCGCCTGCTCCTTTTCGCAGCCTCGATCCGCGCTTTGTCGAAGCGCTGCGTACTGCCGCGCTCGGCGATCATGCGCCGATCGTCGCGGGAAACATCGGCCTCAACCCGGACGGCGGCCCTGACCGCTACAACTCCGCGCTCTTGGTCGGGGCCGACGGCTCGATTCTCGGCCGCTATGACAAGGTGCACCTGGTGCCGTGGGGAGAATATGTGCCATACAAGCAGTTCTTTGCCTTTGCCGGCAATCTCACGCAGCAGGCAGGCGACTTGACCCATGGCCAGAAGCGCGCGGTGTTTTTCGCCGGGGGCCACTCCTTCGGAATCTTTATCTGTTACGAAGAGATCTTCGGCAACGAGGTGCGGGTTTTCGTCGAGAGAGGCGCACAGGTTCTCGTGAATCTCTCCGACGATGGATGGTACGGCGATACCTCCGCTCCATGGCAGACCCTGAATATGGCGCGCATGCGCGCGGTTGAGAACCGCCGCTGGATGCTGCGGGACACCAACACCGGCCTGACGACCGTGATCGATCCCTATGGACGGCTTACCGCCAGTGTGCCTCGCCACCGGCTTACCTCGCTGGCGGCGGGCTTTGGCTATCGCAGCGACCTCACCTTCTATACCCGGCACGGCGATCTGTTCGCGGAGCTGTGTGGGATAATTTCGATAGTGCTTCTCGGTGCGGCATCGATCTCCGCTCTGCGCCGGCCGAAGCTTTCGAAAGCGGCCTAGTGTCCTGAGTCATTAGTTCGTTCAAGAAGTGAACTTTGTTTTGTATCAGGGCGCGACTTTAGTCGCGCCATAAAGGCCGTAAAATCAATAGGGCTTTAGCCCCTGAGGGCTGTTCTTCGGACCACTCCAATTCGCCAAATTGTTCAATGAACTTTAGACTCACCACCCTAGAGCATTTCTGCTGATGGTGTGGAGCAGAGAGCAGAGCCCAACGCATTTTCCTGATGGTGTGGGGTAGAGTGCAGATCTCAACGCGGCCATTCCATTGAAGAATGGCCGCACAGAACAATCGTGACCACGCCCACGTGTCAGGAGAAATGCGGGAACGCAGCCATTCCACCGAAGAATGGCTGCACATTGCAGTCCTAACCACACCAGCATGTCAGGAGAAATGCTCCATAATGTTGAACGATCTCGAATTCGCATACTCCCCGGTGCGTGCCAAGGCGCGCGACCTGCGGGAGTATCTTTGACGCTCCCCGCCTCCGCAACGATCTAGCAGCCCTCGAAACGAAGCTCTCCGACCCGGCGATCTGGTCGAACTCCGCGCAGTCGCAGGCGCTGATGCGCGATCGCAAGCGCGCCGAGGCGCAGGCGGCAATGGATGCCGAGCTCGAGCGCCGCAGCGCCGACATCGATGCTTATTTTGAGCTGGCGCGCGAAGGAGAGCCGGTGGAGGGCGACCTGGAGCGGGAGATCGAATCTTTCGGCAAATTCGTCGAGGAAGCCGAGACTCGCACCATGCTGGCGGGAGAGACCGATGCGCTCAATGCCATCGTGACCGTGCATCCAGGCGCGGGCGGCACCGAGTCGCAGGATTGGGCCGAGATGCTGCTGCGCATGTACCTGCGTTGGGCGGAACGGAACGGCTACAAGACGGAAATCAACGACTATCAAGACGGTGAAGAGGCCGGCATCAAATCGGCAACCTTCACGGTGATCGGCGAATATGCCTTTGGACAACTCTCCGGAGAAATCGGAGTTCATCGCCTGGTGCGCATCTCTCCCTTCGATCAGGCCAAGCGCCGGCACACCTCCTTTGCCAGTGTCTTCGTCTCGCCCGAGATCGACGATTCGATCCACATCGAGATCAAGCCGGAGGAATTGCGCGTGGATACCTATCGCTCGGGGGGCAAGGGCGGCCAGCACGTCAACACCACCGACTCCGCAGTGCGCATTACCCATTTGCCGACGGGGATCGTTGTGCAATGCCAGAACGAGCGGTCGCAACACAAGAATCGCGACAAGGCAATGAAGATGCTGCGCTCCCGCCTCTACGAGTATGAGCTCGAGAAGAAGAAGGCGGTGACAAAGAAGCTTGAGGATTCCAAGCTCGACATCAATTTCGGCTCCCAGATCCGCTCTTACGTGCTGCAGCCCTATCGCATGGCGAAGGATCTGCGCACGCGGGTTGAGGTGGGTGACGTGGACCGGGTGCTCGACGGAGATTTGGAGCCGTTTATTCGCGGTTATCTAATGATGAGGCGCCAGGGCGGCGAAGGTCCGATTGCTGTTGCAGCCGATCTCGAGTAGAAGAAAACGAGGAGCGAAACGTGAACGAACCGGAAACGATCCATACGATCCTGGAGCAGGCGAAGACGATCGCCGTGGTAGGCCTCTCAAATACTCCGGGGCGCCCGAGCTTTCAGGTTTCCCGCTACATGCAGCAGCACGGGTATCGCATCGTTCCGGTCAATCCCGCGATTCCCGAAGCGCTGGGAGAGAAGTCGTATAAGGATCTCGAGTCCGCTTTGGCCGGCGCCGGGAAAATCGATCTGGTGAATGTTTTCCGGGCCTCCGAATTCGTCCCGGAGATCGTCGAGGAGGCCATCCGCCTGCACCTTCCGGCCCTTTGGCTGCAAGAAGGGGTTTGCGACGAGACGGCCGCGCGCCGGGCCGAATCGAACGGTATCCAAGTAGTGATGGACAGGTGTATTTACCGGGAGCACGCCGGGCTCGAGCCCCACTCGCGCGCGGGGAGTTCGTGCCCGGTTTAACCACATTTCCCCTGTAACCTCCGCGCTCCATGCGGCGTCTACAATAGAACAAGCATGCGTTTGCCGCGTCAGTGCGCATTGCCCCGGGTAAGGTCTTCCGCCATGCTCCGTCTGCTCGCCGCCTTTTTTCTCGGTCTTACCGTCCTGACCGGCGCTGGTCCCGTTTTCGCTCAGGCGTCTCCGGCTAAGCCCGCCTCCGGGCATGGTCCCATTCATGCTCTTCACATCACGGTAGAGCTGGTTCCAGTCTCCAACTCCATTCAGCCCGGTGGGAGCGCCGAGGTGGGCCTCCACATGGTGATGGACAAGGGCTGGCATGTCTATTGGAGCAATGCCGGGGACTCGGGCGAACCTCCGCAGGTTGCCTGGAAGCTGCCCAAGGGAATTACCGCGGATGCCATGCAGTTTCCTGCTCCCGAGCGGATCTCGTATGGGCCGCTCATGGACTACGGATATCCGGATGAGGTGGTCTTTCCCATCGCGCTCCATGCCGCCGTGGGATTGAAGGCCGGCGCGACGGAGCCGTTGGGCGCGCGTGTCAACTGGCTTGTCTGCCGTGAGGAGTGCATCCCGGGCAAAGCCGACTTCGTGCTGCCTATGAAGGTTACGAGCCAGCCGCCCACCACCGATGCGGCAGCGGCGGCGCTCCTGCAGCGCTTCCAGGCTCAATTGCCACAGCCGTTGCCTCCGGGTTCGAAGGCACTGTTTCAGCCGACCCCCTCCGGATTCACATTCGCGCTGCTTGGCTCGCATGCCGGCCAGCCGGCTAGTTCGGCGGAGTTCTTCCCCCTGGACCAGATGCTCATCTCGAATCCCGCGCCCCAAACGGTGCGCGAGAGTGGCGGCAATCTCCTGATTGCCCTGAAGAAAGACGAGAACCTGAGCACCGCTCCAGCCAATCTGCGCGGCGTGCTCCGGTTTGCCGATGGCGTCTCATACCAGGTCGATGCGGTTCCGGGAGAATTCGCCGGAGCGAACTTTGCGGCGAGCCCGGCAGCCGGCGGCGGGCAAGTGGCCGCAACCAGCAGCGAAACACTGTCCCATTTGCTGCGCATCGGTGTGCTGGCCTTTTTCGGCGGCATGGTTTTAAACCTGATGCCCTGCGTTTTTCCCGTGCTCTTTCTCAAGGGGTTGGCGCTGGTGGGCTCGTCGGGCGAGTCGCGCCGGAGGCTGCGGGCGCACGGCGCGGTCTACACGCTGGGAATTCTCGTTTCCTTCTGGGCAATCGTTGCCGTCCTGCTTGTTCTGCGGGCAGGAGGGCATCGGCTGGGCTGGGGCTTCCAGTTTCAGTCTCCCAGTTTCCTCGCCGTTATCGCGCTGTTGTTCTTCTTTCTGGGGCTTTCTCTGGCCGGAATGTTCGACATCGGGCTTTCGCTTACCAGCAAAGGCTCCGGGCTTGCGGATCAGGGAGGATACGGCGGCAGCTTCTTTACCGGCGTGCTGGCGATGGTGGTGGCCACGCCATGCACCGCGCCTTTCATGGGCGTCGCTGTGGGATTTGCCCTGGCGCAACCCGCGGTAATCGCGTTTGCCGTCTTTACCGCCCTGGGGCTGGGTCTTGCCGCGCCCTTTGTACTGCTCACCTTGCATCCAGCCTGGACGCGGCTGCTGCCGCGCCCTGGCGCATGGATGGAGATTCTGAAGCAGGGGACCGCGGTCATCCTCTTTGCGGTCGCGATCTGGATGGTCTGGCTCTTCGCCACCGCGGCGGGTGTGAACGCTCTTTCCGCCGGTTTGCTGCCCGGCTTTTTGCTGCTGGCGATTGCCGGATGGATTCTGGGCCGTTGGCCGGCCCGCCTGGGAGCATCGGCGGCGGCCCTCGTGGTGATCGCGGCCGCGATTGCGCTGCCCCTTGTGGCGGTGCGAAGCTTTCCCGCGGCGCCATCGGGGCAGATGGACGCGGCCAACGCCGGAGGAGAGGACTGGCAGCCCTTCAGCGATGCGGTGTTGCAGAAGTATCGCGCCGAGAACCGGCCGGTCTTTATCGACTTCACCGCCAGTTGGTGCTTGAGCTGCCAGGTGAATGAGCGGGTTGTGCTCGACCGCGCCGATGTGCGGCAGCGGTTGAAAGATTCCGGCATCGTGCTGCTGCGCGCCGATTGGACCCGCCACGATGACGCCATCACCCAGGCGCTGAGTCAGCTTGGACGAAGCGGCGTGCCGACCTACGTTCTTTATCCCTCCGGAGGGCCTGCCCGCGTTCTTCCCGAGGTTCTCACTCCCGGAATCGTCTTCAATGCGCTTCAAGGAGTGAATGCGAGCCGAACCGACACGCGTGCGGCGCAGGGGCAGGTCACCGAGGGGGCGGGCTCAGGGAAATCCTAGAAAGCCAATCTAAATCTCACCAAGGAGCAGGCCCATGATCCACAGGAAATTGTTTTCCTATCTCGTCGCAATGATCCTTACGGCCAGCCTCATGGCGATCGCGACTCCGGCGGCGCGCGCCGCCCGCGTGGGTGAATCAGCGCCCGATTTCACCGGTACCGCGTCCGACGGCCAGACCTTCAAACTCTCCCAATTTCGCGGCAAGTATGTCGTGCTCGAATGGCACAACCACGAGTGCCCCTACACCATGAAGCACTACACCAGCGGCAACATGCAGTCGCTGCAGAAAGAGTGGAGAGCCAAGGGAGTGGTATGGTTCACGATCATTTCCTCGGCGCCCGGCAAGCAGGGCTACATGGAGCCCGCGGCCGAGAATGCCTACCTCAAAAAGATGGGCGCCGATCCGACGGCAGCGATTCTTGATCCTACCGGAACCATTGGCCGTCTGTACGACGCGAAAACGACTCCGCAGATGATCGTCATCGATCCCAAGGGTGTGCTGATTTATGACGGAGCGATCGACGATCATCCGACCACCGAGGTTTCGGATATCAAGATCTCGAAGAACTATCTCGATGCCGCGCTGACCGAGTCGATGGCCGGCCAAGCGGTGCAGACGCCTGTGACTCGTCCCTACGGCTGCTCAGTGAAATACGAAGGCGCAGAATAAGCGTGCGTCAGACGATTCCGCCGGCGGCGATGTAGCTGTCGGAAAAGAGGCTGCGCCAGGAAGCGTCCAGATACAGCCAGCGCTGCGTGCCGCACCAGCTAGTCGGCAGCTCGGGGATGTGCAGCAGGCCGTGGCCTTTGGCGCAAATCAGCTCTGTCCCGTTCCATGCCAGAAAGTTGCGCGAGGCCTCTCCTACCCGGGCGGGATTCGAGAGCAATTGCAAACAGACCGGGCAGCGCTTCCGTTGATCGCGCAGCACCCAACGAAATGCGAAGAGCAGGCCTAGAAACGAAGTCCAGAACTGGAGATAGAGTCCGGCGGCTGAATCCACAGAAAAGCAGCTATAGGCCAGGTCGACGGAACAGAAGAAGACCGTAGGGACGACGAGAGCGAACTTCGCAAGAAGAAAAACCCAGCGGCGCGCTCGGATGGAGAAGGGAAGCCGAGCGCCATACTCGGGATAATCTCCCAGCGGCAGAGGGGTGGTTGCCGGGAGCGCCAAACAGGCGAGAAAAAGCGTGAAAAGAAAAATCGTGAAAGGCTGCTGGAACTGCTCCGCGACGGAGATGCAATCGAAATGCTCCACGCGGCGCAAGTCTCCGTCCTGAGCGTTCGTCCACCCGAAATTGTCGCGGGGCTTGATCTGGTCGTCTTCCTCGTCGT
>DATAWF010000071.1:0-8632 GCA_036267335.1 Acidobacteriaceae bacterium
CCGCTCATGCGCTGCATCAGGTTGAGAATCACACGCTCACAGGCCAGCAGCACGCGCGCGTTGTGGCGTACGACGGCGACCGCCTGCCCTTTTTTTACCCGCACTCCGTCGAACATCTCCGGATGATTCACGACCTCGAACCGGTTCGAGGCTTTCTTGTCCAGGCGAGCGAAGATCTCGAGGATGCGGCTGATCGAGCCTAGGCCGCAGATCACGCAATTCTCTTTGGCGAGGATCGTGCCCGAGGCCCGCAAACCGGGGTCGATGGTAAGAGCCGTAGTCACGTCGCTCGTCGCCCGGTCTTCCAGGAGAGCCTGCTCCAGGATGGCTTCGACGCGCTTACTCTTCCAGTCCATGGCGCTCCTCTCCCCCTATTGATGGTTTCCGCAGTTAAGATTCTCGATTGCAGCGCGGGTTTTCGGAATCAGAAGGCCTAGCTCCCCGGCACGGCTGCGCAGACCTTCGATCACCGCCGCCGGAGCCTTCTTCAGAAATTCCCCATTCGACAACTGCCGCTCCGCGTTGGCCGCTTCCTTCTCTAGACGGGCAAGCTCTTTCGCCAGACGCTCGCATTCCGCCGCGACATCGATCTTACGCTCGTAAACCACAGCGACGTCGAAGAAAGCCGTGCTGCGGCTCGATGTGCCCTCCGCGATTCGCTCGACCGGATTGATCTCCGAGACCCGCGCCAGCCGCTGAACAACAGGACGAAGGTCGTCGGGAATGCGATAGCGGCTCAACTGCGCCGGCACCGCGAGCTTCTCCTCGACGCCCAGATCTTTGCGCAAACCGCGCACTGTCACAATCAGCTCCTGCAAGACGCTCATGTCGCCCTCGGCCGCGTCGTCGAGATGCTGTACGCCCTGCGGATAGCGGGTGAGCGCGATCGATTTCGCCGGAGGCTTGCCGCTGTACAGAGCGTGCCAGAGCTCTTCGGTAAGAAAGGGCATAAAAGGCGAGAGCAGCCGCAGCGCCGCCTCGAAAACGGCTACCAGAGTCGTCAATGTCTCTCGGGCGGTCTTGCGGTTTGCCTCGGGAGAAAAATCCAGCCGGAGCTTCACGATCTCCAGGTACCAATCGCAGAAATCTCCCCAGAAGAACTGGTAGACCAGATTGGCGGCTTCGTGAAAACGATAGTCCTCGAGCGCCGCATTGACCTCGGCGGCGGTTGCGTTGAATCGAGCCGAGATCCACCGCGTCTCAAGAGGCGCATCATCCGCCGGGCAGGCGGCGAGCGCCGGCAGGCTTTCAAGATCGACGGCGATTCCCGCTTCAGCCGCGCGATCAATCTGCAAAAACAGGAAGCGGGTCGCATTCCATATCTTGTTGGCGAAAGCGCGATAGCCGGCGGTTCTCTCCTCGCTGAAGGCAATGTCGGTTCCCGGCGAGGCCATGGCCGCCAGCGTGAAGCGCACCGCATCCGTGCCGAAGCGCTGCACAATCTCGATCGGATCGATCACGTTGCCTTTGGTCTTCGACATCTTCTGGCGGTCGGCATCGCGTACCAATGCGTGGATGTAGACCTCGCGAAATGGCACGGCATCCTTGAGTTCGCGAGTGCTGCCATCGGGCATCGGCATGTCGATCATGAAGTGGCACCCGAGCATGATCATCCGCGCCACCCAGAAGAACAGAATGTCGAAACCTGTCACCAGAAGCTGGGTGGGATAAAAGACGGCAAGATCGCGGGTAGCCGCGGGCCACCCGAAGACGGAGATCGGCAAGAGGCCAGAAGAAAACCATGTGTCCAGGACATCGGTCTCCTGCTCGATCGCGCTCGATCCGCATTCTTCACATGCCGCCGGCGTTTCCCGTGTCACCGTGATGTGAGAGCAGGTGCGGCAGTGCCATGCCGGGATGCGGTGGCCCCACCACAGCTGGCGCGAAATGCACCAGTCGTGGATGTTGCGCATCCATTCGAAATAAGTCTTGGCATACTGCTCGGGGGTAAAGCGGATGTGCCCTTCTTCAACCGCCGCGATTGCCCGGTCCGCCAGCGGCTGGATCCGGATAAACCATTGCGTCGACAGGCGCGGCTCGACAATCGTCTTGCAGCGATCGCACTTGCCGATGGAGTTGGTGTGTTCCCGCACCGCCGCCAGAAGGCCCTGGGTTTCGAGATCCTCCAGGATCCGCTTGCGCGCTGCAAAGCGGTCCAGACCGGCATAAGCGCCGGCCGCGGCGTTCATACGCGCTGCCTCATCCATCACCGTGATCGACGGGAGATGGTGGCGCTGGCCCAGATTGAAATCATTTGGGTCGTGAGCGGGCGTGACCTTCACCGCGCCGGTGCCGAATTCCGGACTGACCCAGGAATCGGCGATTACCGGGATCTCGCGAACTGTCAGCGGCAGACGCAGCATCTTGCCCTGCACGCCCAGATAGCGCTCGTCCTCGGGATGAACCGCCACCGCAACGTCGCCAAGCATGGTTTCTGGCCGGGTGGTCGCGACCGTAACAAAGCCCGATCCATCCGCCAGCGGATAGCGAATCTCCCAGAGTTTCCCTGCCTGCTCTTCGTGCACGACTTCGAGATCGGAGAGAGCGGTCTGGCAGCGCGGGCACCAATTGACGATGTAGGCGCCGCGATAGATCAGCCCTTGCTCATGCAGACGAACGAATGCTTCCCGCACTGCGGCAGAGAGGCCGGCATCCATGGTGAAGTACTCGCGCGACCAGTCCACGCTCGCGCCCAAACGCTTCATCTGATCGAGAATGGCCCCGCCATAATGCTGCTTCCACTCCCAAACCCGGGCGACAAAGGCCTCCCGGCCAAGGCCCTGACGCGTTTTGCCCTCAGTGTCGAGCTGGCGTTCCACCATCATCTGGGTCGCGATGCCGGCGTGGTCCGTCCCTGGAATCCAAAGCGCCAAATCCCC
The DNA here is from genome assembly GCA_036267335.1 of Acidobacteriaceae bacterium. Lineage (GTDB taxonomy): Bacteria > Acidobacteriota > Terriglobia > Terriglobales > Acidobacteriaceae > PALSA-350. The sequence goes on from DATAWF010000071.1 coordinate 2,880, forward strand.
GCACATCCGCCGCCAGCGGGTGAGAATATCGATCTCCGTCTGGTTGAGCATGTGGCCCATGTGCAGACGGCCGGTGACATTGGGAGGAGGCAAAAGAGTCGTAAACAGGGGCGCGATCGGCGCAGAGGAGGGCGACGCTTGGTGAAAAAGCTCTTCCCTTACCCAGTATTCCGCCCAACGGTCTTCGATCGCAGAGGGCTCATAAGCTTTCGGCAATTCGCGAGGCATGAGTTTCTTCAAAATAGCACAGCAAACGGGCGCGGCGATGGAGGGTAAGCCCGGCAGGGTTTGCCGACAACTGAACTGAGAACCGGCCCTCGTCCCCTCACCCTGCGCACGCAAGAGGGGTGCACGAGGGGTGCACGAGGGGGAGACTGTGAAGGGTGCTCCCAGGTTTCGATCTCAGGAAAAAATCAACGCAAAACATCAGAGCCTCTTCTCAAAAAGAAGAGGCTCTGGGGTGTTCGAGAAAATCGATCCGATGAGGTCTAGAAAGGATTGATCTTGTCTAGGCCCTTCTTCTTTTTGTGCTTGCTCGAAGACTCCGTTCCCGCGTCGTACTTGGGAGTTTTCTTGCCGGCACTGGTGCCCGTATTGACCTGAGCGTTGCTTCCCTGCTGCACATCATTGATTTGTGGCGGCGCCGCGGCTGGTTTCTCAACCGGGGGCAGCGCGGCGTTCGCGGGAGGTGGAGATTCCAGGCCTCCGGGGTTTTCGGCTCCCGCAACTCCCGCATGGGCGGCTGCCGTCGCAGCGCCCGGATCGGTCGCAGCCGTGCCGGTGGTGTGGAATCCGGTGGCAGGTGCTGCCGTCGAAGGTGCGGTATCCGAAGCGGGCGCCGTCGCAGGCGGCGCACTCGATGCGGGGGCACTGCTATCCGGCGCAGGCGAGGAAGCGTTGGCCTGATCGTCGCCCGGCTGCACAATCGAGGCGCCAATGGAAGGTCCCGCGGCCCTCGATGCGGCGGGCACGCTTTCCAATTCCAGCGTTTGCCCACTGTCTCCGCCTGCCTCCGAAGCTGCTGGCGCGGCTCCATTGCTGGCGGTTTGCGGTCCGTTGTTGGCCGGCTGTCCGATACCGGTGGGAATCGGCTTGCCGGTCAGCGCGGCTGCAAACATCTGCTGGTTTTGGGCGTTGACCTGCGGCGCATTGACATCGGGCGGACTGACGATCGTCGGCTCGCCGGCGTGCGCGGCGTCTACTGTGTTCGGGCCGGTCTTCACCAGAGCCAGCGCGCGGTCCTTCAACGTCACCCCAGGGCGGCTCTGTTCCAGCGCTTCGCTAGCCGCAAGCTGCTGCGGGGTGGGCTCAGGCATCGGACGATTGAGAGCGATCAGCCGCTCACGTGCATCCTCGACGCGCGGCGACATCGAATAGTTCGTCACCACACGGGCATAGGCGTCGGCAGCCCGATCGTCATAGGCCTTCATCAAATCCTGCCGCGCCGCCTCAGGAAACTTCGGCAGCCCCTGCACATATCGCGCTTCCGCCCGATAGTCATCGCCCAGTTGAATCAGGGCCGCATCGCTGCGGCTGAACAGCGGATACTGGTCCGTCACCGTCTGGAGGCGCGCGATTGAGGCTGTCCATTGCTCGCGCGAAGCATAGAACGCCCCTATGTCGAACTGACGCTCAGCCAAAACCTCCTGAACCTCGCGAAGCTTCTGCTTCGCTTTGGGAATCAGAGTCGAGTCGGGATACTGCTGGATCATCGTCCGGTATTCTTCTTCCGCGCGCTCGGCGTTGGCCGGATCCCGGTCAGCCTTCTCCATCTGCATGAAATAGATATCGCCTACCCGCATCTGCGCTTCGGCGGCCTCGGGCTGGTTGGGAAAGAAAGTAATGAAATCCTTGTACTCGGCTTCGGCCTGGGCCAAAGACGCGCTGCCTCCCTCGCGGAACCAGCTATCGCCCACGGCCAGCTTGGCCTTCATCTGATATTCGGATTCCTGATAGGTGGTCAGCAGCGTTTGCAGGTCGAGACGCGCGACGTCAAACTTTCCCTTTTTCATCGCGTCCATCGCTTTGTCGTACAGTTCTTTGTCCGGCTGCACGGAATCGTCCCCGGCCTTTTTCGGGGCGGGCTTGGCTTTGTGATGGATGACGTTGGGCAGAACGCCCGCTGGAGCCGGTGCGGTCAGAGTGGCGAGCAGGCACGCGGCGAATACCTCGGGTAACAAAAGCTTCATAACACCTCGTGAACAGCGGTTTCGAAACGGCAGCAATTCGCCTGGCTGCTGCCTCTCGATGGCGGCATGGAGAAAGTGATCTCTTAGAAGTCTAAATGGCCCCAGCCCGTGCCGGCTGGAAATTTTGCTCTGCGCGTTGACGTTCCGCGTCGCGGGCCGCCTTTTGCAATTCCCGCGCAGCCCGTTCAGGATCGCCCGTACCGTAGACCGCGCTTCCGGCTACCAATAGATCCGCTCCTGCTTGGACCACGGCGGCAACCGTGTCGTGAGCGATACCACCGTCAACTTCAATGTGAAAGCTAAGTCCAAGCTCTGCCCGCAGTTCGGCGAGCTCCCGAATCTTCTCCACAGAGAAATCGATGAATTTCTGGCCGCCGAAACCTGGGTTCACGCTCATGACCAGAACGTGGTGAACCATGGGCAGCACCTCGATCAGCAGGTCGGCACGGGTTGCCGGATTGATCACCACCCCCGGCTTCATCCCGTGCTGGGCAATCAGTTGCAGCGTGCGATGCAGATGGCGGCATGCCTCATAGTGCACTCCGATCCAGTTGGCGCCAGCCTGAGCAAATGCCTCGATGAACTGGTCGGGATTTTCAATCATTAAATGGCAATCCAGCGGAAGCTGGGTTACTTTGCGCAGCGATTCCACCACCGGCGGCCCCATGGTGAGATTGGGAACAAAATGGCCATCCATAATGTCGACATGAATCGCGGAAGCGCCGGCGCGCTCGACCGCGTGAATCTCCTCGCCCAAGCGGGAGAAGTCAGCAGAGAGAATGGATGGAAGCAGCTGGACCACGGCGCTCTCCAGGTAACACCAGTGTACCAGCGCGGCCGGAAACCGCTCGGGAGCAAGGAGATGCTGCTCAGGCCCTAGGAAGGACCCGGCGCCGGAAACTCGCTCTTTTCCGCACTTGCAACTTCGATTCCCGCAGCTCTGGCCGCCACCCGCGCAATCGCCCTCAGCAGCGGCTTGCGGGAGACCTCGCCGCCGGCACCGGCAAAAACAATCTCGCCCACCCGCCGCGCCGCCGGACGGTAGTACCAACGGGCAAAGAGCGCTAGATGATCGGAAAGTGTCTGGACCGACGAAGATTCCGGCTCACGATCTTTCAATGCAGCTAAAGACTGGGCAAGCCGGGCTTCGAGCATGTCTTTTGTATCGTTTTTGGGCATATCGTTTTTGGCTATCTCGTTTGGGGGCGCGTCGTTTTTGGGAGTCTCGCTTTTTTGCGGGACGGGCTCGAGCGGAATGGGTTCCAGCGACACCGGTTGAGGAAAGAGCGAAGAGGAACCGGAGCGCTCATTCGGAAGGCGCATGCCCAAGATCGAATAAAGCACCGGGCCGCTCAAAAAACCGCCCTTTAGGCAGAAGAGCGCCACGCAGTCGGGCTGGGCCGCAGGCTGCACCACCACTCCGGTCAGCTCGGCTAGCGGGCGCACCGCTTCACTTGCCAGATGGATGACGGCCTGCGTTTTCTGCATCCGCTGATGCAGCGCTTGGGCGCGCTCGAACTCGAGCCCATCCGACGCCGCATCCCGCTCCGCGGCGAGCCGGCGCAGAAGTCCGGTCCCATGGGTCGAGAGAAAGTCGAAGACCTCATCCGCCTCCTGCTTGTAGCGCTCGTCCGAGCACCCGCGAAAGCATGGCGCGAGGCACATCTTCATCTCCGAATAAGGGCACCCGGGAAACGCGGGATCGGGATGAAGATCCTCGACGCATCGGCGCAGCAGGAAAAGATTCAGCATCTCCTCCGCATATCGCTCCGCCCCGGCGCGCGAGGGGAACGGACCAAAGAGCGCATGCGCCGCGGACTTGCCGATTCGTGTGGTTGGGTAAACCCGGGGATACGCATTCTCGACCGACATGCGCAGAAAAGCCGGAGGCCGCAGGCGCAGGCGGCGGCGGGCGCCATCGCTCCCGCCATTCCCAAAGACCCGCAACGACGCGTCATAGAGGCAGAGCGACGACTCGAATTCCGAGCCCGAGGTGCTGTACTCGACGCGCTCCACCATGTGCGCCAATTGCAGGCGGCGGGTCGGAGGACGCTCTCCATCTCCGCCCCCGCTCTCCGCCGCGCGCAAAAATCGCATGAGGCGGCGGCGCAGGTTCTGCGCTTTGCTGAGATACGGCTGCGCCCCCGGATCGGCGGCAAACAGAGCGAAGATGCCGGGCCCTTCGGGCAGTCCGCGCAAGCTGCCCCGCGGATCGTTCGAATCGAAAGGGATGGAGTGAGCCAGCAGCACGGAAAAATTATTCCCCGGCGATCGTCATTCCGTCGATGCGTAAGGTGGGGGATGCAACCGATCCGCGAAATTCGAGGTCGGAGCCAATCGCGGTCACGTTGTGCAGCATCTCCCTCAGATTGCCGGCGATCGTCACCTCTTCCACCGCGTAGGTCAGCTCGCCGTTCTCAATCCAAAGCCCTGCCGCCCCACGCGAGTAGTCGCCGGTGACCATATTGACGCCGAAACCCATCAACTGAGTGACATAAAAACCAGCCTTGATCTCGCGTAGAAGCTGCTCTGCGGAGACCTCGCCCGCTGCAAGAAAGAGATTTCCCGCGCCGATCCCAGGATTTCCCGCCAGACCCCGGGAGGCATTGCCGGTCGTCTGCATGTTGAGCTTGCGCGCCGTGTAGGTGTTGAGCAGGTAGTTCTTAAGAACCCCTTTTTCGACGATCACCGTGCGGCGGGTGGAAAGACCCTCGCCGTCAAAGGGCGCCGTGCCGAATCCCCCGCGCATGGTGCCATCGTCAATGACGGTGACGTTGGCCGCCGCCACCTGCTCCCCGAGGCGATTGGCCCAGAACGATGCGCCGCGATAGATGCTGTCTCCGTTGGCAGCCTCGAAGACGTGTCCCACGATCGAGCGGGCAATCTCCGGCGCAAAGACGATCGGGACACGCTGCGTCGGAACACGGCGGGCACGAAGCCGGCGCACAGTCCTGCGGGCCGCCTCCGCGCCAATCGCTTCCGGAGCCTCGAGCAGAGCGAGCCTGCGCGCCGCCGAATACCAGTAGTCGCGCTGCATTCCGCCCGTGTCTTCCTGGGCAATCGGCATCGCGCTGATCGAGCAGTACGAGCGGCGATACTCGCCGAGAAATCCGCGAGAGTTGGCGAGTATCTTGCGTCCCGTTGCCGCATCGAAACTGCCGCCGTCGCTGTTCTGGATACGCGTATCGGCGGCTAGCGCGGCGGCCTCCGCGCGCCGTGCATACTCGATGCGCTCGGAAGTGGGCAAGGAGTAAACGTCCTCGTAGTGGAGATCGAGATCACCGTCGATTTGCCCATACGCTCCGTACTCGGGAAGCCCGGCAAAGGGATCTTCCGACGTAACTCGCGCCAGATCGAGCGCACCGGCAACAAGATGGCGCAGTCCGGCGGCGGAAAAATCGCTGGTCGAGGTGCTGGCCGTACGCCGCGCGCCGTCTTCCCCCACAAAAACCCGAAGACCGATGCCGCGGGAACCCGACTCTTTGAGCGTCTCGACCTGGCCTAAACGCACGGTGGTCGAAAACTCGTCACCCTCCCGCACCACCACCTCGGCGTCACTCGCTC
>DATAWF010000072.1:0-4286 GCA_036267335.1 Acidobacteriaceae bacterium
GCAAATGACAAAATCCGATTTCTCGCGAAGGAATCTGATCAAGGGAATTGCAACAGCCGCGTTGGCGCCGGTGGTCCTGCCTGCGGAGGCAGCAGCAGTTCCGGGCAAGCCGCAGAGAAAAGAGCCGGTCGAGAAAGAGCCGGTCGACTACGTCAACCCCAACATGGGTGGAATCGGACAACTGTTGACGGCGACCGTTCCTTACGTCAAGCTGCCCTACGGCACGATGAGCCTCGCGCCGATCACCACGCCTGGAATCGGGGACCGGTACACCGCGGACAAGATTTACGGCTTTCCTGCCGGCGGAGTCACCATGATGCCCCTCAGCGGCGACGCGGAAACCAGTCCCGCCAAATACGCCTCTTGGTATGACCATGACCTGGAAACGGCCACGCCGTATTACTATGCCGCCACTCTCGACGACTCGAACATCAAGGTGGAATACACGGCGAGCGAGCATGGGGCCTTCTATCAGCTCACATTCCCCGAAGGCGCTCCGGCGCATGTGCTGTTCAGCATGCCCGGGGGCGGAGAGATGAACCTGCTGAACTCGACCTCGTTCAACGGCCACGGCGGAGGGGGCCGGGGAGGCGCCGGCCGGGGCGGCTACTTTTATGCCGAGTTTTCGCAACCCGTCGCCTCTTCCAAAAACCTCACCGGTCTCCCGCTCGCCCAGGGGCGTTCGCGAGCGGGAGCCAACGGCATTGGAATCATGGCGGACTTTTCGCCGGGCCGGAACAAAAAAATTGGGCTCCGCGTTGGGATCTCCGCGTTCAGCATCGATCAGGCGCGCAAAAACCTGCAGAGCGAGATTCCAGCCTGGGATTTCGACCGGGCCCGAGAAAAAGCTAGAACCGCCTGGAACCAGGCGCTGGGCAAGCTCGCGGTAAAAGGTGGCACAGAGGAGCAGCGCACCGTCTTCTACACCTGTCTCTACCGCGTGCTGACGAGCATTTCCAACGAGGCTGAGAACAATCAATACATGGGTCCTGGCGATCACCAGTTGCATCCGGCGAATGGGTATGGGTTCAATCCCGGCAACGGCGGCGTCGCGATGTGGGGCAATGCCCGCTCTCTCGAACCGCTGCACTTGCTCGCGCATCCCGCGCAACAGATCGATCTGATGCGTGCCTATACCATCCTTTACGAACAAACAGGCCGGATGATGGGCTTTGGCCGCGGGCTGAGCGGACATCACCTGATCGGCACGGCTCTGGACATGTACCAGAAGGGCTACCGCGATTTCGATTCGGCCAAGCTCTATGAAGGGTTCAAGGATCTGCAGACCAAAGAGACCTTTCTGCCCTGGCGGGATGTCGCGCAAACCTCGCTCGATCGTGTCTATATCGAAAAGGGCTTCTTTCCCGCTTTGAAGAAGGGCGAGGAGGAGACGGTCCAGGAGGTCCATCCTTTCGAGCGGCGCCAGGCGGTCGCGGTCACGCTCGATTCCGCTTACGACGACTGGTGCTTGTCGGAGTGGGCCAGGATTCTCGGAAAGGACGACGATTACGAGACCTTCCGCAAGCGGGCGCACAATTACGAGAACGTATTCGACCCGCGCATTGCCTTCATGGCTCCGAAGTCCGCCGATGGCGAATGGGTCCTCGACCCCAAGGAGTACAGCCCTATCTGGAGCGGAGGCCAGGGCGGGCGGGAATACTACTCGGAAATGAATGGATGGATCTTCACCTTTGAGGTGCGGCACGACGTCGCAGGTCTGATCAACCTGATGGGGGGAAGAGATAAGTTCGTCGACAAGCTGGACACCCTCTTCCAAGACCAGTTCGAGGGATACGCCGGTCCTCCCGCGCCGCTTCGCGGAGGAGGCGGATCGAAGTACTTCTTCTACGCGCAGTTTCCGGATCAGACCGGCCTGATCGGGCAATACGCGGTCGGCGACGAGCCGGCCCTCCACATCCCCTATCTCTACAACTATGCCGGCCAGCCATGGAAGACGCAGCGGCGGGTGCGGGATTTGATGAAGATTTGGTACAACTCCGGTCCCACCGGCTACCCCGGGGACGAAGACAACGGAGAGACTTCGTCCTGGTACGTGATGAGTGCGATGGGCCTCTTTACCGTCTGCCCCGGGCGCCCGGTGTACGAGATTGGCAGCCCAGTCTTTGAGGAAACCAAGCTGACGCTTGGGGAAGGCAAGGTATTCACGATTGAGGCCAAGAATGTCTCGGCCGCGAACAAGTACATTCAGTCGGCCACTCTGAACGGCAAGCCATGGAACAAGCCTTGGTTCGAGCACAAGGACATGGTCAACGGCGGCGTGCTCTCTCTCGAGATGGGCCCGCGTGCGAACAAGTCCTGGGGCAGTGCCCCGGATGCCGCTCCGCCCTCGATGTCGAAGGAGGTCTTGGCGTAGGGCCGGGAAAATCATTTCCGCAGGGCACTGTGTGGCGGATGGCCTGGCGTTCTCTTAGCGTCGTGGCGCGACCGGCTGCGCTCGAAGATTCTTCGAGGTTTCGGCAGCTCCGATTTCGCCCACGGTCAAAACGCCGACTCTCGACAGCTTGGAACCATGCTTCGCAGCTTTCGTGCGTGGGCGGGCATGGGAACGTCGATGCGGCTGAATGGTGATCGACACGTCCGCGCCGAGAAGTAGCAAAAACCGCAGCAGGCGCTCAATCGAAAACCCTGCGAGACGACCGCGGATCAGTGCGGAGACCTTAGGCTGGTCGACGCCCAGGATTGTGGCAGCCTGAGCCTGTGTCACATGGCGGCGGCGGAGAATGTCGGTGATTCTGATGGCCAGTTCCGCCTTGGCCAACAGTTCGTCCGCATTGGGAAGTCCGAGATCTGCGAATACGTTGCCGCTGCCTTCGATGGAATCATGCTTAGCCATGTTGTTTCTCCCATGTATTGTGCATTTCGGTGGCACGCTTGAGCCGTAGCTTGACGAGGTTGATTTCGGAATGCGGTGTTGCAATGCCGGATTTCGACTTTTTTTGAAAGGCGTGCAGCACATAAACTCTGCCCGCAAGCCTTACGGTGTACACCACCCGAAAGGTGTCTCCCCTGTGGTCGGAGACGACCTCCAGAACTCCGGGACCGATGCCACGCAGGGGCTTTGACTGTGCGTGTTTGCTACCCAACTGCGCCTGATAGAGAGCCACACCGAGCTCGCGTTTGACTATTTCTGGAAAGCTTCTTACCGCTTCGAGGGAATCGCCCACCCATATCAGCGGCTTGGGAACAGGTTTGCCCTCAGCTTCCATCTGCATGGATAATATGCCAGTTATGGCATAGTGACAAGCCATCGGGCGCTAAAAGGAGGGAACCGCGTCTGCGGCGGGCGCAAACCCACTTGGCGGATCCACCACCCCCCTAAGAAACTGTTTTATCGCCGGGCGGATGGAGGCATACTCTTATCCCAAGATTTTCACTCTGCTGGGAGGACGGGATGATCTGGGAAAGAGAAAACAAGCGCAGGGACTTCCTGAGGCTTGCTGCATTCGGCCTCGCAGGACTCACGACAACTCCAGCTCGCGCGTTCTATCAGGCGCCACGTGAAGCAATCCAACGTCCGGAGACACCGGAGCGCGCCATCGATCTGTTGGTCGAAGGGAATCAGCGTTTCCTCGCCCAGAACCTGATCTCTTTCCGTGAGGATCTCGACGTTCTCAAGGCGCACTCAGCGGAGCACCAGGTGCCGTTCGCAGCCGTTCTTTCCTGCGCCGACTCGCGCGTGCCGGTCGAATTGGTTTTCGACCAGAGCATTGGTCATCTCTTCGTCGTTCGCGTGGCCGGCAACGTCGCCACCCCGGATACGATTGCCAGCCTGGAATATGGTGCGGCAGTGTTGGGACTCAAGGCCATTCTCGTGCTCGGACATACCAATTGCGGCGCCGTCAAGGCTACCTTGGCAGGCAAGGCTGTGCCGGGACAGATCAGCACGCTTTATCAGTACATCCATCCCGCGGCAGCCGGCGCCAACGGGGACCTGACAACTGCCAGCCGGCAAAATGCCACTCTGCAAGCGTCGGTGTTACGTGATACGTCCCCGGTGCTAGCCGATCTGGTAACGCAGAAGAAGCTGATGATCCGTGCCGCCATTTACGACGTGGGCAGCGGAAAAATCACCATGCTCTAGGCCTGAGCCTTAGCCGTGACGTCACCTGGGCCGTCTTCGGGCTACGTGGTTTTCCCCATCACTGCTGAAAGTGCGGCGGCGTTGCATCCGGGACTCAATGTGCTGGCGGTCCATGTGAGTGTCGACTTTGGAGGGCCCGTCGCCGATGCCGGAATTGTCGGCGTTCAATGGCCTGATTCGGGAA
>DATAWF010000073.1:0-7662 GCA_036267335.1 Acidobacteriaceae bacterium
ATCTCTCCACTACGACGGCGCCTTCGCGCCGCCTCCGGTCGAGATGACAATAGAAAGTTTTCAGTAATCGGTGATCAGTTGTCAGTTGTGGTCAGCGCTGCGCGCTACCTTCCGGTTACAAACAGCAGATTCCCTACGGGACTGACAGAAAGAAAGGCCAACGCAGCGAGTCAGCCAACTGCGGATCTTTCCACTACGGCAGGGCCTTCGCGCCGCTTGCCGGGACCCGGTCCTCGCCGATGCTCGGGACCCCTCAAGGACCACGGCAGTTGGTGGACGCGACCCCTTTCGCGTCAGGTTAGCTTCTTTTGCCTCCAATCGCATCCCATTCCAGGTGCGCTGCCCAGCCTGATGGCGGACCGTGCAAGATGCGATACAAAGGAACGGGGTGGCGGCAACCGAAATGGCGACTGCGCGAAAAGATTCGCGAACCAAAAAGACGGGAAAGGGCAGCTCGCGCAAGGCGAGCTCTTCGGAGCTGATCGACCGTCAGCTTGCCCGGTACCGGTCGATACGCGACTTTGGGCAAACGCGGGAGCCGAGTGGCGGCAAAGCCGCACGGGCCGGCGAGGAATCGCGACAGCCGGGCGCGTTGCCGTTCGTCATCCAGAAACATGCCGCAACCAGGCTGCACTACGATTTCCGCCTGGGCCTCGATGGGGTGCTCAAGAGCTGGGCCGTGACCAAAGGCCCCAGTTATGTCACCGCAGACAAGCGGCTGGCGGTCCAGGTCGAAGATCACCCGATGGAGTATGGGGGCTTTGAAGGCACCATCCCCAAAGGACAATACGGCGGCGGCACGGTGATGCTTTGGGATGAAGGCACGTGGGAGCCGGTGGGCGATCCCCATGAGGGACTGGAAAAGGGCAACCTGAAATTCATCCTGCACGGAGAAAAGTTACGGGGCAAGTGGGTCTTGGTCCGCATGGGCGGCCGCTTCGCGAAAGAGGCGAAGCCCAACTGGCTGCTGATCAAAGAACACGACGAATATGAGCGCACGGCACAGGAGCCTGCGATCACGGAAGACTCTCCCAACAGCGTGCTTACCGGCCGGGATCTCGATGCGATCGCGCGCGAAGAAGACCACGTCTGGCATTCGAATCGCCCAGAGGCTCAAGGGGCAGACAAGCAACCGGCGAAACAGAGCGGGGCCAAACCGATCAAAAATTCCAAACCGATGAAGGATTCCAAGCCGATGAAGGCTTTCCATCCTCGCGGGTTGCAAGGGCCGAGGCAAAAGCTTCCGGAGTTTCTCGAGCCGCAGCTTGCCGGGCATCTCTCGCGGCCGCCGGAAGGCGCAGGCTGGATTCACGAGCTCAAGCTCGATGGGTATCGCATTCAGGCGCGGATTGAAAGAGACCCGGAGAAGCCGAAAAAGCTCCGCACCGGCTCATCGGCATCCGGGGTGAAGCTCTTCACCCGGCGGGGGCTTGATTGGACGCACCGCATGCCGGCGCTCGCGGGGGAGCTTGCCGGTCTCAAGGTCGAGAGCGCGATCCTGGATGGCGAAGTCGTCGTGCTCAATTCGGAGGGGAATAGCAGCTTTGCCCGCTTGCAGAATGCCCTCGACGCGGGAAAAACCGATACTCTCACGTATTTCGTCTTCGACCTGCTTTATCTCAACGGCCACAATCTGACGGCCCGTCCGCTGCTCGAGCGCAAGCAGCTCCTTGCCGGCCTCATCGGGACATTGCCCGAAGACAGCCCGGTACGCGTGAGTGAGTACGTGGCTGGCGGTGGGGCACAGGTTTTTACTCAGGCATGCCGGCTGGGAGCCGAGGGAATCATTGCGAAAAAAGCCGATTCCGCCTATACGGCGGGGCGGAGCTCTTCCTGGGTCAAGCTGAAGTGCATTCTCGAACAGGAATTCGTGATCGGCGGATTCACGCTTCCCTCCAACGGTTCTCACGGAGTCGGCGCACTTCTGCTCGGCTACTATGACGGCGGCAGCCTGCGCTATGCGGGACGCACGGGCACGGGATTTACGCAAAGCTCATCGCGCATGCTGCGCGAGAAGCTCGACGCGCTGCATCAGCAGAAACTTCCCTTTGCCGAAGTTCCCCCGGATGGACGCCGCGGCGCCGTCTGGACCAAACCCGAACTGGTGGCGCAAGTACAGTTTCTGAGTTGGACGACGGACCTGCGCGTCCGGCAGGCCAGCTTTCAGGGGCTGCGCGAGGATATTGAGGCCAAGAATGTCCGCCGGGAAGAAACGGAGCCGGCAAAGGCTACCAAGACCCCAAGGACGCCACGCGAACCGGACAAACCCCTGCACCCCAGCGCAGGGCGGCCGCATGCTGCAGTTGCCCGCACGGCCAGCGCGGGAGCTTCCCCGATTCGCGTTACGCATCCTGAAAAGGTCATCGACGCGGAGAGCGGCCTCACCAAGCAGGGACTGGTCGACTACTACCTTGCGATCGCGCCGCAGATGCTGCCGCATGTTACCGGGCGGCCTTTGATGTTGCTTCGCTGCCCTGAAGGCGTCGGCAGCCAATGCTTTTACCAGAAACATCTGGCGCCGGGAATGCCGCCCGGGATCGAGGGCGTGATGATTCGCGAGAAAGACGGCAGCGGCGAAGAAGAGTATGTCACGCTCTCAACCGCTCAGGCCTTGGCCGGCCTCGCTCAGATGAATGTGCTCGAGATCCATCCCTGGGGCTCCACGAACGCCGATCTGGAGCATCCGGACCGGCTGATTTTTGACCTGGACCCGGACGATGCGGTCAGTTGGAAGACGCTTGGCGATGCGGCCCAAGAGGTACGCGACCGGCTGCGCACTTTGGGGCTCAAGAGCTTTGTGAAAACTATCGGCGGCAAAGGACTACATGTGGTGAGTCCTCTTGAGCCACGACGCGGATGGGAAGAGATCAAAACATTTGCACGAGCGTTCACGCTGCAGATGGAGAGCAGCAATCCTCAGCTCTATATCGCGAAGATGACCAAGGCCGCTCGGAAAAATAAGATCTTTGTCGACTATCTTCGCAATGAACGCGGCGCAACTGCGATCGCTCCCTATTCGGCCCGGGCCCGGCGCGGAGTTTTGGCCTCGTTACCCCTTGCATGGACGGAGCTCAAGGCGGCGGAGAGACCACGCTTTCCTGTTGCCGCCTTCGCGGATTGGAAGAGCCGTCTTCGCCGCGACCCATGGAAGGAAATGGCTTCTCTGAAGCAGGAGATCCCGGCGAAGCTCTTTGCCGGAACGAGCAAGTAGGCCGCCGGTTATTCGGCGCTCAGCTCTGCGATCGTTTTCCATCCTAGTTGCCCCAATGGGTGACCCAGGTGCTGCGCCGCCAGGCGGACATACATGGGATGAAAAAGCAGTCCTCGCTCCTAGCTTTTTTTGACCGAGTGGGACGGAAATATTCAAGAGCGTTGATAAAAACTCTTTCTCGACCTGACTCTCCAAGAAGAGGCAATCTCAACGGATCCCTGCTCGTCATAAGCGTAGTAGCGCGAACTCGACCATCGCCACTCCTCTGATTTCTCCACGAAACCTCGCTTCACAGGATTCATGTGCATGTATTCAAGCTTCTCTATGCGCTTCTCTTCCGTGAATACGTTGAAATCGTAGTAGCGTGCTTGCCAAAATGGATCTTCTTTTCGCCGCCGAGCCACAGAGAGCTTCAGACCCTGGATGGCAACCGCAAGGAGTTTCCGCTCAGGCTCGCTCACCAACAAATGCACATGCTCGGGCATGACGACGTAACCAACGACATCAAAACAACAGCGGCAGCGTGTCCGTTCGAGAGCGTCTGCAAAGAGACTTCGAGCGCCCTCCGTCCCCAGATAGGGCTGCCGCTGATAGCAGCTAAATGTGACGAAATGGAGATGGCCTTCTTTCTGGAAACGCTTTAGACCGGTCGTCATTCTGGCTATCTTAACCCGGATCCGGTCTGGTAAACCCAACTTCAAGGTTATCGAAAAGACTCTTTCTCGGCGCCGATGGGTGCCCTGTTCTTCTGCGGCAGGCGAACGTACATGGGATGAAAAAGCAATCCTCGCTCCTAGCTTTTTTTTGACCGAGCGGGATGGAAACATTCAAGAGCGTTGATAAAAACTCTTTCTCGGCCCAGGTACGCTGGCGCGAACCTGGGGCACCCAGTCGCTCTCTTGGATTATTTCGCTTGACAGTCTCCAACACGAGTTGTAGACACTAATACAGCCATTGGAGGACCGCGATGAACGGACCGAAACTCTCGAAGCTCGAGTTCCAGATCATGGAGAAGCTGTGGCCTCGCGGCCAAGCCTCCATCCGCGAGATTCAGGAAGATTTTCCTGAAAAGAACAGACCGAGCTACACAACCATCCAGAACACGATGTACCGGATGGAAACCAAGAAAGCTTTGCACCGCGTCAAGAAAGTCGGCAACTTCCACATCTTCGCGCCTTTGGTCTCGCCGGATGATGCCCAACTCCGGCTCATCGATGAGCTGCTGGGGGTCTTCGGCGGGCGGTCGCAGCTCATCATGATGCATCTGGTGAAGTCGGGAAAGCTCCGCCTCGAAGACGTGAAAGAAGCGGAGCGCGAGTTAAAGAAGTTGGGAAAGAAGGGATAAGTCGCTATGAATTTCCACTCCCTTTTACTGGCCCCAATTGTTTCTGCTTTGGCAAATCATCTCTGGCAGTCGATGATCTTTGCCGCCGCGACGGGATTGTTGGCGCTGCTGCTGCGCAAAAACCACGCGCGGGTTCGCTATGGGCTATGGCTTGCGGCTTCGGTGAAGTTCCTGCTGCCGTTTTCGCTGTTGATGGCGATAGGCAGCCATCTAGGTGGCCTATGGTCTGCGCCTGCGATCCGCGCGAATCCTGGAATGTATGCGGCTATGGATCAAGTGAGCCAGCCCTTTGACCGGATGGCAGCTCTAAATGTGCCAGTCTCCGCTGCGGTGCAGGCCGAGTTTCATCCGCAGAATCTTCGTCTGACTTTGCTGATGCTGGCGTGGCTTGCGGGATTTCTCGCCGTGCTCGGCCTTCGCTCTACGCAGTGGCGCGGAATCGCGAAGATCCTGCACGCGGCGAAGCCCCTGACCGAAGGCCGCGAAATCGAGATGCTGCGGCGGATGGAGCGGCTCGTGGGTCTGCCAAAGCAGATCGAAATGCGGTTGTCGCAGGAGTCTCTGGAGCCGGGGATCGTCGGTGTCTTCTCTCCCGTTCTGTTGTGGCCGGAGGGAATTTCCGGGCATCTGGACGACGCGCAGCTTGAGGCCGTTCTGGCCCATGAAATCTGCCACGTGCAGCGGCGGGACAATCTGACCTCCTCGCTGCACTTGCTGGTCGAGGCGGTCTTTTGGATTTATCCGCTGGTCTGGTGGTTGGAGAAACCGCTGATCGCCGAGCGCGAGCGCGCCTGCGACGAAGAAGTGCTGCGGCTGGGCAGGCAGCCCCAGACCTATGCCGAAAGCATTCTGAAAGTCTGCGAGTTCTGCGTGGAGTCTCCCCTCACCTGCGTCTCGGGCATCACCGGCGCGGATCTCAAAAAGCGGATCGTCCGCATTATGACCGCGAGCCTGGGAGAAGGGCTGAGCGGCGGCAGGAAGGCTTTGCTTGCGGCCGCTGCAGTGGTCGCTATCGCTGTGCCGATTGTGCTGGGGCAAGCCAACGGGAGTTCAGGAAAGGATTTGCCGAGGTTCGAGGTTGCGACTATCAAGCCGATCAATCCTGGAGGTCCTCACCTTACTGGACTTACAGTCTATCCCGGAGGCCGAGTTGTGATTCCCACGGTCACCTTAAAAAGTCTGGTTGCGACTGCATTTCATTTGGACTACTGGCAGGTTTCAGGAGGCGACAAGTGGGTTGACAATACTGAGTACGATATCGAGGCTAAGGCTCCAACAGACATACAGTGGAAAATGAACCCCCGGTTTAGCTGGTTCAACATTGAAGATGAGCGTCTGCGCGAGATGCTACAGGCACTCCTGATCGACAGGTTTCAATTGAAAGTCCATCGCGAAACGAAGACTGGAGACGTCTATCTCTTGGAGAAGAGCGGCAAATCGATCCCGCTATCTGCCACAAAAGCTTTCACTGCAAAAGAGGATCCTGGAGACCGGGCTTCTGGTGAAAACATGGGCTGGGCTGGACGGTGGGTTCTCTATGACGTTTCGATGCAATATTTAGCAGACTTTGCAAGTAGTTTTTATCTGCATAAGCCGGTTTTCGATCGCACTGGATTAACGGGATCATTTGACTACCGCCCTTCGGAAGATGATGGAATGGACCTTCGTAAGGACGGCTCCGACGCGATTTTCCACGAACTAATTCGGGCTCTCGGTCTCAAACTGGTACCGGCCAAGGGTCCGGTAGAAACTCTTGTGATCGATCACGCTGAGCCGCCCTCACCGAATTAACCCGAATTTTTCCACCAGTTCCCTTGAAAGAAGGGAGAAATCAGGCGCAAGACCACCAACTTTATCTGGCAACGAAATACAAATACAGGGATTCTTCGCTCTGCTTCGCGCGCCCAGAATGACGTCCTCTGGGCTACAAGCTGTCTCTGTTTACCCCAACTCCGACTCCACCGTGGCGTCATCCGCATTTCTGCCTCCTCGTGCGAAAGCTGTATGAAATTCAAGTTAGTAAGCAAAGCGGTGAGTGAGCGAAGCGGCAAGGCGGTGAACAGTGTAGAGCGGCGAGAACAACACAGTGCCCTCATTCCGTGGCGGCTCATGCCGCACTACCAGCGGCGGTATGAGCCTTGCTAGGACGAGGACGGTTGACGGGAAGCAAGCAGCAATCGGAACGAACGACTCGAATGGATGGGTGAACGCCGGCGTTTGCGGTCTCCCACCCTACGCGCAAACAGCTCGGCGCAGGATGGCAGAACAGCAGATTCCCTGCGGGAATGACAGAAAGAAAAGCAAAAGCAGATCTCTCCGCTACGGCGGCGGCGCTGCGCCGCCTTCGGTCGAGATGACAGGTTTGCGGACTGACAAAAGATCCCACTCAAGCCAAAACCGGGCTTGAATGGGCCACCGCGGGTACCGCTACTCCTTACTTCGTTACCGTCAGGCCGGTAACGACTCCCTCGGTGTTGTGGGCGAAGCGAATGCCGTAAACTCCGTCGGTTGACTTGAGCTTGCCCGCCGTGACGAGGTCGGACTTGTTGTAGCTTGCGACCACCGTGCCGTTGATCGCACATTCGACCTTGCTTCCCTTGACTGAAAGAGCGATCTGCTGCGTCACGGGCTGCCCGACTGCCGCGGCCTTGTGCACGGCAGCATTGGCCTCCCCGCGCCCGTTCATCTGGAAGGCCTGCGGGCCGAAGCCGCGCACGATGAAGGTGCCGTTGCCGTAGGCCGCACAGTAGAGATACGTCTGCTGGTCGGTGCCCATGTCATTGCCGGCGATGAAGATGCCGTAGGGATGGGGATGGGTGTTGAGGTTCATGAATTTCGGCTCGGTGAAAGTGGCGCTCACTGTGTAGTCGCCGCTGGCCGTATCGGCGGGATTCCAGTAGGCCACGGCCGGACCCGTCGTCACCTGAAGCTGGTCTGGAGCGCCGGAGAGCTTGGCGTCATTGACGGTCTGGTTCTGCTTGTTGGCATCGGCCTTTCCCTGCCAGCCCGAGACCGAGATGCCGCCGCTGGCGATGCTGCGAGATTCATCCTGCGCGTGGAGGAGAGCCGGAATCAGAAGAGCGGCAAGAGCGGCAGCGGCCGAGAG
>DATAWF010000074.1:0-2991 GCA_036267335.1 Acidobacteriaceae bacterium
GCCTGGTCGTTTTGCCATCGTGGCTCTCCTGAAATCTTTTTTTGTTCGGCCCGCCCTCCGGCACGCCGCGGTTGTGCTTTGTTTACCCGGGCCCGCATCACGAGCGATCGTTGGAGGCTGAAATGCGATTTTCTGCCTAGCCGCCTGCGCCCGCCACTATTTCCTTTTCCGCATGCTGTAGCCGAGAAAAACCACCCCGGCGACGATCAGCAGAAGCCCTCCAAACGCAAAACCGCTGTGTCCGGAGGCGCCTATATACATCAGCTTGGCTGCTTCGCCGCTGATGGGCGCCGGTGCACGCGAACTGCGATCAGCCTGGAAGATCACCAAAATACCGGCAACAATCGCACCCAAGGCCAAGCCAAACTCCCGCACGCGCCATGGCGCCGCAAAAAAGCTTGCGAGCCGCTGAAAAATCGAACCCGCTGCCGGCTCTGCGAGCTTCTCAGGAATCTCAGCCGCCCACTGTTGATCCAAGCGCTTGAGGTCCGCAATCTCGCGGCCGCAGCTCTCGCACAAAAAGGCATGGGCCTCGACGCGATCCTTCTCTCCTCCACCCAGCGACCCGTCTACGTAAGAGCTGATTTCTTCGTAGCTCAGATGGAGGGGCTCCTTGATCGCCAGCACCTCTTCGGGCAGCCGGATCGAGCCGGCAGGCGCCCGCGCAAGCGTAAGCTGGCGGCAATTGGCGCACCCCTTCAGGTGCCGATCGATGGAGGCAAACTCGTCTGGAGCCAGGCTCAGGCTTCGATACTGGTCCAACTGCTCCGGGCGGGGATGCTCGACGCCGTCGAAACCTCTTTCGGTTCTCCCATTTCGTTGATCTCCACTCATAAACCCGCCTTCCCCGAACCCATGTCGCTGCAACGCCGAATGGATTCTTGGCGTTCGTCAATACGGGAAGACGGCGCCCGGCGCCTCATATACCCAGCCTGGTCAAAAAATTTCATAGCTCCGCCTGAAGCATCCGCTTGAGCCGCTCCTTCGCCTTGCTCCGGTAGCTGATGACCTGGGCACGGGCTACTTCCAGCACCGCTGCGATCGTGATGTCCTCAAGCGGCAGAAACTTCCAAAACTCCAGAAATCGCCCGCCGCAGGAGCGTCCTGGAGCCAGCGGTTTCTCCACCGAGAGCTCCCGGGCCAGGTTGGCGAACTGCTTGTCCGTCAGTTCCAGGGCGTCGCCGATCTCCTCCAGAGTCGCCACACCATACAAAGGAAGGGCCTCGAGGTCTCCGTCCCGGTTGTTCAGCAAGTAGGCCACGCGGTGCCAGACCAGTAGCTTCAAAACAGCCGCCCAAAAAAGCTTCAGCCGCTCGCACGTAAGCCAGTTGGAATAAGGACTTGGACCTCGCGCAGGCAACAGGTTGAAGCCCCCGTCACCCTCGTCCGTATCCGAACCTTCGCTGGGGTCCTGGTCGGGCACATCTTCCATGCTGACAATCGGAGCTACGATCGCGATCAGGTCGTCGAGGGGCACCGGACCGTCCACGTATCGGAAAACGCCAACCAGCAGGGACTTCCAATCGGTGGAGCGCATGCTTTCCGCCGATCCTGAAGGAATGGCTTCCTCCGGAAGCCGGTAAGGATCCATGCGCAGCTCCCTCACACGCGCCACGTCCGTCTGAAATGACGGGTTCTTCCACCCGGGATAGCCGCAGAGCAGGTCCCCGGAAGGACCCTCCCACAGGGAAAATTCGCTTGTTTTATCGAGGACTCGCCGGAGGCAGTTTTTCAGGCTCGTCCGTGCCGGGTACTTGGCGCGCAGGTAATCCGAGCAGGTATGGTAGGCGACGGTCGCTGCGTAGGCAGCAAATTCCTTGATCGACGGGCCTTCGGCCGGCTCTCCTTCCGCGGAAAGCTTCTGAAGAAGCTTTAGGCGGATCTCCTGCAGAACATCCAGGCCATCCAGATTCTGCTCGCGAAAGTCGTTCGGACGCAGCGAAACGCGCAGCTTCTGCCGCACGGCATTCTTGATAACCGGGTCGACGTCCCTGAGCAGATCTTCGACAGGAGCCTGCATGACTCTTTCATCGGAAATTGGGCGTGGAGAGACTGCTGTGAAGTCAGGGGAGGCTCCGAGTAGCTGCAATATACCATTCGAAAAATTTGGTGTCGATGGGAATATCTGCGAGCAGCGCGCGTCGTTCAGCGGTGTCGAGAGCAGTGACGGGCCGCCGCCCAATCGCTCGGACACACATTGAATCGCTAAGGAGAATCGCCATGAAAATCCGCTCTTTCGCCACCGCCGCCGTTTTCGCTTCCTTGCTCGCCGGTTCCGCCGCGATGCACGCCGAGAACACCGTTTCCGACCACGACGTACTTACCCCCGGCGCCCACATGACTTACTCGAACATCTCGATGGCCGGTGGCCAGCAAGGCGCAGTCGCAGTCAAGGGTGACGGCAGCTCTTCCCTGCACGTTGGACTCTACGACTACAACGACAACCTGATCGCCCAGACGACGTGCCGCTTCAGCACCTGCGTTCTCACCTGGGTCGCCTACCGGAACGCCGACTTCTACGTCGTCGTGGACAACCTTGGAAACTCTTCGACCGATTACGGCTTCGCCGTCAGCCGGTAACCGTCTCCGCGCGGGAGGACAGCCGCCCTCCTCCTCTACCCGCCCGACAATCCCGCCTCCACGCGCCCGCTTTTTGCGGGCGCGCCCTTTTTCCCTCCCATTTAATCCCTCACAATTTTTTCCGGCGATGGGGATATCCGGCGCAACCCGCCGTCTTCCCTGGGTGTAGCTGCTCAGGCGGCGAACAAAAAATCCTTCAGGAGACAAAACCATGATCGAATTCATTCTCACCATCTATGCGTGGCGCAAGGGCTGGGGCCCAGTCGCTCTACTCCCATTGGCAGTTGGCCTTCCGATCGGTATCTTCAGCGCGGGCGCAACGAACTCCATCCTTCCCGCAGTGATGGCCGATCTTCTGATCTACGCCGCGCTCATTGCCATGATCGTGGCAGGCCGCGAGAAGAACACACC
>DATAWF010000075.1:0-14840 GCA_036267335.1 Acidobacteriaceae bacterium
TAGTGAAACTGCTGTGCAAATTTTCGCTCGAGTCCTCGACCTGCGTGCGGAAGACGGAGAACTATTTCACCCAGCGAGGGCCGCAGGCGCTTCTGCTCGCCAAATTCATTCCGGGATTGGGGACTGTGGCGGCTCCCATCGCCGGCCAATCGGGAATGCTCTACGGCAATTTTCTCCTCTACGACATGGCGGGCGCGACGCTTTGGGCCGTGGCCGTGGCTTTGACAGGCAGGTTCTTCGGCGATGTGCTGAAGCGGCAGCCGCAGATCTTTTCCTGGGTTGACCACTTTGCGGGCATTCTCTTGGTGCTGGCGGTCATTGGCATTCTTGGCTATCGGATATGGAAGCAGCGGAAATTCCGCAGCGAAGTGCGCACCGCGCGGCTGACCCCCGATGAGCTCAAAGCGATGCTGGACGCTGGAAAGAAGGTTTTCATCGTCGATCTGCGCCATCCGCTGGACTATTTGCCGGATCCGAGGGTGCTTCCCGGAGCTATCCGAATTTCTCCCGACAACCTGGTCGCGCGGAAGGCCGAAATTCCATCCGGACGCGACGTGGTTCTCTATTGCACCTGCCCGAGCGAGGCGACGGCGGTAAAAACCGCGTTGAAGCTGAGACGGGTGGGAGTTCAACGGGTCCGCCCGCTTCAGGGAGGCTTCGACGAGTGGAAAAAATTGGGCTACCCGCTCGAAGACTATCCGGAAGATGCGGTTCGCGTTCCCGCGGAATCGAAACCCGTGGCGCAGGGCGAAGCCAGCTAGAGCGGATTTCTCACACTCTCGGTCGTTGAGGGAGGACGACGGCGAGGTTGCGAACAGCAGACTCCTTTCCGGAACCGACAGAAAGAAAAGCAAATGCAAATCCCCACTCAAACCAAAACCGGGTTTGAATGGGCCACCCGCGAGGGCTGACGATATGGGGCAACAGGATCACGGTGAGGTTACGAGCAGCAGATTCCCTTGCGGGAATGACAGAAAGAAAAGCAAAGGCCAAGACCTCAGTCGAAATGAGAGTGTTCACTGAGAGTGTGAGAAATCCAGGCTAACGATCCGCTTTGCGGGGCATGGCATCGACTGCCGCCTTGTGCTACCTTCCCATTTGCGTCGGGCTTATCGCGCGGAGTTTCTGGCTGTACCCAGGCGCATGAGCTGACGAGAGGGATTCGCCGGTCTGCCGCAGGCGGGTTCCCCATGGGAGACTGAAATGGCGTTTACCGAGACTTACCGCTGCGATGTTTGCGGCAAGCCGAAAGGGGATGCTGAGGACTGGTGGCTGGCCTGGGCGGAACAGGTCGAGCCGATCCCGGGAGCTCGCGGGCAGCCGGCGCTCAAAGTCACTCTATGGAATCTCTTGCTTTCCCACTCCAGGGATGTAAAGCACTTGTGCGGCGCACGATGCGCCCAGACTCTGCTGGACCGCTGGATGCGGGGAGAATCCACACCGCGGACCGAATAGAGCATTTCTCCTGATGGGGTGGAGTCGAGTGCAGACCTCAACGCGGCCATTCCATCAAACCGCGGTCCCCGGCAAGCTAGCTTGCTGGGGTGGAAAGAATGGCTGCACAGAACAGCGATGACCCGATCCATGGGGCAGGAGAAAATGCTCTAAGCGGCAAGGGCGAACCCGCCAACGTTCGTTTCCGGGCCTGGCGAATTCAGATTCGAAGCCGGGGCAATGCTCGGAAACCCTGATCGGGAGTGGCCTCGGCCTTAACGCCGGGGGCTGTTCACCCGCAATTGCCGATTGCATACGAGGAGATGAGGCTTGGCCTACGACGATCTTCGAGACTGGATCCGTACGCTCGAGAAAGCAGGCGAACTGAAGCGCGTTGCCGCGGAAGTCGATCCGATCTTGGAGATCGCGGAGATTACCGACCGGGCATCGAAGAGCGTGGGCGACGGGAAAGGCGGCCGTGCCGGCGGTCCGGCTTTGCTTTTCGAGAAGATCAAGGGATATGGGGGAAGCCGCGTCCTGATGAACCAATTCGGCAGCGAGCGCCGGATGGCGATGGCCCTCAACGTAGATCGCCTGGACGAGATCGCGGCCCGCATCCAAAACCTGCTTCAGCTCAAGGCGCCGGAGACCATGCTCGACCGGTTGAAGATGCTGCCCATGCTGACCGAGGCAGGGAAGCTTTTTCCCCGCACCATCTCTGCGAAAGACGCGCCGGTGAAAGAAGTGATCCTGCGCGAAGGCTTCGACATTCTGCGCTTTCCGGTGCTGCAATGCTGGCCCCTCGATGGAGGCCGCTTCATCACGCTGCCCTGTGTGATTACCCGCGATCCGCGCCGCGGTCGGCGCAACGTCGGGATGTACCGGATGCAGGTTTATGACGGCCAGACCACCGGCATGCACTGGCAGCGGCAAAAGGTCGCGGCCGAGCACTTGCGGGAGCGGCTGCGCGCGCGGGCGGCGGCCAACAGGGCGGGCGATGCACTTGCTGCCCAGGTGCAGGCTATGGCTGAGACAGCCGGCGCCACGGTGCGTCCTTCTGCCTCTTCTCAGGTTGCCGTTGCCAGCCCGAAGGGCGACCGGCTGGAAGTGGCGGTTGCGATCGGCACAGACCCGGCGACTACCTTTGCGGCCATCGTTCCGGCTCCGCCGGAGATCGACGAGTTCATGATTGCCGGCTTCCTGCGGCAGGAGCCGGTGGAGCTGGTGAAATGCGAGACGGTCGATCTGGAGGTTCCCGCCCATGCCGAGATCGTGCTCGAAGGCTACGTGGAACTGGATGAGCTGCGGATGGAAGGCCCCTTCGGGGATCACACCGGCTTCTACACTCTGGCTGAGGAGTATCCCGTCTTTCACATCACCTGCATCACGCATCGCAAAGACCCGGTGTATGCCTCGACCATTGTGGGCAAGCCGCCGATGGAAGATGCCTGGATGGGCAAGGCTGTCGAGCGCATCTTTCTGCCGCTGATGCGGCTGAGCATTCCCGAGCTGGTGGACGTGAATCTTCCGGTGGATGCGGTCTTTCACAACCTGATGATCGTTTCCATCCGCAAAAGCTACGCCGGGCAGGCGCGCAAAGTGATGAATGCGGTCTGGTCATTGGGCCAGGCGATGTTTACCAAGTGCGTGATCGTCGTCGACGAGGATTGCGACGTACAGGATCTGCGCGAGGTCACGCTGCGGGTGGCCAACAACATCGATCCCGAGCGCGACATCCAGTTCACCCTGGGTCCGGTCGACTCACTCGATCACGCTGCGCGGCTGCCGAACTACGGCAGCAAGATGGGCATCGACGCCACGCGCAAATGGGCGGCGGAGGGATTCAACCGGGCATGGCCGGAGGCGATCGAAATGGACGCCGCGACCAAGGCGCGGGTGGACGCGATCTGGAAGCAACTCGGCATCGAGTGACGCCGCTCTGCGCGGCGGGCCGGGCCGATCCCCGCGTATACTGGACCCATATGTCAATCGTGCGGAACATAGCCGGCATTGCCAAAGGGATGAGCGTGACCCTGCGGGAGATGGTGCAGCCGACCGAGGTGGAGAACTACCCCGACGGTCCTGGGCCGGACCGCGGTGCGCACTTCCAGGACCGTTTTCGCGGCGCGCATGTGCTGCAGCGGGATGAGAATGGTCTGGAAAAGTGTGTCGCCTGTTTTCTCTGCGCGGCGGCCTGCCCTGCGAACTGCATCTACATCGAAGCCGCCGAAAATACGGCCGAGATGCGCATCTCGAGCGCCGAGCGCTATGCCAAGGTCTACAACATCGACTACAACCGCTGTATCTTTTGCGGGTACTGCGTGGAGGCTTGCCCCACCGACGCGATTACCCACGGACATGGCTTTGAGCTCGCTTCGCTGAATGCGACGACCATGATCTACCGCAAAGAAGATATGTTGGCGCCGATGCCGGCGAAGACGCTCCCGGAAGGGTCTGCCGTCCCGGTTTAGGACCGCGGACAATCGAGAATGAGAAACGCGGCAGCCCATCGGGCTGCCGCGTTTCTTTTGGAGCGGGGTGCGGGACAGCTACTTCGAGGGACAGCTACTTCGAGATCAGGGCCTCCCGCTGCCTGCGGTGCTTGCGCAGCGCGCGAGGCTGCGAGGCCCGGTACCGGTCGCGCAGGGTGGATTCGCGAACCGGCTTCTCGTGCAAAAGGGGCTGGGTTGCGCGCAGGTGGGGATTGGCATGAAACCATCTCTGCACGGCATTGTCGTTCAACAGGTTGAGAACGGCTAAAAGGGACATGCCCTGGTGATGGGCCATCCACTCCCGCACCAATTGGGGCGATCCCGGCTTCCGGTAATCGGCTGCTTCGTAGAAGCCATATGCGCCGATCCAGCCCAGTTTCGCCATCCGCTTGAGGTTGCGCATCGATTCGGCGGGCGCGAATTCGAGCGCGAGAAAGGTGGAGTAGGGGGAGACGACCGGTCCCGCCGAGGCGTTCCATTTCACCGCGACCCAGGGAATTCCGAAGGCTTCATATCCATAGTGCCCATGCTCATCTTTGTCCGCGAAGCCGGATTCTGAAATGCCCCACGGAATGCCGCGCGCCAGGGCGTAGGAGCGCTGCACCGAGATCACCGCGCGCAGGCTGCGGGAAACGAGCGTGTCGGGATAGCTGCGCATCCAAAGCGCGGGCATCAGGTATTCGAACATGGTTCCGGTCCAGGAGGCGAGAACGGCGCGCCCGTAGGCGAGCGTGTGGGCGCGGCCCAGCCGGAACCAGCTCCGCTGCGGCACATCGCCTTTGGCAATGGCGATGAAGGCCGCGATGCGCCCCTCGCTGGCGAGCAGGTCGTAGCAGGCCGGATGATTCTGCTTGCGCTCGACATCGTAGCCTATCGACAGCAGGAGACGCTTGCGATTGACGAGCAATCCGAAATCCATCTCGGTGGCTATGCGCATGGATTCAGTGGTGAGTTTTTCGAGCGAGAGGGTGAGCGCGCGGAGCCGCTGCTGCGCCGGATGGAGAGCGGTGCGCAATTTTTCGGCCAGCAGAACCTCGGGCGATTCCGCGGCGAGCGCAACCGAAGCGCGGCTGAGACGCGCATCGAGATCGCCGGCAAAGTTGGCGGCGTCGCGCACGAGAACGACCTCGGCGGAGACGGCGATCCCCTGAAGCTGAGGCAGCGCGAAAAGCGGAGCGAACTCCGGCAGAAGCCAGGGAAGAGATTCGCGAACTAGTGCAACCAGGGCTTCGATGCGGGTATGGGTTTCGTTGAGCCACCAGGAGTATTCGCCGGCGTTGGATCCGTTCGGCAGCTCCTGGGCAAAGACCGGAGCCTCGGCAGCGGCAAGCGCCCAGGCGATCCACTCGCCCGCCGCGGCTTCGCTCGAGGGCGGCGCCATGTTTTTGAGCTCCGCCGGCTTGCGGCCAAGAGACAAAAGCAGCTCCCAATGATCGCAGAGCCCGCGGAAGAGAGCACGATCGAGCACCGGGCAGTGCAGCACGGCCTGGCATCCCGCGCGCAGCGTATAAAGCGATGCAGCGAGGTTGCCGCTGTCTACGGAAGAGACGACCCGCGGAGGCAAAGGCTCCAGGGTTTGCGTGTCGTACCAGTTGTAGAGGTGCCCACGATACTTCTCCAGCCGGTCGAAGCTTTCCAGGCTGCTCGCGGTGAGGGATGCGAATTCGGGAAGCGTGAGATAGCCAAGCGTGAGCGCCGCCTGCCGGGCGTTCAAGAGCAGGCCGAGGTTGGTGGGAGAGACGCGGCTGGCCTCCACCAATCCCTCTTCTTCCACGTTGTCGGGGATCAGATAATTGTGGTTTCCCCCGCCGAACTGGTAAAAGTAGCGCCAGGTGCGCAGCGCCATCTCGTGCAGAAAAGCGATTTCGCGATCGTCGAGATTGGGGCGTGTCTCCCGCGGCGCCTGGTTGAGCCAGGCAGTAATGCCTCCGGCCAGCCCCCAAAGGATCAGGATGGGCAAGGCCACCAGCAGGGACGAAGGCCGGCGGATAAGCACGACGACGCCGACCAGGAAGGCGACCAGCGGGGTGAAAGCCAGATAGCGATCGACAGGCGTGCTGCGGCGGTCGCGCGATTCCGATTCCGCCGCCGTCTCCCATTCGAGCAGGCGGCGGCCCGTGATAAAGCTGCGCACCAGCGAGCGGATGATCGCATCCATCGCCAGCAGCGTCTGGTGGGGCAGGAAAGCGAGATTGAGCAGGCAGATGAAGAGCCCTTGCCAGAAGTAGCCGAATGTTTCGCGGAAGGCGATCTGCGACCGGGTATGGACGGCGTGGCCCAGCCCGAAGGCGAGCTGCACCAGGGTGGGCGAGAAGATCAGAAAGAGAGTTGCGAGGGTCCAGTAGAGCGGGCCGCCGGGCAGGCCCAGCCAGCCCGCGATGAGCAGGACGAAGGTGAAGGTCTCGACCAGCGAGCGGCGGAGGTTGTCGAAGATCTTCCAGCGCGAAATGGTGGCGATGGGATTGGGAACATACCTGCCCGATTCGTCGGGAACCTTCGAGAGGAGCCATTGGCCGATCTGCCAATCGCCGCGGACCCAGCGGTGCTTGCGCCGGTTGTAGGCGCTGTAGTGGGAAGGATAGTCGTCGATCACCTCAATGTCGGTGGCCAGCCCGACGCGGGCATAGGAGCCCTCGATGAGGTCGTGACTCAACAGGGCATTGCGGGGGAAGCGGTGATCGAGCACAGCATGAAAGACGTCGATTTCGTAGATGCCTTTGCCGGTGAAGATGCCCTCACCGTAAAGATCCTGGTAGACGTCGGAGATGGCGCGGGCATAGATGTCGAAGCCCGTTTGGCCGGAATAGATGGCTGCCAGGCGGGAGCGCGAGGCGGAGTGGACGCTGACACCCACGCGCGGCTGCAGAATGCCATAGCCCTCGGTCACGATGCGGGAGGCGGGATCGATGACCGCGCGATTCAGCGGATGGGCCATCGTGCCGATCAACTGCCGTGCGGAGTCGCGCGGCAACTGCGTATCGGAGTCGAGGGTGATGACGTAGCGCGCATGGGCCAGAGCCTGCAGATTGCCCGCCTTTACGGGAAAGGGATCGTATTGACCCTTGAGCAGCTTGTTCAAGTCCAGCAGTTTGCCGCGCTTGCGCTCCCAACCCATCCACACTCCCTGGCGGGGATTGAAGACGCGGTGGCGGTGCAGCAGAAAGAACGATCCTGAGCCGGCTTCCGCATAGCGCCGGTTGAGGTCTTCGGTGAGCCGTATTGCAAGCTCGAGCAGCGGATCGCTGTCGTTGGGGCGCGGCCGGGTGATGGAGTCGGCGAGATCGGTGAGCAGGCCGAAATGGATGTTGCGATCCTGGTTGGCGAGATAGCGCACCTCGAGCTGCTCGAAGAGGTCGCGGACCTGAGCGGGATTCAAGAGCAGGGTCGGCACGACGACCAGGGTGGTGAACTCCGCGGGGACGCCTTGGGAGAAGTCGAGCTTGGACAGGAGGCGGGGCTTGAAGATGGCGACGACGGTGTTATTGACGAGATCGACCGCGCCCTGGGTCGCGGGCAACAGCAGGAGCAGAAAGGCCCAGGTGAGTCCGCCGAAGATTGGGTAATTGGGGGCCAGGGGCAGCAGGATAAGCCCAATGAGGAGCACGGTGATGACCTGAATGCCACCGATGTAAAAATCGTCGGCGTTGCGCTGCACCGCGCGCCGAATGCGCTCGGGCCAGTGGGGGCGGGCGCCGAGCCGCGAAGCCAGGAGGTTGTAGCCGCGATCGATGAGGTAGTAGCCGATATGGGAGCGGCGCTGCTGGCGGCGAGGGTCGGTCCCTTTGGGTCGCAGCATCGCCTCTTTCGCCAGGGCAAGGGCGGCTTCGGCCGCCTGCGTCTCCGAACAGCCGGCATCGTAGGCAATGTCGGCCACCCGTTGCCGGTACTCGTCGCGCGTGTCCTGGTCCATGAGAGCGAAGGCGCCCGCCGGATCCTGGTGCAGCAGGTAATCGAAGACGATGAGGGGCTCGACCAGCAAGAGCCACTCGGTGTAGCCGGCCTCCCGCAGGCTCTTGATCCTGACCTTGAGCGCATCGACCGCGGCCGGAGTGTGCGCCTGCGGATGGTCCATAAGTTCTTCCGCCCGGGCAATGATCTCCTCGGTCAGCAGAAACTTGAGGATGATGGGGAAGGCGCGGATCTCCTGGAGCTGGAGCGGGTCTTGCCGCTGCAACTGATCGAGGAAGATTTTGAAAGCGTCTTCGTCCCAGACCGATCCGGTAGCCCGTAAATAAGCATCAGCGACGGCGACGATACGAGGCTCGTCTCCCTCGCGCGCGCGGATAAGGCGGGGCATCCGGCTCAGCGTCTTGCGGATGCAGAAGGCGTCGACCACCGCGGCGCGCATCGTGCCCGGGTTTTGCCGCAGCTCCGGCAGCGGTTCGGGCAGATCGCTGGTCCCCTCGCCGTTTCGGGGTTTTGCCAGAAGGCGCTCGTGAAACTGCTCGAGCGATTCCCGGGCCGTGATGATCCGTTGCGTGAAGGCGCCGTGTCCATGAGGCCAATAGACAACTTCCCAGCCCACAGGCGCAGCTTTGGCTTTTTCGCGCAGCGATGCGGGCGAATAGCGCGACTCTCCCGGCGTGTCGCCTGGAGTCTGCCAACCGGGGATGGAAGCAATCTGGACCATCGTCTCCTTCGTGCGTTATGTCTTCAGCGGTAGCTCGAGGCTTGCAGTTCGAACATCTCCGCATACCTGCCGCCCCGCGCGATGAGCTGGTCGTGATCGCCCTCCTCAACCAGCTTTCCTCCTTCGAGGACTACGATGCGGTCCGCCATCCGCACGGTCGAAAAACGGTGGGAAATCAGCAAAGCCATTTTTTCCTCTGTAAGCTCGGCAAAGCGGTGGAAGACTTCGAACTCGCTGCGGGCATCGAGCGCCGCCGTAGGCTCGTCGAGAATGAGGACTTGGGCATCGCGCAGATAGGCGCGGGCAAGGGCCAGCTTTTGCCATTCGCCGCCGGAGAGATCGACTCCGCCCTCGAAGCGCCGGCCGAGCATTTGGTCGTATTGGGCCGCCAACTTGCCGATGACTCCCGCGGCCAGGCTCTTTTCAGCCGCCGACTCGATTTCCCCTTCGGTGTGTGGGCGCTCCACACGGCCGACGGCGATATTCTCTCTCGCAGTCATCTCGTAGCGCATAAAGTCCTGGAAGATCACGCCGATCTCGTGGTGCAGGTCTTCGAGATCGTAATCCCTGAGGTCCACTCCATCGAGCAAGATCTGCCCTTCGCTGGGATCGTAGAGCCGGGTGATGAGCTTGACGATCGTAGTCTTGCCCTGGCCGTTTTCTCCGATGAGGGCGATGCGCTCTCCGGGCGCGAGATGGAAGTTGAAGTCGGACAGAACCCTGCGGCTGGTGCCGGGATAAGTAAAGCTTACGTTGCGAAACTCGAAGCCGCGCCGGATCGGGCGGGGAATCCGGATCGCTCCAGGTTTGGAACCGACTGTCGGCTTCATCTCGAAGAAGGCCAGCAGGTCGGTGAGGAAAAGAGCCTGGTCGGCGACGCCGGAGACGGTGGAGAAAACCTGCTGCAGATTGGAGCTGGCCTGCACGATCGCGGTAGTAATGAAGGCGTAGGTGCCGATGTTCGCATAGGCGTGATGAACCGCAAGCCAGATGACGTAGCAGTACGCGCCGTAGTATCCCAGAATGCCGATCATGGAGAGCATTCCGCCGAAGATGAGAACCCGTTGCGAGAGCTCCACGTTTTCGACGTAAATATCGTGGGCCAGCTTGGCGAAGCGCGCGGTAAGAAAGCCCGAGAGGTTGAAGAGCTTAAGCTCTTTGGCAGCTTCTTTGCTGCCGCCTACCTGCCGCAGGTAGTCCATCTGCCGCCGGGCGGGAGTCTGCCGGAAGTTTCTGGCGTAACTCTGAAAAGCGTAGTGAGCCTCGCCCAGGAATGCGGGGAGCACTCCAACGACCAGCATGAGAAACAGCCACTTGTCGTAGTGCAGTAAGGTGGCGGTGAAGACCGCGGTGACAATCACCTGTTGAATCAGCCGGCCAATCTGCTGGATCATCGACAGCCGGTCGGTCGCTTGCACCCGCGCCCGTTCCAGGCGGTCGTAGAAGACAGGATCTTCATACGCCGTCAGATCGAGGCGCGAGGCCTGCTCCATTACCCGGATACTGACGTACTGCGTGTAGCGGTCGGCGATGAGCGCATCGAGAAAATCGATCGTCCGGTTCAGGGCGGTGCCGAAGATGGCCAGCCCGACTTCGGCCAGCACCACCCACCAGAACATGGCGGGCAGCGGATGGTGGGAGATCGCACTCTGCACACCGTTGAGGATCCAGGCAGCGACCGCGGCCATGGCCAGCGGCAGAGCCGACACGGCCAGCCGGAGCGCGAGGCCCCAAACCACGATGGAAGGGCCCGAGTCCCATAGCAATTTGAGGACAGGAGGTACGTTCTTGAGCGCCGTCAGGCGCTCGCGCCATGCTCTTCGGGACGGTGGGTTCGTGGACAATGGCATTTGAGATGCAAGAGCCCCGGAGCTCTGTTGGCTGATCGGGAGTAGCGTCTTCGGCGGGAGAGAGCGCGGCGGACTCGCCGCAGGAACATTTCTCCTATAGGTATATCGCGAAGCTACGAGATCCTACGCGGCTTTTCACCAAGAAAAGCCGCACTTCTCAGACCTTGGCGGTGCATCGCGAGAGGAAAAATGCTCTTGAGACGGTGCGGCAAGCTCCGCCGTCCAAGACGTGCATGGGTACTTTACCGCATTTCTCCTGACACGATGGAGTGGCTATGGTTGTTCTGTGCAGGCATTCTTTCCATTCCCAGCAAGCTAGCTTGTGGGGGGGCCCCGGTTCGGTGGAATGGCTGCGCGGGACTCGGTTCTCCACTCGATACCACCAGGAGAAAATGCAGTCAGGGGCTGAAGCCCGCCTTGATTTTGCGGCTTTTACGGCGCGACTAAAGTCGCGCCCTGATACAGAACTCACTACCCTGGGGGTTTCCCGCAGCCTGTGAAGCCCATCTGTTTGGCCATCTCTACGGCACGACTGGAAGTCGCGCCCTGATACCAAACCAAAGAACATTGTCAAACCAAAGAACGTTCCTTGAACGAACTTCTGACCAGCACACTAGAACTGGTCTCATAAATAGTTCAGCGGCTTTGGGAGGCTGCATGAGCCCCGCTTCGGTGGCGGGTCTCACACGCTGTCTCACCAGGCGCAACGGGTTTATGAGATCAGTTCTAGCGCAAAACGGAGATGGCCGGGTGCTTTCCTCTCCAACTCGACGGCGGGACTGTATCGAGCTTGCCATCACTTATGGTCTGGTGTTGGCAGGCTGCTGGACTCCGCGAGCGGTGCAGAGGCCTCTTTTCTGGCTTGCGATTGCCTGGATTGCGGCCGTTCTTTTTCTGCGGCGCGAGGACTGGAAAGACCTGGGATTGGATTGGCGGAGCTCGCTGCGCTTGTTATGGCTCCCGGGCATCGTCTGCATTCTCGGCGCCGCCGTTACCGCCGCGGCCCATTTGTTTTTGGCGGGGGAGTTCCATCTTCCCGCGCGGCTCTTTCGTGGTTTGCAGGCCCGTGCCGGCGGCTACTTTGTCTGGGCCGTCATGCAGCAGATTGTTCTCGAGGATGTCGTGTTGCTGCGGATGCTTCGGCTTGCGCCCAACCGGCGATGGGCGGTGGGAATCGCCGCGGCGCTCTTTGCCGCCGCGCATCTCCCCAACCCGATGCTGACCATTCTGACGATCGTTTGGGGCACGGCATCCTGTGTGCTATTCCTGCGCTATCGCGGCATCTTCGCGCTGGGGGCGGCGCATGCCATTCTTGGACTCACCGTCGGTCTGGTCGTGCCGGCCAGGGTGGATCACCACATGCGTGTGGGGCTGGGCTATCTGACGTATCGTGCGCACCGGGGGCGCCATTTGCGCTCCGGGGATTCTCCAAAGGAACGGGATAGGGCAGGATGACGGCCGAGAAACAAACATGGCTCGTTCCGCCGCGCCTGAGGTCCTGAGCCCTTGGGTTTCGATGGCTCGCTGCTCCCGGTCAGCGCAGAAAGAGGGACCAGAGCGTATCGACCGAAGCATGGGTGATGGCCGAAGCGGCAACCCGGCGCTCGGCTCGCCAGGCGCGGCCGTAAAAGATGCCGGCGATGGCCGCCAGGATCACATAGCGCCAATTGAAACTGGGGGCGCGCTTGTTGAAGTGGGAGAGCCCGAAAAGGACAGCGGTTGCAGCGAGGGCTCCGGGGCGGCCGATGCGCCGTTCCAGAAGGTTTTGTACCCAGCCACGGAAGAAGAGCTCTTCGGGAATCGCAATGAGAACAAAGGTGAAGCACCAGGCGAAGAGCGCGTGCCCGGGCGATGGCAGGCCGCGATGAAGATGCAGAAACCCCAACGCCAAGCCGAGCGGAATGGCAATGGGAGCGTAGAAAGCGAGCTCGCGTAGACCTGCGCGCAAGTCGGAGAGCCGGATGCGCAGGCTGAATCCCACGCCTTCCAATTGCCGGACTGCCAACATGCCATAGATGCCGGCATCGAGCAGCAGAATTTTGTTGAATGCCGCGAGATGGGGCGGCCAGGCGGGTTCGAACCAGCGGAGATCGACAGCAAGCCCGAGCACGAGCAGCACGGCGTAGTCGATCCATGTTCCGCGGATGAAGGTTCCGCGGATGAAGGTTCCGCGGATCAACTTCCCGTGCTGCGGCGGGTCCATGTGACGCGCGCAGCGCAATGCCGCCGCGACAGCGATGGGAAGGGAAATATACAGGGCAAGCCAACGCCAGGCGAAGACTCGCGCGGGCACTGCGATGAGCAGATAGGGAAGACAGAGGAGCGCGGGCAAAACGAGCCCGGCCCAGCCCCGGGGAGCGCTGTTTGCGATGCGGGCAGGAACCCACCCTGCGATGGCCAGCGGCAGAAGAGCCAGCAGAGCGGCCGCAATCAGCTCCGGCGTGATGGCGGGGAAGGGCACCTCTGCAATGATAGAGGTGATAGGAAGTCGAAGCGGCCTTCAGGGGAAAGGGGTTGCGGCGCCGGGTGGCGGGTGATATAAACAATGCATTCAAGTTTGCTCCTAAGGAGCGAGCCTGAGTTTCATGAAGAGTGGCTGAGGGACGGGCCCTGTGACGCCACGACAACCTGCCTGGGCAATCCGGGAGTATGGTGTCAACTCTCTCCTGAGCTTCTTTAAGAGAAGCGGGGAACATGAGATTCGGGGTGCAGCGGTACACGCATCTCGCTAGTTTCACGTTGGAATCGATAGAGTCTGTCGTCACGCGTGCCCGTGCATTTGCCGCTCTCGTCCATGAGGGCTGCGATGGCATCTACTTACGAATTGCGCTGTAAAGAATGCGGCAAGCGGTTCGGCATCCAACCGCTTTCTATTTGCGACGACTGTTTTTCTCCTCTGGAAGTCGCTTTCGATCTTTCCGCAGTCAAGCCGAAGTTCACGCGCGAGGCGATCGCGCAGGGGCCCTACAGCATGTGGCGCTACCGCGCGCTGTTGCCGGTCTCCGAGAGCTTTGTGCCCGCCACGCCCGCCGGAATGACGCCGCTTTTGCCCGCGCCGCGGCTGGCCAAGCGCATCGGCGCCACGAATCTCTACATCAAGAATGACGCCGTCTGCATGCCGACCCTGAGCTTCAAAGACCGGGTCGTCTCCGTGGCGCTCGCGGCGGCGCAGGATTTCGGCTTCGATACGGTAGGCTGCTCCTCGACCGGGAACCTGGCCAATGCCGTGGCCGCGCAAGCCGCCCGTCTCGGCCTGAAGACATGCATTCTGGTTCCTGCCGATCTCGAGCCGGCCAAGATTCTGAACACCCAAATCTATGGCGCCACACTGGTGCGCATCGACGGCAACTACGACCACTGCAACCGGCTCTGCTCGCAGATCGCGGATCGCTTCAACTGGGGCTTTGTAAACGTGAATCTGCGGCCTTACTACGCCGAGGGCTCAAAGACCTTTGGCTTCGAGATTGCCGAGCAGCTTGGATGGAAGCTGCCGGACAACGTGGTCGTGCCGATGGCCGGCGGGTCGCTGATTACCAAGATCCGCAAGGCCTTCCATGAGCTGATCGAGCTGGGCTTGGTCGAGCCCAAGGCCGTCCGCTTCTTCGGAGCGCAGGCGACGGGCTGCTCGCCCATCGTGCAGTCGGTGAAGAAGGGGGTCGAGCAGATCGATCCGCAGCGGCCGCAGACGATTGCGCGCTCACTGGCCATTGGCAATCCCGCCGACGGTCCTTATGCCGTGCGCGCCATCCGCGAAAGCGGCGGTTGGGCCGAGGATGTCTCTGACGTCGAGATTGTTTCGGCGATTCAGGAGCTGGCGGAGACCGAGGGCGTGTTTACGGAGACTGCGGGCGGCGTGACCACCGCGGTGACGGCCCGGCTTTTTGCTCACGGCAGAATTTCGCCCGATGAGCTGACGGTGGTGGCGATCACCGGCAACGGCCTCAAGACCATGGATGCCTTGGAGGGCAGGGTTACGCAGCAGCCGGCGATCCGTCCCCGCCTCACCGACTTTGAAGCGTATATCGAACAACTGCGGCCGGGTACTGTCGGTCAGGGAAGCGTTCCGGCCCTGGAAGGAGCCTATGCCCGTTAGAGTTTTGCTGCCGAATGCTTTTCAGAAACATACCAATGGAGCGCGCGAGATCCAGTCGGGGGCGAAGAACCTTCCGCAGTTGATCGTGGAGCTCGAGACGACTTTCCCGGAGCTCAAGCAGCACCTGCGCGACGGCGACGGCAAGGTCCGACGCTTTATCAACTTCTATGTCAACGATGAAGACATCCGCTTTCTCGGGGAGGACAAGTACGCCTTCCAGGACGGCGATGAAGTGTTGGTCATTCCGTCGATCGCCGGTGGCGCTCTATAGCAAAACCGCTCTAGGCCTCCCAATCCTGAAGCGCCGCACACGCTCGCTCCAGGTCGGCTGCCTGCTTGGC
>DATAWF010000076.1:0-5223 GCA_036267335.1 Acidobacteriaceae bacterium
CCTAGTGTCCTGAGTCAGAAGTTCGTTCGAGGAATGTTCTTTGGTTTTGTATCAGGGCACGACTTCAGTCGTGCCGTAAAGATCGCCAAACAGATGGGCTTCAGCCCCTGAGGGCTCCACTCCATTTCGCCAAATTGTTCAATGAACTTCAGACTCACCACACTAGAGCGTTTTCACTTGAGGTGTTTACAAAAATCGCTACTTCATACGTGGCCGTTCCCTCGAAGGACCGGGGTCCCCGGCAAGCGAAGCTTGCTGGGCTGGGAAGGACGGCCACTCCTGACCGCGCTCTCCATATCATAGGAAAAGTGAAAACTTTAAACCATGGCCATTGCGACGCTTTCGAAAAAGCAGCAGGAAGAGCTCCTCCGAACCCTGAAAGACCGGTTCGAGAAAAATAAGAGCCGTCATCACGGTCTTGTCTGGCCGGCAATCGAAACAGAGCTTCTACGGCAGCATGGAAAGCTTTGGGCGCTTGGGGAAATGGAACGAACTGGCGGCGAACCCGATGTTGTAGGCCGCGACCAGAAGACAGGCGAGTACGTTTTCTTTGATTGTTCCGCCGAAAGCCCTCAGGGTCGCCGGAACCTTTGCTATGACCGTGAGGGACAACGGAAAAGGGAGAAGGAAGGTCTGTCTCCAGCCGGCAACGTCCTCGATATGGCGGCCGCCATGGGCATCGAGCCTCTTAATGAAGAGCAATACCGGGAGCTGCAGGCCCTCGGAAATTTTGACCTGAAGACCCAGAGCTGGTTGAAAACGCCCGCTGAGATCGTTAGCTTAGGCGGCGCGATCTTCGGCGACCGGCGCTTCGGCCGTGTCTTTGTGTATCACAATACGGCTCCCTGTTTTTATCGCGGCAGAGGCTTTCGTGGCGGCGTGAAGCTCGAGTCCAGGCCCTAGTCGGCACAGGCGTTCTTGACATAACGCGAGCGCGCTTCGGCGAGCTTGAGCAGATGATCGCGCGTGAGCGGCTTGGCGCAGCCCAGCTGCCGTGCGACCAGGCAGATGTGGGCGTAATGCTCGAGCGTCTCCATGCGCATGAATGCCTCCTGCAGACTCTCTCCGGCCGTAACCGCGCCGTGATTGGCCAGCAGGATGGCGTCATGATCGGCAATGAAGGGCAAGACGCTCGACCCCACGTCGGCCGTTCCTGTCGTCGCATAGGGCGCGAGCGGAATCGCCCCCAGCGCCATCACTACTTCGGAGCAGAGCGGCTCCTCCAGCCCCAATCCGCACGAGGCGAAGCCCGTAGCAATCGGCGGATGAGCATGGACCACGGCCTGCACGTCCGGCCGGCGATGATAGATCGCCAGGTGCATGCCGATTTCACTGGTCGCGTTGCGCGTGCCCCCCACCCTGCGTCCCTCTAAATCCACAATCACCATGTCGGAGGGTTTGAGCAGGCATTTGCTCATGCCGGTGGGCGTGGTGAGAAGAAAGCCGGGGCTCAAGCGAACGGAGAGATTTCCCGCCGTGCCGGGGGTAAATCCCAGCCGATAGAGCCATTTGGCAAAACGCGTCAACTGGCGCCGATGGTTCTTCTCCGTGGCTTCGTTCGCGGCAAAAGCGGATTCATTCAGGCCGGAAGCGCAGTCGCCCGTCTCCAGAATGGGTTGATTCATACACCGTCCTACTTTTCTGGTTCCGGGATCAGGTTCCGGAGTGTTTGCGGATGACGAGTCGGCACGACAACGCTTGCGAACAGGCAGGCTCTCTTGGGGGATACTGGGTGCCTTACCGGAGTTTCCGCCTGTAGGCATGA
The DNA here is from genome assembly GCA_036267335.1 of Acidobacteriaceae bacterium. Classification (GTDB taxonomy): domain Bacteria; phylum Acidobacteriota; class Terriglobia; order Terriglobales; family Acidobacteriaceae; genus PALSA-350. The sequence continues at coordinate 1,766 of DATAWF010000076.1, forward strand.
AAAGGCAATACAGAAAATGGGGAAAGCTGAACAATTCTGTTTCGATACTGCCCGCCGGGAGCAGCAGAACGGCCTTTCCCGCCCAGATCCGTTTTCATTTCACCGCTTTGCCGGCCGCATCTAGGCTACTCTGTTCAAGTTTGCGTCGGCCCGCTTCCCCTTGGCCGCTTGGAGCTCTATGGGATTCTCTTCCTCAGGCGCACCCCGCTATGGCCGCTTTCTGCTCTTGATCGCCGGCGTGGGTGGGTTGCTTTATGGAATCGACGTTGGCGTCATCGCCGCGGCTCTCCTCTATCTGAGCAAGACCATCGATCTCACCGTGGCCCAAACCTCGATCGTTGTGGCTGCCGTGCTGGGCGGCAGCATGGTCTCCTCCCTCGTCGCTGGAGTGCTGGCCGATCTTTTCGGGCGCAAGACGATGATCATTGTCAGCGGCGTCACCTTTGTCGCCAGCGTCGGGCTGATCGTGCTTTCGCAGGCGTTTGTGCCGCTTTTTTGCGGACGGCTGTTGCAGGGCATGAGCGGCGGGGTGATCGCGGTCGTGGTGCCTCTCTACCTCGCCGAGTGCCTCAGTGCCGAGACCCGCGGCCGCGGAACCGCGATCTTTCAATTCATGCTCACCGTCGGCATTGCGGGCGCCTCCTTGACCGGCTGGTACTACACCCGGCAGGCCGAGAACGCCATCGCCTTCGCGGCGGGAAATCAGGATCTCATCCGGGCGATCGAGAGCCATGCCTGGAGAGGGATGTTCCTGGCGGTGATCTACCCCGGGCTGGTTTTTCTCCTAGGCTCCTTCTTCCTGGCCGAGAGCCCGCGCTGGCTCTTTCGCCGCGGCCGGACCGCGGAAGCGAAGGCCGCGCTGCTGCGCTCCACCTCCGCCGCGGAGGCCGAGCGCGAGATGGAAGAGATGCGCCTGCTGGCCGCGGGTCGGCAAAAGGCCGCCGGCGCAAAAGGGAAAGACAGCCTGCTGCGCCGCAAGTACGTTCTGCCCTTTCTGCTGGCCTGCCTCATCCTTTCGCTCAACCAGGCCACGGGAATCAATTCCATCCTTGGCTATTTGGTGCTGATTCTGAAACAGGCGGGGCTCGGAGCCCGCAGCGCAACCCTGGGCGATGTCACCGTCAAGGTGCTCAATTGTGCGATGACCGTGGTCGCGGTCGCTCTCGTCGACCGCAAGGGCCGCCGCTTCTTGCTGCGCGTCGGTACCGCCGGCGTCCTGCTTGCACTGGCGGCGGGCGGGCTGCTCTTCCACGTCGTCGAATCGCATCGGATCGACGTCAGGCCTCTCTTGCAGGCTCAGATCCGCCAAGGTCCGCGCGGCGAAACCCTGACGTTGCCGGTATCTCCTTCCACGTTTCCCGCTGTGCCCGCTACTGCTGTTGCCGGGGCTGCCGAAGGCCCGCGCCCCGGTCCGGTTGAGCTTACCGTGCTTTATTCCTATGGCGATGGGGAAAAGCTGGCGTCGGTTCTCTCGAGCGATGCCGATCCGGTGCTGCGGCTGGCGCCGGAGAAAGAGACAGGGAAGCATCTGGTCCATCTAGTCTTGGAGCGCGCCCGCTACGGTCCGGCTCCCCCCAAAACCACGGGCTGGCTCATCGCCGGGAGCTTGACCGTCTTCATCGCGTTCTTTGCTCTCGGCCCGGGCGTGGTGGTCTGGCTCGCGCTCTCGGAATTGATGCCGACCCGCATCCGTTCCATTGGAATGGGCGTGGCCCTGCTGCTGAACCAGGGGGTCTCCACTCTGATCGCGGCTCTCTTCTTGCCGGTCGCCGGCAATTACGGCTACGCAGCCATGTTCTTTTTCTGGGCGGCCTGCACCCTCATCTATTTTTTGGCCGCAACCTACTGGCTACCCGAAACCAAAGGCAAGACGCTCGAGGAGATCGAGCAGCATTTTGAAGGGCGCGCCGCCAACGGCGTCGAGTCCTCAGCCTAGCTCAGGCCGACCCACCCCATAGCGTCAGGCGAATTGCCCTAAGTGAAATCCCCAATGCGGGAGGCGACGTCGCTTGCCGTCTCCTTGGCCACGTTGTAGACCCGCTTGGCATGCTTGCCCAGGTCTTCCGTCGTGTCCTTGACGTAATCGCTGGCATCGTCAAGGCTCCTTTTGACCTGCCTACGGGTCTTATCTCCGCTTTGAGGGGCGTAGGCCAAGGCTACAGCAGCGCCCAAAGCGGCGCCTGCGAGAAAAATCGCCCAATCACGGGTTGAGCACATGTTCGATCACCTCTCCTCAAGTCTTTGTTCGCCCGACGTTTTTGTCGAAAGTACGCGTGCCTTCAGGGAGTTGGAATCGGCTGCGGGCGGAGGAGTTGCCGCCCTTTGTCCCGACCGAAGTGAGATCGATCAGACCCCCTTCTGATACAACGATTTAGCCCGGAGATTGAATCCAATGAGGTACGGAGGATCGCCTGCGATACCCGCAGGATTCTATTGATTTTTGGAGGAAAAATCCTTAAAATAAGAGCTTTGAGAGTTTCCCCGCGAGGGTGGTGCCATCCGTAGGCGCCTCTCGGGGATGATCTGCACCTATCTTCCTACGAGGATACTCGATTCATGGCAAAACGTCGTGGCAATCCAAATTGGGGCAAGCCGGAGCCGATCGGTCCGGTTGTTCCCACCGTCACCTCCTTTGAACAGGTGGTGAAGGAATTCAAGCTGACTCCCGATCAATACGTTCGCTCGACCCGGTTGCGTGAATGGGCCCGCCGCAACAAGAACTCGAAATATATCCCTGAGGCACTTCTCGAAGCCTGGGGATTTGAGATCGAGTCGACCCTGTAAAGATTCTCTTTCAAGTGGGAACAAAAAAGCGGCCGCCTATCAGGCGGCCGCTTTGCATTCTGCCAGAGTTTTGCATCTTCGGGAGCGGAGTTTCGTCTCAAAGAGAATCATTTTCGGATCCGGGGAATCCCCGCTGGGACCTGCCGCGCTGCTCCTTTTCTTGTGCAGGTATAGGCTAGAGCCTGTTATTCACTTTCCCGCGGGCAGCGCTGGGAGCGAAAGTAAATAGCAGGCTCTAAGTACCATAGAGAAATCGATGACTGCCAATAGCCCATTTACCGACGTTCCTGGAGCGCTCGCCGAGTTTCAGGCGGGCCGCATGGTCGTCGTCGTAGACGACGAAGACCGGGAGAATGAAGGCGACCTCACCCTGGCCGCGGAATTTGTAACCCCTGAAGCGATCAATTTCATGGTCAAGGAAGGCCGCGGCCTGGTCTGCCTGACGCTCACCGAGGAGCGAGCCGATTATCTGCGGCTGGCCCCCATGGCGCAGCAGAACTCCTCCCGCTTCGGAACCGCCTTTACCGAGGGCATCGAGGCCCGCGAAGGGGTCACCACCGGCATCTCCGCGCACGATCGCGCCCACACGATTCAGGTAGCCATCAATCCGGGGACGACAGCCGCGGATCTGGCCCGGCCCGGACACGTCTTTCCCTTGCGCGCCCGCCGCGGCG
>DATAWF010000077.1:0-56871 GCA_036267335.1 Acidobacteriaceae bacterium
TTGACGCCGAGCTTCCTAGCGCGGCCGGCCAGCAGATCGATCTCCGATTCGCTTTCGGCGTTGAAAATGAGGATTCCCGCCTTCAGTGCGAGATCGATCTCCGGAGCCGTCTTGCCGACGCCGGAAAACACTACCCGCCGCGCTGCCGCTTTGCTGACCGCGAGAATGCGCTCGAGCTCTCCTCCGGAAACGATATCGAATCCCGAGCCGGCTCTCGCCAGCAACCGGAGGATCGAGAGATTGGAATTGGCCTTCACCGAATAACAGATCAAATGATCGCGGCGGCCAAAGGCCCGCGAGAAGAGCCGGTACCGTTCCAAAATCTGCCCGGCAGAGTAGACGTAAAGAGGCGTTCCGAATTTTGCGGCCACCGCATCGAGCGCGACGCCCTCGCAATGAAGGACTGGTTTTGTCGAGGGATAAAAGAAAGGCCGGACACCGAGTGCCGCGGTTGAACTGGATTTCAAAACCAAAAAATCCTCGCAAGTGGAATTAACGCATTTTCGCTCTTACTGTAACCTGGTGAGCTCCGCTAAGAGCGGCCATCCTTCGATGGAATGGCCGCGTTCAGAGCAGATTTTGGGATACACCTAAAGCGAAAATGCTTTGGGCTTCAGCCTATCGCATTTTTCTCACTCACGCGGCGAAGCTTCGGATCGGCAGACTCTCGCGAAAAAGCGATCGAGAATGCCGCCCACCGTTTCCGGCTCTTCATACGGAGCGAAATGACCTGCGCGATCCAGCTGATGATATTCGGCGGCAGGCAGTAGCTCCGGAATGGCCTGCATCTCGGCGGGAGACGCGAGAGCATCCTTTTGCGCGGCAAGCGCAAGCACCGGGACGGAGATCGTACCGATTGTGGGCCGGGAATCGGGACGCTCCATCAGACCCTGCTGAATAGCTATCGCCGCCCCGGCTGTCACCGCATCCATCGCGGCGCGGAGCGTGGCCACTTTGGCCGGTTGCTGCTCGAAAAATGCGGGTGAGAACAGCGCGCCGATCGTCTTGTCGAAAAATGCGGCCGCGCCCTGTTCCTCGATCAATGCGATGTTCGCCTTCCTTTTCTCCCGCGCCGCAGCATCGTCCGGCTGAGGCTTGCCGCAGCAGAAGGCCAGAGCCCGGATGCAGTCCGGCCGTCGCCGCCACAGTTCGTACAACACATAGCTGCCGACCGAACAACCAGCAAAGCAGGCGCTTTCGATTTTGAGTTCGCCAAGCAAGCGCTCGACATCGATCGCGAGTTTTGCCATCGAGATCTCTCCCCGGCCGGCGGCCGAAGAGCCGTGACCGCGCAGATCGGGAATCGTAATCGTATAGCGGTCTTGAAGGTGAAAGGCGAGGGGGAGCCAGAACCGATGATCGACCGGAGTGGGATGAAGCAGGAAAAGCTCCGGCCCGCTACCGAATCGCGCGTAGGAAAGCCGTTCTCCCTGGGACATATAGTTCGCGAGAGCCGCGGATTGGCTCATCTCAGCAGAGTCCATTCGCAACCTTTCACCAAAAGCGGCGGAGTTTGCGGCCGCCTGCACGCGAGAGATTGGGGCCGCGGTTCGTTTAGGAAGCGGGCGTGATGGGCACCGCCGGCGGAATAGCGTGCGGCTCCTCCGGTATCACGAGCCAGCAGATCAGGTATGCCAACCCACCGAAAGGGATCAGAAAAATCCCCAAAATCACCGCGATCACCCGCAGAGCGGTCGCATCCCAGCCGTTGTGAATGGCAATGCCCAGGCAGACTCCGGCGATCATTCGTCCCTCCCGAGGCCGCAACAGACCGGAGAAAGCCCTTTGACTTGCGGACGGCGAGAACCCTCGGGCTCCGGTTTGCTGGCCGCACGAGGAGCAAAAGCGAGCGTCGTCGGGGAGTTCCTTGCCGCAACTGCCACAAAAGAGAGCCATCGCAATACCTCCAGCCGCCTGCATGGAAAAGTTTCCATGCCGCGGGTTGTTACGTAAGACTCAGGTGCTTTGTTCCCAGGCCGGGCGTTCGAGCATTTGAATTCGGACGAAGGCCTATTTCCACCCTTGGAGCGCTAGTTCCCGGTAAAGGGCGACTTCAAATACTTGCGCGCCGAGTCCGCCTGTGAAGAACCGGCGTTGCTCGCGAGCACGACCTGATAATGGGCCTCGGCTTCACGCCTGCGGTCGAGGAGATCGAACATCTCTCCCGCATTCAGCTCGCAGCGGCCTTTAACCTCCGCACTGCTGGTCGGTTGCACGGCGGCCAGGCTATAGGCGTTCGCGGCGCCCAGATAGTCCCGCTGCCCGCGCAAAGCCTCCGCGAGACCGTACCAAGCGAGCTCCAGGTGCACAGAAGGAAAATAGCCGGGCCGTTTCGCACGATCGATCAAGGCGCGATAAGCTTCGATCGCCTGCTGTCCATCGCCTTGATCTTTTGTCAGATTTGCAACTTCGAGCGAAAAGAGAAAGTCTCGCGGGTATTCCTGCTTCAAAGATGTCATCACCGTGATGGCATCCCCGTATTGCGCTTCACGGCGCAAAAAGAGCGCCAACGCGGTGCTGGACTCGACTCCGGTGATCACGCCGTGAGCGCCCGCATCCCGCAAATCGGTCAGCCCCTTTTCTTTCGAGCCCCTGATCCCAGCCACACCGGCAACGATCTTGAAAGCCAGCGGCAGGCTGCCGACGACATATTGATGCACCCCCAAAACCATCTTCGCATCTACATAGCGGGGGTCGAGGTCGAGAACTTTTTGATTGTCTGCGCGGGCCTCAAGCGCAAGACGAAGAGCAGGAATGAAGCTGCGGTTGATGAGCGCCATGTAGACGGCATTCAAACTTCGGGCCCAACCGCGAGCATAGAGGGCGTCTGTATCGTTCGGATCTTTTTTTAGGCGGTCATCGGCAAGGCTCGTCACCTTCTGAGTTAACATGTCAATCTGCGCCCGGGTGGCGGCGTCAACATCCGGCAGAGTATGCTTTCCGGTCAAGAAGCCGTCGTGAGCGTAGAACGTGGTATCGAGCAGGTCGAGCCGCCAGAGCTCGCGAAAAAGAACGGTATCCAAAAGATAGTCAGCCGCGATTGGATCGTCGGGATGAGCCGCTTCAATCTTTTCAAATTGCGCTAACGCGCCATCGTAATCCAGAATGTAGAACTGCTGGTAGGCTTGCCGAACTGCGGGCTGCAGGTTCAGCGGGTCCGTACTCGTTCCGGAGCTTGTGGTCGTCGATGCATACAGAACCACTGGAAGCAAGGCAGGAAGAAATGCGAGCAATCTGCTAAGTTTCAAAGACAAGCTCCCCCGGGTCGAGATTTTCTCCCCCGATGGTTCCCTCGAATCTCTGCACGGCAGAGGCAAGGCCAGAGATCTTGACTTGTCGCAGTTTGGGACACTTGAAAATTCCCGCTATTGGCAAACGGGTAACCTTTCTGCGATCGATTGAAAACCAAAGTTTTTGGCCCGGCGCCAAGAGCATAACTTAATTTGAGAATACTCCCCCAGGTTATTTGCAGTGAACTCATGGCGGCCCGCATCCCGTTGCGCCGCCAGAGCAGGAGGGGACAATGACGAAGCAGGATCTCCTGCGGATCATAATTCGCCAGGCGCGCACGAATGGATTCGAGTTTCGTAAGTGGTTTCAGCAGCGACTCGAGCAGCCCTGGATCAATTTTGATAGCGCGGTCAATCTGCTTGCGGAAGGACGCTGCTACTACACCCTTCTCTTTTCTCACGACTTTGTCCGTTGCTTCTGGAAGCAGGGCGCTCAAATCAGCTTCGTAGTTCCCTCCGGAAGCTATACCCGGCGCGACAAAGAAGGCCGTATCGTCACGGTTTACCGCAAAGCCTTTACCCGCAGGACGGTCAAGGCAGACGTCTGGAAGTATCATTTGCGGGAGATGGCAGCGCAAGAAGAGCCTCTCCGTTACATCCGGCGCTTCCTGATGATCGAAGAGGATCTGCAGCCGACCGTTCATCCCGAGCGGGCCGAGACGGTACCGCATCCCGACAGCGTTGCGTACTAGAGCGGCCGGCAGCTTCCCTTCTATTTTTTTCGCGAACGGGGTGTACTCGGCAACCCCTCGGCGGCGAGCCGGAAGAGATGGTGCATTGGTCCCGCGCCTCGACCCACGGGCAGGGCAGCCTGGAGAGCGGCGGTCACATATTCCTTCGCCTGCGCCGCCGCGACGGCGGGTGTTTTTCCCGCGATAAGACTGCATACCAGTGCACTCGAGAAGGCGCACCCCGTTCCGTGGGTCGACCGGGTGTGGACCATCTCGCCGTGAAGCCAGCACTGCTTTCCATCGGCCGTAAGCAGGAACTCATCCGGCCGCTTGAGGTGACCGCCGGTCACGACGACGTTGAGCTCCCGGTTGCCGAGACTGGCGGCCATCTTTTGCAATCGGGCCGCGGCAGCCGGTATTTGCCGGCGCTGAAGCCCAGGCGCTCCAATCATGAGCGCCAGTTCATCGAGATTTGGAGTGATCCACCCCACGGTTCGAAGGAGCTGGGAGCGGAGAGTGTGCAGCCCTTGCCGGTCAAGCAGAGCTCGACCGGAGCTCGACCGGAGAATGGGGTCCAGAACGATGTGGCTCCGCGCGATCCGCCCCTGGGTTAGCAAACCATCTAGAAATCGAGCCACCACGCGGGCCACACCGCCGCCACCCAACATCCCGATTTTGATCCCGGAAAAGGAAACATCCTCGGCTAAACACGCCAGAGTGTCTCGAACCAAGAGCGGCTTCAGGGGTTTTACCGCGAGGACGCCAAGAGTGGATTGGACGGTGATGGCCGAGATGCAGGCTACGCCGTATACCTCATGAGCGGCAAAGGTCTTGAGATCCGCGGTGATTCCGGCCCCTGAGGAGGGATCGAACCCGGCGATCGACAGGGCGACCGGCGGCGCTTCGAGACTGTGGGAGCGGTTTCCGCCAACTTTGCGCGCAGGAGAAGTCTGCCTCTTTGCAGGGGTCATGGGGTCACGGGGTCATAGGGTCATGGGGTCACGGCGCGGCAACGACCGCGGGAGCGGCAGGAGCGAGCTTTTTTCGATCGCGCAACCGCATGATAGGGCGCTCCACCAGGGAATACGAGCCCAGCGTTTGTACGGTCATTTTCACCAGGATCGCGGCTAGGCACCCGACCAGCAAAGCATATCGCCGTCGGGATCTTCTTTGGTTTTTGGGGAGGACGGCATTCTCGACCAGCCAGAGATGAATTGCCCGGCAAAATGAGTATCGCATCGAAAAAGACTTGGAGCGCTGGACCAACTACCGAAGTGTTGGGTCGTCCATCACGACGACTTTTGTGACCCGGCGACACGCAATACGATGGGTCCGGGCGGCGTGGGAAAGGGAAAAGGCCGGGATCGCTCTCCCGGAGGCCCGGCCAAGAGTGAAGCTACCTCCTATCAGAAAGAAAATAAAAGACTTGCATCGACAAAGGAGGGGCTTTTGGGGTTGACCGGCCAGCTCGCCGATCCGTACAATCTTAATCAAGGGAGTGCGAATGCGAATTGCTGTTCCTACAAGCCGGCAGATCCGCAGCAGAGCCCTCGCGGGAGTAGTCCTTCTATTAGGACTTGGCGTTTCCGCTACCACTGCGAGACAGGTTGTGAGGGCTCAGAAGCCTTCTCCTGCCGCGGAGGGAAAACAGAAGCCCCACTGGTTCCAGCTTGGGCGCGCCTCCTGGTACGGGGATGACTTCCAAGGCCAACCCACGGCAAGCGGTGAGGCCTTCGATGAGAACCAATTGACCTGCGCTCACCGAAGCCTGCCTCTAGGCGCCCTGATTCGGGTAACAAACCTGCGCAATCACAGGACAGTCGTCGTGCGAGTCAACGATCGCGGCCCGATGGTATCCAGCCGCATCGTCGATCTTTCCCATGCCGCCGCTCGGATTTTAGGTTTCCATGGCACATCCCGGGTGCGCTTGGATCTGATCGACGCCAAGCCCACCCGCTCGGAAACCGCGCAGCTCGTCTGGCCCGATCGTTCCCGGCCGTGAACCCACCATAGCTCGGGTTTTTAAGGAAATTCGATCTAAAATCACTTCAGCGATGCCTCCGCCGAAGGATTTCTCTGCCCCCAATCCAAACAGGTCAGTCGCGAGCGATCCCAAGGACCGCCTGATCGTTGCGCTCGATTTTCCGGGAGGCGCAGATGCGCTCTCGCTAGTCGATCGGCTGGACGGAGTTTGCCGCTGGTTCAAGATCGGACTCGAGCTTTATCTCGCGGCTGGAGAGGCCCTGGTCGACGAGCTTCGCAGCCGTGGCTTCTCCATTTTCCTCGACCTGAAATTCCATGACATTCCGAACACCGTGGCTGCGGCTGTGCGGTCCGCCCGCAGGCTGGGCACGCAGATGCTGACCGTCCACGCAGCGGGGGGCCGCGCGATGCTCCAAGCGGCTGTTGAAGGAGCAGGGCAGGAGGCGAACTCTCCGATTGTGCTGGCGGTGACGGTTCTCACCAGCCTCGACCAGAATGAGCTTGAAGCCTCGGGGGTCTTTGCGACACCGGCTGAACAGGCGGCACGGCTTGCGGGCATGGCAATCGACTGCGGGGTTGGGGGACTGGTCTGCTCTGCGGAAGAGGTCGCAAACCTGCGGGGCATGGTTGGCAGCCATCCGCTGCTGGTAACGCCCGGCATCCGGCCGGCGGGCGCGGCCATTGGGGATCAAATGCGCGTGGCTACTCCAGGTGCGGCGATTGCGGCAGGGGCAAGCTATCTCGTGGTCGGCCGGCCGATCACTCGCGCCGCGGCACCCGCACAAGCCGCACAGGCGATCCTCGACGAGATGTCGGCAGCCTCAGAAACCGGTCGATAAAAAAGGCGCCCGGCGAGCTAGCTGGAGAATGACCATCTGAGCTGCAAGGCGCCGCCAGGTTTCTATGCCATTTTCGGAAAAACCTTTGAGATTCCCAGAAGGCAGATTGTTCTTGAGGAAAAATCTACCCGGCATCTGTGGCTTCGGTCTACACCATTTCCGAAAATGCTTTAGCCCGCGAGCGGCCCTTTTTGCGCCAGCGGAAATCAGGAATTGCCGCTAAAGTTTTTCGTAAAAATCGCAGGCCGAACAGGAAATATAAACGCCGCCCGGAATCCCACGCTCCCGGTCTTTGACTCTCTTCACGATGCGCGTGGGCTTGTTGCACTTGGGACAGTCGGTGCTTTTGGCCGTGTCCATCATCTTGGCACGGTCTGCAGTCTTGGCGATCTTAGCCATCGGACGATTCGCTCCTTCATTCGCGGGACTTCATGGACGAGCAGGGATCACGCTCCTGGCAGGAACCTATTGCCCTGTGAACGCCTCTGGATGCCTCTTGGGTGTCCCCTCGGAGCGGCTAGAGCAGAATCAGCACAACTGTACCCAGCGGGGTAGATGCCAGGCTGGATTTTTTATCAAGAAAAATCCAACTTCCCAGACATTCCGCCGGGTATATCTATGCTGATTCTGCTCTAAACTCAGCCTGCCCTACGCAAAGGGACGATCGGAAAGACGCAGTCTCGCTTTCCTCTTAGTTTACACGACGCCGGCCACGTGGCCCTCAGTTCGGCGTGTCCGAGCCCGCGTCCACAGAGGGAGGAGCGGCCGGGGCTGGGGCGGCGCTGCCGGACGAATGAGAGGTCGGGGTTGGCGGCGCAATCGTGGGTGGATTCCCAGCCGGGGGCAGGTTATCAGAGTCTTGGCCCGGCGGAGCTGGGATCTCCGGAGGCTCGCTATCTTTTGGAAACTGCACCTTCTTGAGCTGCTGCTGCTGGTCGGTGACATCGGGAAGGGCCTCGCCGGGCTTGCGCAGAGTGGGGGCCGCGGCCGGAGCCTGTTCCTGGTTCGAATCGACGCTCGGAGCATCCCCTAGCCGCACCTCATGGACAAACTCGCCTGAATCGTATCCGCCAGTCTCATCCTGATCGCGAACCACCAACGGCTGCCCGATATCGGCAATCTCAAGGCGCACCACGCGGTTGCCATGGAACCTGACAAACTGGACCTCATGCGGTGGCTGGCCATAAATCCAAATCTCGATCGGGGCGTCACCTTCCATCTCACGGACTTTTCTATCGGGACGGCCCACTGCATGAATCACCATGTCCCGGTTCATGCCGACGAGAATCTGATGATCCAAAATTGCGCCCTTCAATTTTGGAGGAAGGGTGTCGGCAAAGGCCTGATCGGGAGTCTTCAAAGAAAAGTCGAGAATCGGTGAGATGAGGTTGCGCAACTGGGCGGCGTCCATCTCCGGAACGAATTTGTCGAAAAGCAGCGTAAACCGCGATCCGATCGGAAGCTGGCCGTCATCCGGAGCGAGGGGCATGCCGCTGTCGCCGATTTCGATATGCTGAAGAATTCGATGATGCTTGTCGGGACCACCATTGAATTCGAAGACGATCCGATCCTGCTTGATCTCGAATTTCGAGATCATCACCCGGTCTCCGGGCTTGCTCGAAATGCCGTCTCTCTCGAGCTCTTGTGCATAGGCAGGCCCGCTGGGATCGAGCATGCCGTTGGCGTGGAGCCCAAGTCCATGAGTCCCCAAAGGGAGAGGACGAACCGCGAAGGCTTGTTCCGATTGGAAGAGCCGAATCATCTCCTCCTTGGTCTGAGTTGTCATCGGGGACTTTTGCAGTGGAACCGAAGTGGGATGGACTGTTGCCAGATTGCCCATCGCCGATCCCGGAGGAGGCGCTCCTACGGTAAAGACCTGACCGGCGCACCATACCGGCGCCATGACAATTCCGGCGAAGATGCCCCACTTGAGCAGCCCGGCGTGACCGATGCCGCGAGCAATCCGAGAATCTCTGGGAAGCTTTGGATAGCTGCGCAGGCTACAACAACTGCGCAATCGAGGGATAGGTTTCGCTGCGAACCTGAGCATACAGCCCTCGTCTCTGCACCGTTTCCCCCAGCAGGATTTGGAAAGGCGTTGCCGTGGTGGCATGTCAGCGCGCAGGTTCCGGCCCAAGGAGAAACAGCACTGTGCGCAGAATCATCCCTCGTATTGAAACGCATTGCAAGGAATCTCTCTGTGGGCGGCAAAAGCCAGTTTGGGGAGACCAAAGCTTCGTTGCCTCACGCCAGGCAACAGAGGCTCGCTTTTTCTTTCAAACGAGAGGGTGCGCGTCCTCTGTTCCGGAAGCGGGCGATAGACCGTCCGCCGGCGGCGAGGCAGGAGACTCTTGCGAGTGGCTCGCGGAAATCTTCGTTTCCGGGGCTGGAGGGGGATTTTCTGGACCGGCGCCGCTGGTTAACGGATGGGAATTCTCTTCCCACTGCTGGGTGGGGCGCCGCAGCGGCAGTGACTCCGCTTGCTCACCAGGGGAGAAAGAAGAAACGGTCTCGACCGCCCCGCCAGCGAGCGGGACGGCCGGCTGTGCGGGCTCGGGCGCATCGCGACGCGTGAGGACAGAGACAACGACAAGCCCGGCTAGAAGAACGATAGCGGCGATGATGCTTCCTTCCGGACCGTAGTTTCCCCCGGTCAGCCAGACCGGTCCAACGGTATTGCTCTGCACCACGGGCGAAAAGCGCGTGAGGCCGCTGATCGGCAGCCCGAAGATCACACCCATGCTGACATTCCACGCGAAGTGCCATCCCCAAGAGAACCAGAGAGCGCGAGTCCGGAGATAGGCGATCGAAAGCAGCCATCCGGCAAAGACGGTAATCGTGATGCTGGCCGCACTGGCGCTCGGGTTGGAAAGATGAACAGCTCCAAAAATGGCGGAGAGAAGGAGCGTGGCGAGAAACGGACCGATCGACTCGATCAGCCGCTGAAAGGGATAGCCGCGAAAGGCCACCTCCTCTGCGAGCGATGCGATGGCCAGCACGAACAAATCCAGGAACAAGAGCAGCCATTGGCGCGGATTCGTCCAAATGGTGACAATGAGGCCGCCAGCAAGCACCATGGGAAAAATGCTGACGATGAGCATGCCCCAGCCGAGGGCTGCGCCGCGGCCGAATTCACGTCTCCAGCCCGGCCGAAAGACGAGGCCCATGGCTTCGATCGGACGGCGTTGGCCTTGAAAGGCGCGGCCCATGGCGCCATAGCCGACAACCAGAAGAAAGAGCAGCATCCCGCGCTCCACCAAGAGATACCACTCGCCGGAAACCAATCCGTTAGCGGCGCGCCCGGCGACGATTTGGGCGAAGAAGAAATAGAGCGCGGCGATTACAAAGAACGCAAACGATCGAACGCGGTCGGGAGCATTGGGATCTCTCATCGAATTCCTTCGCAATGCTGCCGGCGGAGATCCAGAGATCGCGGCTCGTAAAATCCAGTGAAAACCGCTTCCCAATCGCGCCGGAAATCCCCTATCGGCGTTCTCAATGCTTCCCCTCGACGAAACGCGATTCGATCGTGCCGGCGCGAGCGTGGAAATATGCTCCGCCGCGGCTTAGGTCGTATAGAACTGGGCGATGTTCCGAAACTTGGCTTGGCGGCGGGAGATCATCTCGGCCAGCGGCATGGAGCGCAACTCTCCCAAATGCCACAGCAGCTTGGCATCGAGCAGGGCCGCGGCTCCCTGCGGATCCAGGTGGGCGCCGCCCAGCGGCTCGGGAACAATGTCGTCGACGCAGCCCATGCGACTTACATCCTCGGAGGTGATCTTGAGGGCCTCCGCGGCACGTGCCCGCTTGCTCGCATCCCGCCACATGATCGATCCGCAAGCCTCCGGAGCAATCACGGAGTAAGTCGCATTTTCCAACATGAGCACGCGATCGGCGACCGCCAAGGCCAATGCGCCCCCGGAGCCACCCTCGCCTGTGATCGTGGCAATCGTCGGGACCCGCAGGCGGACCATTTCGCGCAGGTTTCGGGCGATGGCCTCGGCTTGGCCTCGTTCCTCGGCGGCCAATCCGGGATTGGCGCCGGTGAGGTCGATGAACGTAAAAATGGGTCGCCCGAACTTTTCCGCGATCTTCATCGCCCGCAGGGACTTGCGATAGCCCTCGGGGTTCGGCATTCCGAAATTGCGGCGGACCTTTTCTTTCGTCGAACGCCCTTTCAGATTGCCGATTGCCATCACCTCTTCGCCGTGGAAGCGTGCCATACCGCAGGCCATGGCAGGATCGTCGCCAAAGGCCCGGTCTCCGTGGATCTCCGAAAAGTCGGTAAAAATGCGCTGAATCAGTTCCATCGGGTAGGGCCGCTGCGGATGACGGGCAAGCTCGGTCTTGATCCACGCGGCCGTCGCACTCTCCGCCTCCCCGTGTCCATGTTCAGAATTTGCCGCTGGCTGGTCGGTCATGGGATTCGTTGCATTGTGTTCGTCAGACGCTCTCTCTCGATCCATCTTCCCGACCGGGAAGAGAAACGATCCATCCGTTTCTGCTTACCGCTTCGGTCAATTGTATGGATTGGCAGAGTCGTAGACAAATAGAGCGGGAAAGCAGCTCTTCCTTTTCCGGGATAAGGTGCCTTGCGCCGCGCGAAGCACGAACGGCAGCGGCGCTATTCGAAGGCCTGGACCGCGCCCCGGCCAAGCAGCTCTTCGGCGCGCTCGATGAAGCCGCGGTCCGCAGCCACGGAAAAGCCCTCCGGCTCGAGCATCACGCAGTACTCCCCTTGGCTTTCGAGGTCGATCATCAAGCGGCCGGGTCCGGGCGAGTTCACAATCATCTCGCGCAGCGATCCCAAAGTGGTGTCGCTCGCGCGGTCCAGCGTGACACGAATCCTGACGTTTTGCGGGAGGCGAATTTTCACATCTTCGAGCGCCTGAATGCTTACGACGGAAATCTTGGGCGCGGATTCATCGTCATCGGCGCGAAGCGAGCCTTTGATCAGGACCGGCACTTCGATCTTCAGGCTCTCTGCCAGGCGCGCGTAATCTTTGGAAAAGCAAATCAGATCGATCTTGCCTACAGTGTCTTCGAGCGAAGCCTGCGCGTACATTTCACCGGAGCGCTTGGATTTGCCTACTTTCAAGCCGACGATGACACCGGCAATGGCAATCAGGCCTTCCGTCTCTCCGCGGCGGCGGCCGGAAGAGGGCGGCGGTTTCATCTCCGAGGCCGCGGTCGTGTCAACCACATTCAGGTTGCGCAGCTTCTCGGCATATTTGTCGAGAGGATGACCGGAGACGAAGAAGCCTAGAACCTCTTTTTCCGACTGCAGCCGCTGGTTCTCATCCCAATCCGCAACGCTGGGCAGCGCATCGGCCACGCTATGTTCGGAATGGCCTTCAAAAACTCCCGCCAGACCGGCAAAGAGCCCATGCTGCCCAGCGGCGAGATCCCGCAGCGTTTTCTGCGCACGCTCCATCGCTTTATCGACAGCAGCCATGAGCTGCGCACGGGAGCCGAAGGCATCCGCGGCCCCGCTCTTGATGAGCGACTCAAGCACTCGCTTGTTGAGAAGGCGGAGGTCGACTTTCTGGCAAAACTCCCAAAATGACGCGAACCCGCGGGCCTGTTCGTCCCGCGCCGCGAGAATCGACTCGATCGCGTTCCTTCCTACATTTTTGATCGCCGCCAACCCGAAACGGATCGCATCTCCGTGGGGAGTAAAGTCGGCTTGGGAGACCTGCACATCCGGCGGATCGACGGCGATCCCCATCTCCCGGCATTCTTTGATGTACTTGACCACGTTCTCCGGCTTGGATGTCTCGGAGGTGAGCAGCGCGGCCATGAACTCCACCGGATAGTGAGTCTTGAGATAGGCGGTGTGATAGGCGAGGAGAGCATAGGCCGCGGCGTGGGACTTATTGAAGCCATATCCCGCGAACTGCTCCATGAGATCGAAGATGCGAACCACGGTTTCCTTAGGATGACGGCGTTTGACCGCGCCTTCCACAAAGCGGGTGCGCTGGCTGGCCATCTCCTTGGGATCCTTCTTGCCCATGGCCCGGCGCAGCAGGTCCGCTTCGCCCAGCGAATAGCCGGCGAGAACGTTGGCGATCTGCATTACCTGTTCCTGATAAACAATGACCCCCAGCGTCTCCTTGAGCAGGGGCTCCAGTTCAGGAAGCTCGTAGCTCACTTCCCTTCTGCCCCACTTGCGCTCGATGAAGTCGTCGATCATGCCACCCTGGATCGGCCCGGGGCGGTAGAGCGCGTTGAGCGCGGTGAGATCCTCGACCGTTGTGGGCTTGTAACGGCGCAGAACGTCGCGCATGCCGCCGGATTCGAACTGGAAGACTCCGGACGTGAGCGCCCGATGGAAAACCCGTTCATACGTCTCGGCGTCGTCCAGGGGAACTTGCGCCATCTCGACTTCGACGCCGCGGTTCCGGCGGATGAGAGTCAGTGCGTCGTCGATGACCGTCAGCGTAGTCAGCCCAAGAAAATCCATCTTGAGCAGACCCATCTTCTCGACCGCCTTCATGTCGTAAGCGGTTACGATTTCATCGTTCTTGCTGCGGCTGAGAGGCACCAGTTCCGTTAAAGGTTGGGGAGCGATGACCACGCCGGCGGCGTGAACTCCCGCGCCGCGCACCAATCCTTCTAACTTTCTGGCGGTATCCACCAGTTCCCTGATCGGCTTCTCGCGGTCGTAGACCTCCCGCAGCGGAGGCGATTCCTCCAAAGCTTTTTCAATGGTCACCCCAATGGTGGCCGGAATCATCTTCGCGATGCGATCCACCTCGCCGTAGGGAAGATCGAGTGCACGTCCTACGTCTTTGATCGCAGCGCGTGCGGCCATCGTATTGAACGTGATGATCTGGGCGACCTGCTCCCGGCCGTATTTGGCGGTGACGTACTCAATCACCTTGCCGCGGCGGTTCATGCAGAAATCGATATCGATATCGGGCATCGAAACCCGCTCCGGGTTCAGAAAGCGCTCGAAGAGCAGCTCATTCTGCAACGGATCGATATCGGTGATCTCCATGGCATAGGAGACCAGCGAACCAGCAGCCGAACCGCGGCCGGGGCCCACTGGAATCTTCTGCTCGCGGGCATACCGGATGAAATCCCAAACAATCAGAAAATATCCGGCATACTTCATTTGCTTGATACAGTCGATCTCCCGTTCCAGGCGCGCCACGTATTCGGAATCGGGCCGGCGCTGCAAGCCGCGCTGGGCGAGGTAGCGAACCGATGTCTCCATCCGCTTGCGGAATCCGGCGCGGCAGACCTCGGTGAAGTAGCTATCGATGGTGTGCCCCGGCGGCACGGCGAACTCGGGAAAGGGATTCTGGACCTTGTTGAGCTTGAGCGCGCAGCGTTCGGCAAATTGCATTGTGCGGCTCACTACCTGAGGAGCGTGGGAGAAGACCCGCTCCATCTCGTCCGCGCTCTTCACGAAAAACTGGTCGCTATCGAATTTGAACCGCTTGGGATCGTGGATCGATCCGGCGGTCTGCACGCACAGAAGAACCTCGTGCGCGTGATGGTCGTCTTCGCAAAGATAGTGGCTGTCGTTGGTAGCCACCAGCGGAATGTCGAGATCGCTCTCCAGACGAAAGAGGTCGGCGTGGATCTTCTTTTCGAGTTCCAGGCCCTGGTCCTGAATCTCCAAGAAGAAGTTGCCGCGTCCGAAGATGTCCTGATACTGGCTGGCCGTGGCGCGAGCCGCCTCATAGCGCCCCGCCATCAGGTTTTCACAGAGCTCGCCAGCCAGGCACCCCGAAAATCCGATCAGGCCCTTGGAGTGCTCCGCCAAATACTTCTTGCTAACCCGCGGCTTGCGGTAGAAGCCATGAAGCGACGCCTCGGAGGTGATGCGGACCAGGTTGCGATAGCCTTCCTCGTCTTCCGCCAGAACCAAAAGGTGGTTGTACCCTTTGCTCTCCTTGTCGCCTTCGGGGGCAGCGCGATGGTCTTCCTGGCGGCAGATGTACAGCTCGCATCCGAGAATCGGCTTGATGCCGCGCTCTTTAGCCGCATTGAAAAAATGCACCGCACCATAGATATTTCCGTGGTCGGTGATCGCGACAGCCTTCTGGCCCACGTTCTCCACGTGGGCGACCAGCTTGTCGACGTCGCAGGCGCCATCCAGCAAAGAGTAGTCGGTATGCAAGTGTAGGTGGGTGAACTCTGCCATGGCGGTGAGTTCATTTTAACGAAGCCGCGGCACCGGCAGGCCACTGTGAAGAACAGGGTACGCGTGAGGAAAACTCCGGCGAAATCAGGCGACCAGAGTCAAAGCACGAACTGCTTTTTGGGGAACGGACTGCGGTCTTCGCGCCAACGCGACCTGGCCATCGCCGAAAAAGCGGAAGTCGTATTCCTTAAAGCAGGAACCACAAAGCCAGTAATGCTCGACCAAGATCTGCTCGTGATTGCCACGAACCACTCGCACCACGCGGCCGTGGCGCAGATACCGGAGTTCCTCGCGGCACTCCGGATTGAGGCATCTCGAAACCATACGCACCTCCCAGCAGGGGTTCTGAGAGTCGGGGACCGTACCAAGGACGTCTATCTATCGGCGATTATGCTCCCAAGGCGCGCGATATGGAAGGTTGAATCGAAAAAAAAATTGAAACTTGCCGAAAGGCCATGCTCTAAGGGTTGGCATTCCTCGCCGCGGAGCCTCGCGGGCCGGGTTGCCGGATGAGCTTCGAGGTGGAACAGCAGAGAGGGTCACCTAGCACCACATCTTCCCAGCCTACGAAACGGGAGCCCGCATAGAGGCTTTCCGCCAGATTGAACCCGGAGAAATAGCGATCTAAAGTAACAGAGGGAGATGCAATTCCCTGCAATTCGGGCTCATTGGTGTAGCCTTTGACCCCTGTGATCCCGTGGCTAATCAAATCGGCGATCATCGACTGCCCCCGATTCGTCGGGAAAAAGGTTCGCGCACTGGTCGAGACGGCGGTGTCGCCGATGGAGCCGGGGACAAACCGCAGAGATTCATAGGCAGCCTTCTGGTAATGCGAGTCATTGCTGCCCCAGGAAAAGTATCCCAGCAGATCGGTCCGGTCACCCACGAAAGCCTGGTTCATATCCAACTCCACCGGAATCGAGGCAGATTGCAGGAGCTCTGAGGCCTTCACCATGTCCGCGTTCCAGGTCCCCCATTCCGATTCTCTGTAAATCGTTCCGGTGACCGGGGCGGGCTGGTCGGCTTTGTCTTTGATTCCGAAATCCGGCTGGACATCCAGCAACACGGTTCCCTTGAGCGACCCACTCTCGGCCTCAATGGCACGATCTACCAAGGCAATGGCGTCCGCCTGGGTATAACCGTCGAGACGCGTGACCAGGTAGCCGCCGAAAGCTGCATGGCTGAAAGGCACGGTGGCCTTCCAATAGCGATTGAGCCAGCCGAATCCGGTGGCGCCGGAGCCGGTAATGCTGATCTTGACCGCTCCGGGAATGGTGGGGTAATCGATCGCAGCGAGATAACTATCGACGGAGGGATGGAGATTCCCGGTGCTATGTTCGTCCTTCGAGCCGGTCAGGCCGCCCTCGATCCGGATGGGAACTCCCCTGGTCAAAACGATAAAGTTGATCTGCTTATGATGAGCGAGATAGCTCTGGATCGGCGTGGCAATCTCAGAGTTGAAATCAGCCAGAGGGATGGTTTCATTGTCCCGGCTCACCGAAGAGTCGATGCAATGGATTGCGATCACGTTATGAACACCGCGCTTCTGCGCATAGTAATCGGCGATGGCTTTCGAAACCGGGCTGTTCGCGTTGTATACCAGCAGAACTTCCTTGGGACTGTGGCGCCGGCTGCCGGCCGCGGCAAATGCCGGGGCGGCACATACGCTGAACAAGACGAGCAACGAAAGCAGAAAACGGATTCTCAACGAAATCGCAATCACTGACATCTTCCTTTCCCTGCCAACGCTCAGGGTTTGTGCTGTGGGGCCTTTCCCGCGGCCGGCCCACCTTGGACAAGAATCCTTTTTGACACCATCTGCGAACCGGCTACGACCGCCAATACGCCGCTCTCAGTCAACGCAGGCTCAAAGGTGTGCGACTTGGTTTCCCCCGGCTTAACCTCAAAGCTCCATGTATCGATTTGTTTGGAGTCGAGCTGCGCTCCACTATATAGCTTCGCTTCCGTCACGTCCGTCAGGTTGCCCGCATTGCGCACCGTTACCGTAACCGGAAATGACCGGCCATTGCGAACTGCTTGCGGCGCGCTCAGACTGTACACAAAGTTCGCGTGGTAGTCCTTGGGCTCCGCGAAAGCCCCTGAAACGCCTTCCGCGGGGTCGGAAAATCCGATCTTGGTCTGTCGATTGTCGACCACGCCTTTCGGCACATCGGGCGAAACATCGCCGACATGGATCCGGAACTGGCCGGGCTCGACGCGCCGCACCATATCGGCATCCAGGAGCGAAAGCTGATAAGGCGTAAGGTCGAAGGTGACTGTCTTGGTTTCTCCAGCCTTCAGGGAGATACGCTGGACCCCTTCCAATTCAATAACCGGAGTAAGCACCGACGCAATGGGCTCCGTGATATAGAGCTGGCTGACAACGTCTCCGTCGCGGGCGCCTGTGTTCTCGACATCCGCCGAAACAGTCACGAATCCGGGATCGCCGCTCTTGGGCTCAATGTGCAAGTTCGAATACTGGAATTGCGTGTAGCTCAACCCGAATCCGAAACGCCATTGTGGGGAAAACGGCATGTCGTAGTAGTCGTAACCCCGGCCTGACGGCAGGTAATCGTAATTAAGAGGAAGCTGTCCCGGGGAGCGCGGCCAGGTCAAAGGCAAATGGCCGGACGGATTGCTGTCCCCGAAGAGCAAGTCGGCCGTCGCGTCTCCGCCTTCCTCCCCCGGATACCAGGTCACCAGGATTGCGGGCAGGTGTTCCGCTTCCCAGCCCAGCACGAATGGCTTGCCGTTGACCACGACCAGCACCACTGGAGTTCCGGTAGCCGCAATGGCTTTCACCAGGTCACTTTGGGCGCCAGGCAATTCAAGAGTCGCGCCGTCTCTTCCCTCGCCGCTGGTTGCCGGGTTCCCGCGGCCGCCATTCGAGTTGTCTCCAACCACAACGACGGCGACATTCGCTCCCTTGGCCGCGGCGACAGCATCGGCAAATTTGGATGTGTCCTTCGATCCGGGCGTCGCGAGGCCCGGGGCATAGACCACGTGAGTGTTCGGGCCAACATGGGAGCGAATGCCCGCGAGCACCGTGATCAATTGGCCTGGAGAACGCTTCGCCGAGTAGTCGCCGGTCTGAGCGACATCGGCATTCGGACCGATGACCGCGATCGTTCCAATATCTTTCTTCAAAGGAAGGATCGCATTGTCATTCTTCAGGAGCACAGCGCCTTCCACTTCCACCTGGCGGGCCAGGGCGCGAGCGGGAGGCTGATCGTATTCCGGCAGCTTGTCCCATACCATCTTGTCGGGCAGCGGATGTTCGAAAAGGCCAAGCCGGAACTTCGCCTCCAAGATCGGGCGCACAACTTTGTCCAGTTGCGCCTCGGTGACCAGGCCGTCGGCGACTGCCTTCGCTCCCCATTTCTTATAGGTTGTGCCGCAGTTCATGTTCACGCCGGCAACGATACCGGCAGCGGCGGCCTGCTCGTCATTCGCGACAATTCCCTGCTTGATGACCAGGTTTTCGAGCGCGCCGCAATCGGAGACCACATAGCCTTTGAACTCCCACTCTTCGCGCAGAATCTGCTGCAGCAGAATCTTCGAGATATTGTCGGGAACCCCTTGCCACGAGCTATATGCCGCCATGATGCCGCCCGCGTGCGCTTCCTCAATGGCGGCGCGGAATGGAGGCAGAAAGATCTGCCGCATCGTGCGGTCGGAAAGCCCTATATCGTTGCTGTCGCGGCCGCCTAACGAATCTCCATGAACGGCGTAGTGCTTGGGAATGGCGATCAATCCCTCCCCTTGGTAGCCGTCGATCCATGCCACGCCCATGCGGCTGACCAGATAGGGCGACTCTCCGAAAGTTTCCTCGGTTCTTCCCCAACGAACGTCCCGAGCTAGGTTGATGACAGGAGTCCAGGCGGAAAGAAGATGAGCGGCCTTGCCCTCGATGGCGGTCTGTTTGGCGACCTCGCCGACCAGATTGGTATCGAACGTCGCGCCCATGGCGATCGGCATGGGAAAGATCGTCGCGCCGGTCGAGTAGGACTGACCATGCAGGGCCTCGTCTTTCAACAGGGAGGGAACCTTGAGCCGGGGAATGCTTGCCGAACCCCAATCGTCTGAGATCTGGCTCACCTTCTCCTCGACCGTCATACGAGAGAGCAAATCGTCGACGCGCTGTTCAATCGGCGCCTGGGGATCGAGATATTTCGGGCTTCCCTGCTCCGGCTTCTGCGCGGGCTGTTGCGCCAGCGCGAGGCAGCAAGCGAGACCGGAAAGGAAAAAGGACAGGCAGAAATACCAGGAAGGAGTGCGTACTTTCAGGATCATTTTCAGTCTCCAGCAATTAAACGTGCCGTATCGATTTGCGCTGCGTCTCGCGATGGCGATCTCGCAGCCCAGCCATCTCAAAGCCCGGATTCTTCACGCCGTGGGAACCCATCTCTGCGGCAAATGGAGAATGGCTGCACGCATCGTAACTCCCGCGTCGTTCTCTGTAAGCCGCGCAGATAAAGCGTGTTCTCGAAAAAGAACGCGCGAAAAAAAGCTGCTCCCGCGGCCTAGGCCTGTTCACCCTATTAGGGCGAGCAGGCCCTTGAGTTAGCCACGCTTCTCTTGCACTTGAAGCATCGTCCTGCCCTTCCTCAACGTCACCGTGCTCAGATGCTTCCCCATTTCGGGGCGCACGATCGGTTGCCGTTTGCCGTTCAAGGCAAGCACTCCATCAACGAAATCTGGAGGCAGTCCGATGTTGATTTTTTGTTCAATACTCGAGGTCAGCTCCACCGCAACCGTTCGTGACTTCATGTCCCAGGCCAGCCGATGAATGGTGATCTGTCCACGGGCGAGGATGCCCTGAATGCTTCCAACCGGAATCGCAGCGGGAAGCGCCGGCAGCAAATCGAGCTGGCCCGGAAGCGAGAAAACCAGGCAGTTGTCGATCACCGCAGGAATTCCCCCGCTGGCATCCACGTTGAAAACCCGGTGGTGGTCGTAGTGTGAAGGCACCAGGCTGGTATGGAAGACGCCATTCGCTGCCATCGCCGTCAGAAACTTCCAGATGTCGTTGCCGCGTCCCAACCTCGCCGCGCAAAGCGACGACTGCATGCGGTAGTGCGATTCCGTTTCACGAACCGAGCTGGTCTTGCGCTCGTACCAGAGCTCCGCCGCCTTCCATAATTCGGGTGTCTCCTCCGGCGTGAACTCGTAGCTCACGAACAACGGGTAGAGCGAAGACAGGTGGCGGTGGTTCGGATACTCGACCATGTTTGCTTCGATAAATTCCTTGAGCGTCCCATCGGGGGCTTCGACGGTTCCATTGCCATCCATGCCTTTGTAATGGGGAAGAGGGCCGCCGGTCGTCTGCGGTGTGTTGATCATGTAGCGCGGAACCTTCGCCAAGAGCGCCTTCCAGCGAGCCACGCCTTCCTTTTCGATCCCGAGCGTCTCGCAGCCCTCAATCAGATTGGTGAGCACTTCGCGCACCACCGCGCACTCAATCGTTGCGTTATCGCACCACGCGCACTCGTAGGAAAACGAAGGAGTCGCACGCAAACGGCCATCGGGGCCGGTTCCATACCAGTCTTCGTAAAACAGCGCGCATTCTTTCAGATAAGGGATGGCACGCCGTTCGAGAAATGCCCGATCGCCGGTGTAGCGGTAATAGTCATAGAAATAGTGGCCCAGCCAGCCGGCGATGGGAATCTGGTTGAACCACGGCCAGTCGTGGTTCTGCTGGAAGTAGGTTCCCTGATCTTGCATGCGCGCCGGATAAAGAATGCCCCGGCAACCGGCAAGCTTGTTTGCTCCCTCCTGCCAGGAAGGAACGCCTGCCTCGACCAGATCAAAGAATCCGTTCAGGAGCTCCGGCATGTTCGCACTGCACGTCGAGTCGATGGCCAGCTGCAAATTCGCGTCGGCACTGTAGTCGCTATGCCATGGCGGCGTCCAGGTTCCGGTCCAGATGCCTTGCAGGTTCGGAGGCAAATCACCGCTGGAGCAAAGAATCACATAGCGGCATGCATCGTAGATCTTTTCCATCAGCGCCGTGGACAGCGTCTTTTCCGTAGCCGCGCGATCCAGCAACTCATCGGTGGTCAATTTGCGGTCGGCGCCGCCGCCCAGGTCAAGCTCCACTCGCTTGAAAATTCCCCCATGAATTTGGACATGAGGCGCAAGCAGCCGCTCGTAGTCAGCGTCGACCGCGGAGAGTTTTGCAATCACCGCGTCGAGAGTTCCCTTCTGCGGCGGACGATACCGCTCGATGCGCATGAGCAGCAGCACTTCGTTTGCGTCCCTCACCTCGACATGGCCATTCTCGATGTGGGCGCTGCCTCCGGAGGCAGCCACGCGGACTGCGCCGTCATATCCGCCATTGCCGGGCCGGTAGAGATTGTGCACCCCGATCCAATCGCTGCCCTGCTGAGGAGAAGAGTCGATCAGCCGGTTGGTGATGTCCGCGATCTCCAGACTGCAGGAGAGCAGGCCTGGACCCGGTCCGGCGATCGACATCACCACCACGTCGTCGGCGCGCGAGACAAAGACCCTGGTGCGAAAGCTGCCTGCGGAGCCGCGCCAGCTCGTAACGACCTCTCCGGTCTCGAAGTTTTCCAGGCGACGATATTCCGCCGGCTGGCCGGCGCCGGCGAGATTGCAGTTCAAAAAGAAGCCGGGATGAAAATCAATCGACTCCTCCGGAGCGAGGCCATTCTCCTTGGCCTTCTGGTAGGCGAAATCCAGCGCCGCTCCATAACCCTGATTGCGGACAAGGTCCCGAATCTGAGGAACGAATCGCGCTGTGTTTGCCGGACCGATTCCCGCCGGATCGTATTCCGCGGTATAAAGGCGGTTTTGGTTGACGATGACGATCGGAGATTCAGGCCGGCCATAGACCACCGCTCCCATGCGGCCGTTGCCGGTCACCATTCCGTATTCCCAATTCTCGGTCCACTGAGAACTGGCGGCACAGCGTTCCGGATCGTCGCCGGAACCAGCCCCTGGGAGCAAAGCTTTTGCCGCTGCAAAGCTTCGACCGCGAGTAGAAAAAGCCGCAATGCTGCTCCCGCATAGAAACATGAATACACGGCGGGTGAGAGCCTTCATGGGAGCTGGCGCACCTTGAGATCCTTGAACTCGATCCGATACCCCTCCGACTCCAGCCCGATGTATCCGTGATCGACCACGTCGTGGACGGTGCTGGTCACCGCGCCGTTCACGGAGAGCGTGCACGTCTGGTTCACGCAACGAATGTCATAGGTGTTCCATTCGCCGGGGGGCTTGATGCGGTTCTCCGTCATGTTTTTATGCTCGTTGAAGGAGGTGAGCTTTCCGTCGACGGGCGCCGCGCCGAAGATATAGCCTCCATCGAGAGCGGTCTGCGCCTGGTACCAGATGCTGCCGTCGGCATTGCTCCGGAAAAAGACTCCGCTGTTGTAGGAGTGCTTTCCTTCAAGCTTGGTGAAGCGCCATTTCACATGGAAGGTGAAGTTCTTGAGCTCCTGGTTGAAGCGGAGCCATTCGTGGCCGCCATTTCCATCGCAAATGATCCGGCCCTTTGCGGAATCGACATGCCACTGGGCAATATTGCTGACCGGATGATCGGGAGGAATCGCGACGCGCGTCCAATGATCCTGGTAATTTCCGGCAAAGAGATGGACGGTTTGCGCCGCAACAGGAAGCATACCGATGGAAGAGACGAGACCGAGCCACAAGGATCTCGTAGCAAGCGATCGCGCAAAACTGGGGCGCACATTTCGAAGATGCTGCATCGTGGTTGTTCCTCTGTTCGAAAAACAAGTGCCGGAGATTATGGCGGCTCCAGGGCTGAATCGATTTCGGTCAAAAATTCCGGCTGATTGGAGGTGAAGCGCGCGCTGAATTGCCCGCGGCCATTGGCATGAACGATCCGCAACAGAAAATGATTCCAACCGGCTTCGAGCTTGAGCCCCTGAGCGGTCGCGGCTGCATCAGGTCCGGTTTTGTCGACGACGATCTGGCCATTGAGCCATGCCTGGACCGGCCCCCGCTGCATGACTTCCAAATCGACCTTCGGCAAATTCGGCTCCAGCAGCAGGTCCACGAGAGATCGCGGACTATTGACCCAGAAGCTGAAATAGGCCTCCGCATTTTCGGCGGAGCCGGAGAGATGGAGACGGGTAAGCTCGAAGTCGCCATCTTCCTCGAAGACCGGCTGCCATGTTTTGCCGCTAAGAGCGGCGCCGGCACGGAAAGAATTGGCGGGCGCGGTCTCAGGATGAATCTTCGGGCTCTGGCTGGGGAAGAAGCCACAAGCCAGGGCTCGGACCAGGACGCCGGTCTTGAGCAGCGGCTTGCCCGAATCCATTCCCGCTTGAAGGGCAAGGCCGAGATTGGCCAGCACCGTGCGATCGACTCGCTCGGCCTTGATAGTGCGCGGAGCAAGAGAGAGCGTCGTCAGAACGATGCGCCCCGGGCCTACGCGAACCTCAGCCAGAACCACGCCGGAGGGCTTGGCTTCCCTTTCGGAGCGGAGCACCATCGCCGTCTTCGCGTACTCAGGCTGGTTGTTCCATTTGAGCCAATCGGTGTTGCAGTCTTCGAGCAAAACTGTGCTTTTCTCGATCAGCGGCCCTCCCAGCCCGGTCGTCGTAATCTCCGGCGGCCTCTGATCGCAGAAGTAGAGATTGTCCGGCTGCAATCCATAGTTGATGGCCGACGCTTTCCCAGGGAGCAGCGACGATGCGGTCCGGCTGGTGATTTCCAAAGGCGAAGGCAACAGCGCGTTGAGTGCGGCGGCTGTACTCAAATCGCCGCCCCAGACCACGACCGTTCCCCCACTCTGCAGGACGTTGTCCATGCGGGCATGAGCGTCGGCGGTAGGCGGGCGCGCACCGTCGAGGAAAAGAAGCTGAGGCATACTGGCCACGGCTGGGCTTATTCGCGGGAGTCCTACACTTTCGAGAGCAGCTTGGAGCGTGCTGCCTTCGGCAGCGAGCACGGCGACCGCGGAGGCCGCGACGGGCTGGATCGCGGGCGGCGGCTGAGGCGCAGGCGGCTCTGGCGGCTTGCTCCACTTTCCCGCGACAGGCGGCTCTGCCGCCGCATCCCGGATGGCCTCAAAAAGGGGCCAGGTTTCATAGGGGCTGAGCGAAGGATCGTATCCCGGATTCAGCGTCGTGCAATAAGGACCGAGCCGCTGAGGCTGCACACCTGGTTTGCCATCGACAGGAGCAGAAAAGAAAATACCGTTGTCCAAAACCGGGGGCTTCGAAAGATCTTTCATTCCCAGAGCCAGAGGCTGAAGCCCATACCAGACCAGATTGAAGACGCTGCGGTAGGTGGCGTTGTATTTCCTCTGGTCCATGAGGGATTGATAGGAGGAGATTGCAACGCCTTCCATGCGGCCTTCAAAGGACTCGTACGCGCGCTCTCCATTGGTCACCGCAACCTGCGGCGGAGTTGCGTAATAGGCGTCTCCCGCCTCTCCCACGCCCCAAGGCTTTCCGCTATCGACGGCGCGCTGCATCGTCTCCGGGCCGCCGTAGTGGATGAGGAAGACTGGGAGCTGCCCCTTGCCGTCTTCATCGCCATCGGCCGAGATCCAGGGACGGGTGGGATCGAGCTTCCGGCAGATCCCGGCCCAGAGGCCGTAGTAGCGGACGAGCACGTCCAGCATGCCGGGAGGGTTGCGCATCACGCTGGTCACGATCGGCAACATCTCGTTGCATACACTCCACCCATAGATGCTGGGATGGTTCCGGTCCCGGCGGATGAGATCGGCCAGGTGGCGCTCCGAATCCTGCCAGAACTCCGGATCGTCCAGTTTTGGGCCGCCGTCGCTGGCCCAGGCAGCCGTCTCGTCGAGCACCAGAATGCCCATCTCGTCCGCGACATCGAGATACAACGGCGGATAAGGCTGAGCATGAAGCCGCACGGCGTTGAGCCCGGCGTTGTGCAACGCCGTAAACCACGCCCAGGCATAGCGGCGGGTCATCTGCGGAATACCGAGAAAATGCCAGGAATCGCCGTGCATGAGCAGCGGCTTGCCATTCAATAAGACCGTGGCGCCTTGAAACTGAATCTGGCGCCAGCCAAAGCGCGTGTATTTGCTATCGACCACTTGACTGCCGCGCCGGACTTTGACCACCAATCCATAGAGATTGGGATCGGTATCGCTCCAGAGCTTCAGTCTTCCCTGGACCTTGCTTTGCAATGTCGCAACCGCGCGTCCATGCGCCGGCACCTGGACGCGAATCTCATCGGCGGTGAGAGCGGCCTTTGTGCCCAGACGCGAGCTCGAGAGCGGTGAGAACCGCGGAGCGGTCGATCGCGGCAGCCATGGAAAGGCCTGGGCGCCGAGGCGGACTTCCACGGCCTCATCGCTGTCGTTTTGCAAAGTCACTTCGACAGCAAGCGTGCCGGCCGCCGCCTGCGGCTGGACGAAGACATCGGCGACGTGCACCGGGGCGACCGCGACAAGATGGACGTCCTGCCAAATACCGGCGATATGCTGGCCCCAGAACGATCCTCCTTGATAGGTTCGGTGTCCGTAACGCCCGGCCTTGTCGAAGAGCGAAGCCTTGCGCACGCCCACCAGGATTTCATTCGAGCTGCCAAAAGAGACCGCGCTGGTGATATCGAATTCAAAGGGAAGAAAGATGTCGAAGTGGCTTCCAACGCTCCTGCCATTGACGAGAACCTCGGCGTTCCCGGCCACGGCATCAAAATGCAACAGGACTCGGCGCCCCTTCCACGCCGCGGGAATCCTTACCTTCTTCCGCAGCCAACCCATCTCCACTTTTTCCCATGCTTGGGGATAACTGGGATAGCAGCGGAAATCGCCCCCCTGGCCCTGATGGTCGGCGAAGCTGTTCACGTTCCAAGGCGACGGCACGTAGACGGCCTGCCTCTCCCAACGGTCTGCCTCCACCGTTGGAAGCGAGGGCGCAGGATCGTGGCCCTCTGCAAACCCCTGCGGCAGCACGCACGGTTGAAACTGCCAGGCTCCATTCAGGCACACCCCTTGGCGATAGGGGCGCTCGGAGGAGTGAACGAAGGGCTCGGCAGGCGCAAAGACTTCCGGAAAGCGCACTCCCCCCGCCGAGTGCATCGCCGCCGCCGCTTGCATCGCAGGATCGACGAGACCCGGGGGGCGCGCCAGTGCTTGCAACGGTTGTTTCGCGGCCGAAGCAGCGGCGACGCTGCCTGCCCCCGCAAGGAAGGCGCGGCGCGAAAAAGAAGGGCGGTTCCGCCGGCCACCATTTGTTTCGCTCCCGCTCATAATCTCCTCATTATCCTCGTACGGTTTCCGGTGGTCTCTACGCTGTTCTTCTTTGCGCTATTTTGGTTCGCCGGCGGGCTTGTTTGCCGGCGCAGCCGCAGAAAACAGCGCTAGATCCACCGCCCCCGCCAGGGCCTTCAGGCCGTCATCGTTGGGGTGCAAATGATCGCCGCTGTCGTATGCGGGAAGATAGCGGGTGGGGTGCGCCGGATCGTGCGTGGCCGTATCCTCGTCGACGATTCCATCGCAGCCGTTGTGCCCTCCGCGAATGAAGTCGTTGATCTGCTCGCGGGCAGCTTCACCCTCAGGAGTCCAGTAATTCGCTCCTTCATAGGGAGTCAGCGTCGCACAGAAGAACTGAATGTGCCCGGCGTGGGCACGAGAGATGAGCTGCTGGAGTCCGGCGATCAGCTCCGCCGCTGTCGGCGGCGGCTTGGTCGAGCCCAGATCATTGATCGGGTCGTCGGAGAAGATGACCCATCGCACGCCCGGTTGCGCGAGAACGTCCCGGTCAAAGCGCTTCTCGGCACTCTCTCCGGCACCGTCAACAAGCAGGCGATTTCCGCTGATCCCTTCGTTGAGCACCCCAACGGCAATTCCCGCATCCACGAGACGCTGCGCCAGAAAATCCGGCCAGCGGTGGTTGGCATTGGGCGTGGAATTGTAGCCTTCGGTGATCGAGGCTCCGAACGCAACCACCGATCCTAAAAGCGCTGTCCCTTGCACATCGAGATTGGTGAGCACGTAGGTGCTCCGAATGGGCTTTGCCTGAGGAAGATCCGCGATGCCGCTCAGGTCTCCCGTTGCAACGTAGCTGGTCTGATGAGCCGAGGCATGAAAGGTTCCCCGGAGAGCCGGACCCGGCAGATAGAAACTGATGGCTAAAGCTGTGCGCGCCGGGACGGAAAAAGCCACGGGATCGCTGACAGCTTCCTGGCCGGGCGCGATCACGACAAAGTTGTTTCCGCCGAAAAGGACCTTGCGATCCGTCGCCGGCAGAATTGAGGCGCGATCGCCTTGCTGGGCGATGTGAACATCCTCAATCCGCAGGGGAGCGGTCCCGAAGAGATTCGAGAGATGGATGCGGGCGCTCGAGCCGGCAACGCTGGTGAATACGATCTGCCGCAGCGTCAGATCGCTGACGCTCGCGGCCGAGCCGTCGTGCATCGCGGCCGTTGCCCATGTGCCAACCCAAGACGGCGAAGACGGCGCTGACGGCGCAGTCGATTGCGCCGCGGCTCCCAAGCTTCCAAACGCAACCAGTGCGGCAGAAAGAAATGCGGAGCGCATCCGCCAAGCGCTGACTTCGATCATCCGTTTCCTTTCTTGGGCCGGTCTCTGCCTATCGGGTTAGGCAGACGCGGAGTTCAGCCCGATCTGAATATTGTTTTTGGAGGCATTCTCGATCTGCGCAGGACCGGAGAAAAGATTTTCCGAGATCACCGCGCGTTCGACCCGCTCGCCCAATTGAATATGCTGCTTTGCCAGGAGAAATTCGCATCCCCGGACAAGAACGCTTCCGCCCGAGGCCTGGATCGCCGCGCGATCTCCCTGATGTCCCCATTGAACGAAAGTGCAGTCGCTGAAGCCCACTGTCCCGGCGCCATCAATCTTCGCGATTTGATTGCACGGACCCCAAAAGGAGGAGTTGTGAAAGCGAACCACGCCTTTGTTGGTCGCCAGCACCTCGACCATGGTGGGATCGTCGCCCATGTCGGCGACGAATTCTCCATTTGTAATGAGCAAGGCATAGGGAGCGGACTGCTCGACGACAACCGAGCGATTGCAAGCGTCGGCGCCAATGCCGAGAAAGTTGCCGTTGCATTCTCCGGTCGCGGTCTGGATGAACTTGTATCCCGCCTTGTAGCCCAGGCAGAAAGTATTGAAGACATACTCCCAATCGGACCGGCCGAAGATGAAGCACTCGCCGTTGGCGAGCTGCCATTTCGCAGCCGGCGAGCCCCAACTCCACGTGGCATTGAAATGCACGTCTTCAATCCGGCCAATATCGTAGATCGCGTCGACCAGGATTCCACGGCGCAACGGCTGGCCTGTAAGGTTCCGGATATTGTGGCGAGAGGCGCCGGTGGCGTTGATTCCCTGGTAGGGATTCAGCAACTCCATGTCGAACGCAGCGCAGTTGGCGCCCTGCATGGTGATGCACCACGGATAAGCCGATGGCTCGCCATCATCGGTCTGTTCGGGATAATCGATGGTTAAACCGCATACGGAAGCATTCGAATGCAACGTGAGGAAAGGGGTCCCTTCTTCGCTGCCCTTGCCGCCGGTGACCAGGAGCGCGGTTCCATCGCTTCCCGGCCGGATCCAATCGGCAATCTCTCGCTGTCCGGGCGTGGTTCCTACTTTGTGCGGCATGTCGTCATCACCCGGCTTGACGTTGCTCGGCAGCCGTATGTCGGGATGGGACGGCACGTACCCATACGAGCCGGAGAGCGTGACGCCGTCGGGAACGGCAAGCGTTCCCTTGAAAAGATAGCTCCCCGGCGGAGCGTAGACTGTACCACCACCCGCTTTGTGCGCGGCATCGAGGGCGCGCTGGAAGGCCGCGGTGTCGTCTGCTTTGCCGTTTCCGGCGGCGCCGAAGTTTCGTACTTCGGCGGCCGGCCACACGGACGTGGGTCGATGAGGCGCCGGCGGGAGAGGCGGCTCCAATGCGAAGGCTGCGCTGCCGGCCAAGCCGGCGGCTCCCATGGCCAAGAGCTCGCGGCGAGAAGCCATTCCGCGCAACACACGCTCCTCTTCGTTGCTCACAGGCGCCGCTCCATCGCTAGGCCGAGGCCGCATTGAGTCCAATCTGGACATCGCGTTTCGAAAGGTTTTCAATCTGCGCCGCGCCGGCGAAGAGATTTCCCGAAATCACGGCCCGCGTGACATTCTCTCCCAGATGAACATGCGGTTTCGCCTGCAGAAACTCGCAGCCGCGAATCAGCACGCTTCCTCCAGCAGCTTGAACGGCGGCGCGATTGCCTTCCTTCCCCCATTGGACAAAGGTGCAATCGTTGAAGCCAACCGCTCCGGTTCCATCGATCTTGGCAATCTGGTTGCACGGCCCCCAGAACGCGGTGTTGCTGAAGCGAAGGACTCCTTTATTGGCCGGGAGCACCTCAACCATCGTCGGATCGTCGCCGTGAAAGGCCGTAAACTCGCCGTTGGTGATCAGAATTCCATAGGGAGCGCTCTGCTCGACCAGAACGGCCCGATTGCAGTCGTCAGCGCCGATGCCCAGGAAGTTTCCGTTGCACAGGCCCGCGGGAGTTTGAATGAATCGGTAACCGATGTGGTATCCAAAACAAAAGGTGTTGAAGACGTATTCCCAGTCGGACCGCCCAAAGGTAAAGGCCTCGCCATTCGCGAATTGCCACTCATAAACCGGAGTGCCCATGCTCCACCAGGGATTGAAGTGGACATTTTCGATGCGGCCAATGTCATAGATCTTGTCGACGAAGATGCCGCGCCGGAGCGGCTGGCCGGTCACGTTGCGCACGTTGTGACGCGCGGCGCCGGCGGTATTGATGCCCTGATAGGGATTGAGCAGCTCGACGTCGACGACGGCGGGATTCACGCCCTGCATCGCGATGCACCATGGGTATGGCGCGGGTTCACTGTCGACGATCTGATCCGGATAGTAGATCACCAGCCCGGCCACCGTGCTGTTGCTTTGCAGGGTGAGGAAGGGCATTCCGTCTTCGCTGCCCTTGCCGCCCGTGACCAGGAGCGCTGTACCATCGTCGCCGGACTTGACCCCGCCGGCTCTCCGCATGCCGGGATGCGATGGGACACAACCGTAGGAGCCGCGAAGGGTAACTCCGCCGGGAACCGTGAGCGAGCCGCGGAAGAGATATTTTCCGGGCGGGGCATAGACGGTGCCTCCCCCCGCCTTGCCCACGGAATCCATTGCCCGTTGGAATGCGGCGGTGTCATCGGTTTTGCCATCGCCCGCGGCACGGTAATTCCGCACGTTGACGGCCATCGCATCGATCCTGCCGGTTGCGGCAGCCGCCGCGGCGGGACGGGAATCGAACAACGCCGCTACCCCCGCTGCTGCTCCCAGGCCTAGTAAGTTGCGGCGTGAGGCAAACCGCAGCTCATCGATCGTCATAGGAACTCCTCCCGCCAGCGAAGGTATCGCCCGAGACAATTTTTCTCTATTCCGCGCCGCTAGCCGAAGCTCCCTCCTGGCTCATCGAGGGTGGCGCGTCGGCGGGAGCGCTACCCCATTGACGGTTGGGCTTGCTGCCCATATCGAGAACCAGAGAGCCGCCGTTGGCGATGTCGGCGTGCGCGAACCAGGGCTTGTTGAGCGGCTTTCCGTTCAACGTCGCCGACTGGATGTACTTGTTTTGCGCCGAGACGTGATTGGCGACCACCGTGAACAGCTTTCCATTGCCCAGCCGGATCGTGCTCTTCGAGAAGATCGGGCTGCCAATCTCGTAGACCGGACTTCCGGGGCAGACGGGATAAAAGCCAATCGCGCTCATCACGTACCAGGACGATGTTTCACCGCCATCGTCGTCCCCGGGGACGCCTTGCGGAATATCCCCATACCAGACATTCATGATCTGCCGCACCCGGAACTGTGTTTTCCAGGGCTGACCTGAGAAATCGTAGAGGTAGGCGATGTGGTAGCTGGGCTCGTTGCCGGAAGCGTAGAGGCCAATCAGACCGGTGGCGTCGGGAAATTGACCAAGGAAAGTGTATTTCGACGTGCCGTACTGCTCCACAAACAAGCGATCGAGCTTGGCGTTGAAAGGATCGCGTCCGCCAAAGAGATTGATCATTCCCGCCGGGTCGTGCTGGACGGCGAAGGTGTAGAGCCAGGAGTCAACCTCGGTAAAGTAGTCTCTTCCGCCCTGGCCACCGCCGCGCTTCGGATCGAAAGGTTCTACCCATTTGCCGTCGGCGCTCTTGGGAGCCATGAAACCGATCGCCGGGTTGAAGACATTCTGGTAGTTGTGCGCAAGCTTCATGAAGTAGTCGTAATCGGACTGCTTGCCGAGCGCTTTGGCCAGCTGGGCAACACACCAGTCGTCATAGCTGTTCTCGATGGTCACCGACGATGCCTGGCGGCGCTCGACCGTCACCTGGGGCACGGTCTCCTTCTCCCCAACCTTCAACGCGGGGAAAAATCCCTTGTCGAAATACACGTGGTCGAGAGGAGTCAGCGTTGCGCGGCTCCACGGCAACAGAGTGGCTTCGGTCGCATTCTTGCGGATACCCTCGTAAGCCTGCTCGACATCGAAGTCGCGATAGCCCTTCATATACGTGTCGAGGATGAACTCCGCGGCGTGATGGCCGATCATGACCGCGCCATCTCCGCTCACCGAGGGAAATGAAGGCATCCAGCCGCTCTGCTGATACATGCGAATGTAGGAGCGGACCATATCCTCCTGCTGCTTGGCATCGAGCAAAAGCTGCAAGGGGTGGAGAGTACGGAAGGTATCCCAAAGCCCGTCGTCCACATAGAAGTCGTGGCCGTCGGCGTCGTGGACCTGATGATCGTAGCCGCTGAAATATTTGCCGCCTTCGGTGATGTCGGTCATGCGGCCGAGCGAGCGATAAAGAGCGGTGTAGAAGATGGCGCGCTGCCGGTCCGTTCCGCCAACCGTCTGAATGCCGTCCAGTGCATGCACCCAGACCGCCCTCGTTTTCGCCTTCTGCTGATCGAAGTTCCAGCTGGGGATTTCGCGCTCCAGATTCTGCTTTGCCTGGTCGGTGCTGATGTACGAGATACCGACGCGAACCTCAACCTTCTCTCTCGCGGTCGTGGGAAAATCGGCGACGTACCCGATGCGGTTGCCGGATTGAGATGCGGTGTGAGAGAGGGAGGCTCCCTGCCAAGTCTGCCAGGAGGAGAGCGGCCGGGAAAACTCGGCGTAGAAATATTCTTTGGTTTCCGCCGCCGGACTCTCGCCGAAGGACGCAGTCCGGGATCCGCGGCGTCCGGCAGCCCGGCTGCCTTCCACCGCGTTGTTGCCGACGACCGTCAGATCTCCACTCGCGAGGCTCAACATCAGATGCGAGTGGGAGCTGGCAGGAAAGGTAAAGCGGTAGTACGCATCGCTTTCGCTGGCGGTATCCTCAGCGTGAATTCCCCAGGTTTGCAAATCGACCGCGTAGTAGTAAGGGGTTGCGGTTTCAAAATCGTGATCGAAATCGGACGCGTACTTCGCCGGGTCGGTGTCCGCATCTCCCGTCGAGGCCATGAGCGTCGCAGGCCCTGCCGGGAAACCATAGATCTTGTCGGCGAGATAGCGGTCCGTGATTCCAGGTGTGGTTTCAGGAGCGAGCCGCGCCATTCCATGGGGGTACTGCACATAAGGGATGGTCGCGGTGAGCAGTTGTCCGATGCCTCCGATATTCGGAGCCACATAGTCTACGGACGCTTTCTGCCGCGACGCTGCGGTCTGAGCCTGGAGAGCGCCGCCCACTAGCAAAGCCAGCAATGCCAGTGTGGCTGCACATTTCATCGTGCATCGGATCTGCATATGCTTCCCTCGAACTCTCTCGTAAGCCGGTTTACGGATTCAGTTGAAACTTGGTCGTGAGTGTGGCGTCGGAAGAGGCGCCGGCCCAGACGGTGTAGCTGCCCGGCTCAACTGCCCATTTGTTCTCCGCGTTCCAGACTTCAAGCTGATGCTGCGGCACTTCGAAGACCACAGTTTGGGTCTCCTGCGGCTTCAGGTGAATGCGCGAGAAACCGGCCAGCGACCGCCGCGGCGTCTCCACGCTGCCAACGTCTTCATGCACGTAAAGCTGCGCCACCTCGTCGCCCTCCCGGTCTCCCGTGTTGGTGACGTCGACGCTCACTCGCACATCGCCTTTGCTCTTGACCGTGGGCGCCTGGACAGAAAGGTGATCGTAGCGGAAGGTGGTGTAGCTCAGGCCGAAGCCGAACGGAAAGAGAGGCCGGCCGTTGCCGTCCACGTAGTTGTACCTGCGCGAGGGATCGGAGTTGTAAAACTCCGGCAGCACACCCACGCTCGGCGGGAAGGTGATCGTGAGCCGCCCGCCGGGGTTGTTGTCGCCGAAGAGGGTCTCGGCAATCGCCTTGCCGCCGAACTCGCCCGGATACCAAGCTTCGAGAATCGCTGGGATGTGCGCCTTGGCCCACACGATGCTCAGAGGCCGGCCGTTTTCAAGCACCAGGACGACGGGCTTTCCGGTAGCGGCGACCGCTTCGAGAAGCTGCTCCTGATTCCCCGGCAGATTGAGTTCGAGGCGGTCGTGCCCTTCGCCCGAAGTGCGATTGTTCTCGCCCAGGCCCATGATGACCACATCGGCGGCCTTGGCCTTGTCAACCGCGGCCTGGATATCCGCTCCGTCGGCAAAATCCACGGTCGCCTGGGGCAGAAGCTGGCGGATGCCCTCGAGGATGCTGATGTGCTCGCCATTGCTCTCGTGCTCGTAGTCGCCGTAGCGGGCCACATTCCCATTCGGTCCGATGACTGCGATGTGCTGCGTCGACTTCGCAAGCGGCAGCAGGTGATTGTCGTTTTTGAGCAGGGTCATCGACTCGAGCGCCGATTGGAGCGATACGTCAAGATGCGCTTGCGAACGATGCACCGTCGCGTTCAAGCTTGGGTCGATGTAAGGATGATCGAACAGTCCAAGATAGAACTTCACCCGGAGCACATCGCGGACCGCGCGATCCAGATCTGCTTCTTTCAGCGTGCCTTTCTGCACGCAGCCGACCACCGCTTTCTGAAAGAGATCGTGATCGAGGTCGTAGAACTGCATGTCAACGCCGGCTGCGATGGCCTTGCAGGCGGCATCCGACAGGCTCGAGGCGACATGATGCGTGGTATAGAGCAGCTTGATCGCGCCCAGGTCGGAAAGCACAAACCCTTGGAAACCCCACTCCCCGCGCAAAACATCTTTGAGCAAGTGGGGATCGTCGGTCATCGGAATGCCGTCGATCTCGTGGTAGGCGGCCATCACGCCCATTGCATGGCCCTGGCGGATTGCCGGCTCGAAGGAACGCAGCATCACCATGCGCACCTCGCGCTCTCCGGCATGGACCGGTGCGGTATTCACGCCGCCTTCGGGCGAGCCATGGCCGACAAAATGCTTTGGCTCCGCGACCACGTTATGATCGCTGCTCAGGCTGCTTAGATTGTCGCCCTGCGCCCCGCGCACATAAGCCAACCCCATCTGTCCGGTTAAGTAGGGGTCCTCGCCGAAATCTTCTTCCACGCGGCCCCAGCGAGGGTCGCGCGCCACGTCCAGAACGGGAGCGAGAATGAATCCCACGCCGGTGGCCCGCGCCTCGGAGGCGATCGCGGCGCCGGTCTGCTCGGCAACCTTCGGATCCCAGGTCCCCGCAAGCCCAATTGGCGCGGGAAAGACCGTGCCGGTATCGAATCCGTGCAGCGCCTCTTCAATGAAAAGAGCCGGAATGCCAAGGCGATTGTGCTCGATCACCCACTTCTGGATGGCATTCGCCTGTTCGGGCGTGGGATTGAGATCGTGAATGCTGCCGGCACCGAGGTTTCCTAGAAGGCTTTGCGCTTTATCCGGAAGAAAAACCGCATCCTGAGCGGCGTGGGTTCCATCCGTGTGCTTATCGACCAGAGCGGTTGCACCCGAAAACATATCCAACTGCCGAACTTTTTCTTCGAGCGTCATGCGGCGCAGCAGATCGTTGACGCGCGCTTCGATCGGCGCATTGGCCCTCTTGTACAAGGGCTCCGCCTGGCGGGATTGCGAACGCGCAGCGGGCCGGGCTTGGCCCCAGGCCGCCGCCAATGCGATCAGGAGAAGAAAGCCCAAAGCGACCCAAAGGGCACGGTACACCCGCGCCTGCCCGGGCGATGCCGGACTGAGAGAGTGAAAGCTACCGTCTGAGCTCAAAGCCTCGGCGCGCAAGCGAGAGCCGGGCAGGTGAGAGGTTTTGTGGCCGCCAATATTCCGGGTAAAAAACAAATTACTGCCGCGCGAAGTGCGACGCTCCTTCATTCTTTCTCCTCATTGCATAGGTGAGCGCTCCGGTACGTAAACGTACCCGCACTTCGAGTACCAAGGCATTCCGTTGAGCTCTGTTCTGTCTTGTCCCCGACTACGAATGACCCACTCTAGTCTCAGAGACAATGGCGTACAACGTTAGCAATGCTCCTAACGCAGAGCCGCCAGCCAGAATAATCAAGAAGTTGTTTTCAGCGCAAGCCGTTTACGGTAGATACCCCCCTGTAAAAGGTTTTGCCAATGTGCTCTTTCGCAAAAAGCGGGGAGTAGAGAAAGAGTGCTAGAATTGCGGTCGCTGCGGCTGTGGCCTCTTTATCGTTTGGGAGCACCGCCGGCAGCAGACTGGCGACGACGAAAAGAGAGCTGGCGCTCCGCCAGGGATGCGACGGCAAAGATATTCGCTGTTGCGTTCAACCTCGGGCAAATCCTCGAGAACGGGGGCAGCTCAGCTGAATATGCCTATGCATTCTATGGCCCAAAACGATGCTAGAACGGCAGAAATCGCAAAAATCGCCGAAACGGAAGAGGACATCGCCGCCCTCCGCCAGCACCTCAAGGAAGTAACCGAGGGCGCCGCGTTCAAGGGCAGTCAGCGCAGCGGACAATTTCTCAGATATATCGTGGAGCAATCGATCGCCGGCCATTTTGAATCGCTCAAAGAGCGAGTCATCGGGGTCGAGCTCTTCGGACGGCCTGCCTCCTACGATACCGGCGACGACGCGATCGTCCGGGTAACGGCAAGCGATGTGCGCAGGCGCCTCCTGCAGCATTACGGCAAATATGGAACCACTTCGGCCTTCCATATCAGCCTCCCGCTCGGCTCGTATATCCCCGAGATCATTCGGGACCCTCATCCCACAGAAAAAGCCGGGAGCAACGGAACACCCTCCGGGGTCCCCACCGCCCCAGCGGAAGCGCCTGCGATCGCGTCCCCTTCGGTTGTGGCTGCGGAAGCGCCGGCGGCGAAAGGCATCAGCCGCTTTTGGTTCTATGTCGTCATTGGGCTGGTTGCGATCAACATTGCTGTTTCGGCGACCTTGGCCGTTCTTTGGAGCCGTTCCCGTGTGCCAGACCCGCCGATCAAGACCCTTCCATGGTCGGCATTCTTTCGCTCTTCCCATCCAATCCAGCTGATCACGAGCGATCCAAACGTCGAGCAAATTCAGCAAATCACCGGCATGGAACTTTCGCTTTCCGACTATGCCAACCATCGGTACATCCCGAGCTCGGCCACGCTCTCGGCCCAGGATCAGCGCTTTGTGAACGCGATCCTGCGCGGAAACGCAGCCTTGGTGGATACTCCCATCGCGGTAGGCATCGCGGAACTGGCTCAAGCGAACTCGAAAAAATTCGCCGTGTCGTGGGCTCGCACCCTCCAACTTTCCGACTTGCAAACCGACGACAACTATATCTTGCTGGGGAGCCCCAGCTCCGATCCCTGGACTTCGCTTTATGCCGACCAGCTCGACTTTCAGTTCGCCTATGACAAGGCTTCGCGGCAGGAGATCATTCGCAACCTGCACCCGCGGCCGAACGAGCAGGCGCAATATGTCCCGACGGCGATGGGATGGAGCACCGGCCAATCCTACGCGATCGTCGCTCTCGTCAAGAATCCCGACCAGCAGGGCCAGGTGCTTTTGCTTGGCGGCGCCAACGCCGAAGGCACAGAGGCTGCGGGCAAATTGATCACCGACCTGCCCCGGCTGGCGGCCGCGCTCAAGAGTTGCGGCATCTCTCCGACCGGTCCCGTGCAGCATTTCGAACTGCTCCTCAAGCTCGACACCATGGCCGGTTCGCCCAGCAACGCCGATGTACAGGCCTGTCATATTCTCTCGGGCACACACTAGAGGGGATAGCGCTTCCTCCCCTGCTCAGAGAGGGGTTTTCGATTTGGGTCAGGCATACTCCATTCCAAGCAACCGGATGCCATGAGGAATCCCTCGCATCCAACGGCTATTTGCTCAAAACCTGCTATTCCAATATGCATGCTGTCCCAAATAGAAGTCGCCGGGAAGATTTTCTAGAACTGCGCACTCTATCTCCAGAGGGTCTGTCCCGGCTTCGTCTTTAAAGAGGGTTTCACCATTCATGCCGATGACGGCGAATTGAGCCCCTGAAAACAAAAAGCCGGCTCCGGCAATTTACCGGAGCCGGCTCGTTTGCATCTGGCTTACTGGTGTTGCGGGTTGTAAGACGCCTCTACGGTGACGATTTCGTAGGGATGCGCCGGGACCGTGACCTTGTCTCCGTCCTGGACCTGCAACGGCGACCCTTCCGGCTTCTCCATCAGGTTGGTCAACGTGGCGGAGGTCACGCCCTTGGGCAACTGAATGCCAACGTTCGCGTCCTTGCCTGCCCACTCATAGAAGCGCACGATCAGGGCATTGCTGTCCTCGGCCTTCTTGATGGCGGTTAGAACCACGTCGCTTGCGTCGATGGAGAAGAAGGAGTGCTCCGCCGGCAGAGTGCCGGTGTGCGCCTGCACCTGAACGCCCGCGAGCTTGTAGTTGAAATCCCATCCCTGGCGCTCGGTAAGTGCCTTCTGCCAGGTTCCACTATGCGGATATAGAGCAAAAACGAACTGATGTTCGCCCTGGTCTGCAGTGGGATCGGGATCGGTGGGGGCCCGCAACAGAGTCAGACGCAGAACATTCCCCTTGGCGTCGTAGCCGTACTTGGAGTTGTTCAGAAGGCTAAAGCCGTGGCTGCTGTCACCCAGATCGGCCCAGCGGATCGCTGAGACTTCAAATTTTGCATCTTCCCAACTGTTGTTGCGGGTTGTCGGACGCTGAATGTTTCCGAAAGGTATCTCATAGGTCGCCATCGGGCTCGATGCGGAGAGCGGGAAGGCGGCCTTCAGGATGACGTGCTGCTCGTGCCAATCGATCTTGTTGCCGATATCGACGCGGTCCATGCCCGCGTACAAGGTAATGTCCTGCACGAAGGTCGACTTTTGCGTCGCATGCGTCACTTCAATGATCGCGCGCAGCGGACCGGATTCGATCAGCTTCACGCTTCGCGCCGGACCCAGATCGTAGGGATGCTGCTCGTAATCGGGATCGATGTTCCAAGCGTCGAACATCCGGGGATGATCCTCGAAAGCCTCAAGCTGGTTTCCGCAGCCGCCTGCGGCAAGCGATTCGAATTTCCCTTGCTTGTCGTAGAGGCTGGTAATGCAGCCGGTCTTCGGATCGACGGTGACACGCAGGAACGAATTCTCCAGAGTGAAGCCGTGCGCCGTGAGATCGCTCACGAGATGCCGCGATCCCGCCGAGGCGTGAAGCACCTCATACCCCATCGAAGGAACATGCTGCGCTTCAATCAAGAGATGGTACGTGCCGGTCTTCTTGTTGGAGGAAAGCACTTCGGAGGGCAGCAGCTTGCCTTGTGAATCATAGACGGAAACGCCGGTGGCGGAAGGCGCGGGCAACTCGACGTCGGCTTCAAAAAGTCCCGAACGCTCCCATGCCAAAGGATTGAAGACCAGAACAGGAACCGATCCGGCCGCGACCCGTGTATCCACCGAAGATTGAATCGTGTGGACTGCGTTTGAGGTTGCCTCGTCGGTCGCCCAACGAACGTCGTCATAGTCCTTTTGCGCGTCCCGATAAATGACGGCAATGCCGGAGCCAGCGGCCAGGTCGTGGAATTGATTGAAGAGCACCTTCTTCCAGGCATCCGTAAGCTGGTCCGCGGGATAAGACTGCCCTGAGAGCCACGCGATCGAAGACCACTTCTCCGCGTTGATCACCTGTTCTTCGGCGTCGCGCATGTTCTTCTTGTGGTGTGACTGAGTGGTATAGACACCACGGTGGAACTCCAGATACAGCTCGTCATTCCAGGTAGGAATCGTGAGTTTTCCGTCGGGAGGATCGGGCAGCTTGGTATCACCCGTCGCGGCAGTTCTATAGTTCCAGACGGGAGAGTTGTCGGAAATCTTGCCTTCGATGTTGGTAAAGAAAGACTGCGCGGTGCCGAACGTCATCTTCGGAATGATGTTCTGGGGCTGCATCCACTTCAAACCCTCATCCAGCAGCTCGCGGGTCGGACCACCGCCGTGGTCTCCAACTCCGTAGAGATCCATGAATTCGTGGATACCGTTATCCACGCTCTGGGCGTGGACAAAGTCGTTGGCAAGGCGGGTGGGCTGGAAGTTGCTGTTGCCATACCCGTCGGGGAAATAGGCGAGCACTTTGCTGCCATCCGGGGACTGCCACCAGAACAGCTTGAGGGGAAGATTGTTCGTGTCGTTCCAGCCCATCTTCTGGGTGACGAAATAGTCGATCCCCGATCTTTTATAGATCTGCGGGAGCTGCCAGTTGTATCCGAAAGAATCAGGATTCCAGCCGATGCGCGTGGTTACGCCGTAGAGCTTCTGGAAGGTGCGCTGACCGATCAGAATCTGGCGTACGAGCGATTCGCCGGAAGGCATGTTCAGATCCGGCTCAATCCACATGCCACCGACCAGCTCCCACCGGCCCTCGTCGATGCGCTGCTTGATCTGAGCATTCAGCCGCGGGTTCTTGTCCGCTACCCACTGGTTGTACTGCGCCGCCGACTGCGTGTAGGTGTATTGCGGCACCTGGTTCATCAGGTTGATCGCGGAGGTAAAGGTGCGATTCACCACATCGACAGTCTCCGTCCAGGGCCAGGTCCAGGCAGCATCGATATGCGAGTTGCCGGTGAGATGAAAATCGATGGAGTCTAAGACCGGCTTCAGGACGTTGAGATCGTCATGCCCTTTGCGAATGGAAGCGTCGAAGGCCGTCTGATCGCCGTT
Source organism: Acidobacteriaceae bacterium (assembly GCA_036267335.1). Lineage (GTDB taxonomy): Bacteria > Acidobacteriota > Terriglobia > Terriglobales > Acidobacteriaceae > PALSA-350. The sequence continues at coordinate 39,922 of DATAWF010000077.1, forward strand.
CTCCAAGGCCTTCAGGTCTACGTCGGTGATGGCCCGTTCCAACTCCTCCTTCCCGGAGGGAGCCGGAGGATAGACCGCAGGAACAACCAACGCGGCGGTCAGGAATTCGGTGTGCAAAAGCTCCGGGTCGGGCCGTCCGGGGGCGATGGTGATTTCCATCCGCAGGGCGCGTCCACCGAAGCCTCGCCCTCCGCGGCCGCCTCCTCCGCCACCGCCGGGGCGCACCGGTCCGCCGCCAACACGGGTCGCGATCAATACCTTGTCTCCCGGCTTGGCGGATTCAAAGACGACCGTGGGTTCCGGGGGAGCACCCGCCGCCGGCCTCGCCACTGGCTGGCCGTTGATGTACATCGCGCCCTGCATTCCCCGACCTCCGAAGCCTCCGCCGAAGCCTCCGCCGAGAGTAATCTTGGCGGCGGTGAGGTCATAGCCATTGAGCAGCTTGGGCACGACGACGGAGTAGCGGATCCAAACGACAGAACCCGGCGGCAGGGTGGTCGATGGCCCGCCGGTCTGCCAGGAAGAATCGTCGAGATCGACGGCCGCCGCGTTGGGCACGTCGCCTTCGTGATATTTGAAGTCGGTGACCGTCCAGGTACCGAACTCGGACAGCCGCTGCATCACAGCCTGAGCCTGAGGAGAAAGCGCATTCAATGCCGCGGCGGTTTGGGCGACCGAATCGACCTGGTTGCCGAAGGGCCGGCCAGCGGGACGTTGGGCAAGGGCGGCAGACCCGGCAACGCAAACAGCGAGAGCGACGGTACCAAGGCGTGAGAACCGCAAGAAAGCTTTCGGCTTCAAATCTTGCAACTTGCTATGCATGAATACCTCGAAGAATTTTCCCTGGAAAGAGAGTGGTGGGTCTGGACGCGGCGAGCATCCACTCGGATGGAGATTGAAGAGATTTGTTTCGCGGCAAAAGAAGCATCGTCTCGAGCTTGCTTAAAACTCGCTGAAAAAGTTTCGAACCAAAGTGACGCCAATCGCGCGCTGGTGCCGACTCGACTTGACCCGTGAAATTAAGGATATGCGTCGCTTGCTAACGGAGCAGTTTGAAGAAAAGCACTCGACTTCCCCGCAGAATTGCTCCGGGGAAATGAGCCGTAACATTCGCAAAGCGAATACTACTCTCGGCTAACCGCGCTCCGTCAACGTTAATTCAGAGGCTAACCTTTAAGGTAACTCTCTGAGAATGAACCGGTTGAAGAAAATTGCCAGCCTTAACGGTAGGAACCCCGCAAATCTATTTGCTGCCTTTGGGTTAAAGCGGTTGTCCTATTGCCATGGTCGGGATGAGATCCGAGAAGAGCAACTTTCTTTGGCAGAAAGCTGCTTTCATGCAATCTTCCCGGGATATTCCTATAGGAGAACCGCTGGCATTTTCGGAAATACTGTGAACTTTTGAGGTCCCAATAGGTGGATTTTCCTTGAGGAAAATCCACTCCGGGCCTGCGGCGTGGGTCTACACCATTTCCGAAAATGCTTTAGCGGAGCAGATCTTCGAGAGTTGAGCTGAGCTCGGTTTTTTCGTCGCGATATTTGACGATGACCGGGGTGTATAGGCTCAACCCCCACTCGGCGGCATGGTTCCCGCCGCCAGCGCCAGGCTTGAGACTTCTAGAACCCGGGACGACCACTGCGCCCTCGGGGATGACGAGGGGCATGCCGGCGGTGGCCTTCAAAACCTCGCCCCGCACGATGTCATACACCGGAGTGCCTCGGGTCAGGATGGCGCCTGCGGCCAGAATCGCACGCCGCCTTACCAGGGTGCCTTCATAGACACCAGTGTTGCCGCCGACCAGCACGTCGTCCTCGATGATGACAGGAGTGGCATTGACGGGCTCCAGCACTCCCCCAATCTGGGCCCCGGCGCTCAGATGAACCCGTTTCCCAATCTGCGCGCAACTGCCTACCAGCGCATGGGAGTCAACCATGGTCCCTTCGTCCACATAGGCACCGGCATTCACATACATGGGAGGCATGCAAACCACGCCGCGCGCAAGGTAGGCTCCCTCGCGAACCGATGAGCCGCCCGGCACGATGCGGACACCCTGTTCCGGAGCAAACCGCCGCGCGGGATAGGTGGCTTTGTCGACAAAGGAGAACTCGTCTCCGCCCATTTGGGTCAGCGCGCCCAAGCGAAATCCCAAAAGAATGCCCTGCTTGACCCAGGCATTCACCCGCCAGCCCAAAGCAGAGCCGGGGTCGGGAGAGGCAGCGCGCACCGTGCCCGCGCTTAGGCTGGAGCGCAGCTCGACAAATGCTTCCATCGCGCCGGGATCATGCGCGGCATCGGCTCCGGCCTGAAAGTACCGCTCGATTCGTGAGGCCAGAGAAATTGCTTGGTCAGTCGCGGTCATTCTTCTCATTTGCTCTTGTAGATTGCGGCGCGGGAAGGCCCCTCCCGCACCTGGTCAAGCTTTCACGCGCGATACCTGCGCGGCTAGTCCCAACTCCTCGACCAGGCGCGCCAGGCGGGCACGTGTGCCGGCGCTCACCGGAACCATGGGCAGGCGATAGTTCTCTTCCAAACGTCCCATCATGGCCATTACGCATTTCACCGGTCCCGGACTCGACTCGGCAAAGTTCGCCGTCATCAGTCCTAAATAGCGGCCGTGAATGCGCCTCGCCAGCTCCCAATCGTTATCGAGAGCGGCATCCACCATGCGGGAGATCTCGGCAGGGATCTCGTTGGAGGCGACAGAAACGAGCCCCGCACCGCCCAACGCCGCTACGGGCAGAGCCATGATGTCGTCGCCGGCGAGAACCGCGAAGCCTTTGGGAACGGAGTGGATCAACTCGGCAATCTGCTGCACACTTCCGCTCGATTCCTTGATGCCGCGGATATTGGGCGCATCTTTCGCCAGGCGCAGCACGGTCGCCGGCTCCAGATTCGTCCCCGTGCGACCGGGGATGTTGTAAAGGACGATCGGGCACCCCACAGCCTCTGCAATCGCGCGAAAATGCCAGTACTGCCCTTCCTGGTTGGGCTTGTTGTAGTAGGGGTTGGCGACCAGGAGAGCGTCGATCCCGGGAACTTGCGCGGCGCGCTTGGCGCGCTCCGCCGCTTCGCGCGTGGCATTGTGCGAGCATCCGGCGAGGATAGGAACCCGTCCGGCCGCAGTGTCGGCGATGATCCGCACGGTATGCAGCCATTCCTCATCGCTCAGCGTGGGGGTTTCGGCAGTTGTGCCGCAGGCCACCAGAAAACGGATGCCGCTCTCAATCTGCCACTCCACCAAGGCGCGCAGACTGGCCTCGTCGATGCTGCCATCGGCGCGAAAAGGCGTCACCAGAGCGGTTCCACAGCCACGCAGTTCCATAACAGATGGAGTCTACTAGAAAAGTCTCTCGCGGAGGGAGGACCCGTCGAAGCGCGGGGCTCCCATGAATTGATACACTTCAGTGCAGCCGCCCAGGATCCGCCAATGCCTTCCAAACGCCGCGCCGCCGCCGCGCTTCTCCTCTTCCCGTTCTTTGCCACCGCAGCGAGAACCACGCAGAACCTGCCGCTGGCGAATGGTCCCACAGCGGGGGCTGCCAATGCTCCGCTCGCGGACCGCGAGAAGGCGCTGAACTCGATCTTCTCCGATTACTGGGAAGACTATCTGAAACATTCGCCGGAGTTTGCCTCCTCGATTGGCGACAAGCGGTATAACGACCAGCTCTCCGACTACTCGGTCGCCGCTTACAACGACTCTCTGGCGCGCGGCCGCGCCTTTCTCGACCGCGTGGCCCAAGTGGACACTACCGGCATGTCTGATCAGGAGACACTGAGCAAAGACCTCTTGATGCGCCAGTTGATTCAGAACGAGGAGGAAGCGAGGTTCAAGCCCTGGGAGATGCCGGTCAACCAGTTTTACGGCCTTCAGACCGATCTACCGCAATTGGTCAGCGAGCTCACCTTCACCTCGGTGAAGGACTACGACGACTACATTGGCCGCCTGGGCAAGGTTCCTCTCGCGTTTCAGCAGATCACCGACGATATGAGCATCGGGATCGACGACCATCGGGAACCGCCGAAATATCTGCTGCAAAAAGTGCTCTCGCAGGTCAACGCCATCGATGGCAAACCGCCGGAGGAGAGCCCCTTCGCGCTCCCTCTCAAGCAATTTCCCGCATCTGTGCCGGCGGCGGAACAGGCGCGCATCAAGCAAGAAGTTCTCGATGCAATCGCGAAGCAGGTCAACCCGGCCTATATCCGCTTTGGCAGGTTTCTCCAGGGGCAATACATTCCCGCCGGCCGTGCTGAGCCGGGAATCTGGTCTCTCTCCGACGGCGACGCCTATTACGCCTTCTTAGTCAAGGAGAGCACCACCACCGATCTCACGCCGGCGCAGATTCATGAAATGGGTCTCGAGCAGGTCAAAGAAGACGAAGCCCAACTACTGGACCTCGCCCACAAGCTCGGCTACACCGATATCGCCGCTCTGCGGGCGGCAGTGAAAAACAATCCAAAACTTCATCCCACGTCGGCCGATCAACTGCTCGATGCCTTCCGGGGGTATCTAGACCGGATGCAGCCGAAGCTTCCCCAACTCTTCGGGCGGCTGCCCAAGGCTGCACTCGTGGTGAAGCCAGTGCCTTCGTACATGGAGAAGGAGCAGGCCGCAGCCTATTACGACGAGGGCGCCCCCGACGGTTCGCGTCCCGGCACGGTCTACGTAAATACCTACGATCTTCCCTCCCGCTCGCTCGCCGGAGTGGAGGTCATCGCCTACCACGAAGGACTGCCCGGTCATCATCTCCAGATCTCGCTCGCCCAGGAGCTGACGGGGCTGCCGGAATTCCGGAAATATACCTATTTCACCGCGTATACCGAGGGCTGGGGACTTTACGCCGAGCGGCTGGGCAAGGATGTGGGCTTCTATCAGGATCCATACAGCGATTATGGGCGGCTTGAGGCCGATCTATGGCGCGCTGTCCGTCTGGTGGTGGATACCGGGGTTCATTCACAGCACTGGTCGCGGCAGCAGATGGTCGATTATTTCCATCAGCATTCCGGCCTTGACGACACGGACGTCCAGGCGGAGGTCGATCGCTATATCGCATGGCCGGCGCAGGCTCTGGGATATAAGATAGGCCAGCTCAAGCTGCTCGAGCTGCGCGCCAAGGCCCAGCAGGCTCTCGGACCAAGTTTCGACATTCGCGCCTTCCACGATGAAGTGCTGGACTCCGGAGCGCTTCCGCTGGATGTGCTGGAGCAGCGGGTCGATGCATGGATCGCGCAGCAAAAAGCATCCCCGCAAAAGACCCAGACACAAAAATAAAATGAAAAGGTATTGAAGGAGATTGCATGGCCTCCACCCCGACTGTTCCCCCTTTGTCCGGAAAACAAGTCGCCATCCTCGGCGCCGGCAAGATGGGCGGGATTCTTCTGCAGGCTTTTTTGAAATCGAAGGTGCTCGAGCCGGAGCAGATTCTCGCCACCGTGCAGCATGTAGAGCGGGCAGCTCAGCTCTCGGCACAATGGGGAGTGGAAGTTTCGACCGACAACGTCTCCGCGGCGGAGCGCGCCGAGCTTATTTTGATCGGCGTCAAGCCGCTCAATGTTCCCGATTTGGTGAAACAGATTCGGCCGTCGCTCAACAAGAAAAAGCTGCTGATCTCTTTTGCCGCTTCGGTGAAGACAGCCGACATCGAAAAGGCCGCGGGGATGGAAATTGCGGTGATCCGGGCAATGCCCAACACGCCTTCCGCGCTTGGCGCCGGCATTGCGGCGCTCACACGCGGCCGTTTTGCGACCGAAGAACAGTTGGAGCTGGGCGCGCAGCTCTTTGAGACCGTCGGGCGCACCGTTGTGGTGGATGAAAAGCACATGGACGCGGTTACCGGCCTCTCGGCCAGCGGGCCGGCCTTCATCTACATCATTCTAGAATCTCTCGCCGAGGCCGGGGTAAAGGTCGGGCTGCCGCGAGATACGGCGACGCTTCTGGCGGCACAGACGACTTTCGGCGCGGCCAAGATGGTGCTGGAGACGGGCTATCATCCGGCGCTGCTCAAGGACGCGGTGACGACCCCTGCCGGGTGCACGATCGACGGCATTCTGGAACTCGAAGAGGGCGGCCTGCGCGTGACGCTGATCAAGGCCGTGATGCGGGCTACGCAGCGGGCCAAGGAATTGGCAACAGGATAGGGCGGCGAAAATATCAGTTCAGCGTGACCGACTGGGGCGGGATCAGCACAAACTGGCATTCCTTCTCAACCTCGGCGCAGAAGACGACGCCGCGCCGCAACAGCCGCGCTGAGGAGTCCTTGGGGACCTGCCCGGAGAGATCCAGCTTCCGCAAGAGCGGCGCCGCTGTCTTCAAGGACTCGTCTCCGGTCGCGAACTGGACATCCTCCACTCCCTTCGGAGAGAGCAGCAAAAAGAAATCAGCAGAGCCTTTTGTCCCGAGCTTTGGCAGCGTGAAGGTACGGTCTGCCTGAAAGTTCTCCTTCGCGATTGCGTCTGCTTCTTTCTGCTTCCCTTCCTTCAAATAGGTTTGCCGCAGATGTTCTCCTGTGGTTCCTTCCTGACTCGACCTCCAAGCAGGAAGCAAGTAAGACTCCGCCAGTGGCAAGTTGCCCTCACGGAAATAGATCCAGCCCATCGTGTCCCAGGTTGCGATCAGAAGGCTCATGTGCCCCAAGTCGTCTTGGGCAAGATTGCCGAGATTCAACTGCGCGGTGTTGGTGTCGAGCATGTCGAGCGATTTTTTCGTGCTGGCCTCGGCCAACGGCAATTCGAGATTGGCATCGGCCAGCTCATATGCCGCGTTGTTGAGCAGTTCAGGATCGGTCGCGCCGTTCAGCACCGCGTGTAACGTAGCGATCCCCTCATCGTGCTTGCCGCCCAACAATTCCGCATGGCCGGCGGCAATCGCCAGTTTTTCGTCACCCGGAGAGGCCTTCTGCGCCGCCTCATAGAGAGTCGCCGCTTCGTCATATTTTTTCTCCTGGACGAGAACCCCCGCCAAAAGCGCTTGGGCAGTGGAGTCGCCAGGCTCGGCTTTGAGCAGCCCGCGATACGTCTGCTCAGCCTGTTCAGGATGCTTCAACCAAATCTGAGTCGAAGCCAACGCGCGGTAAGCATTCGTATTATCAGGATGGTATTCAATCTCTTTTTGCAGATCGGCAATCGCGAGATCCGTGTGGTGTTCGCCCAATTCGACGTAGGAAAATGCTGTCCACAAGTTGAGCAGGCGGGCATCGAGCTTTTCCGCACGCTCCAGATCGGCGCGAGCGGCAGCGAAGTCCTTTTGCTGGTAAGCCTGCAATGCTTCGGTAAGAAGATTTTCCAGGTCGGGATTAGGCGAATCGGCGCCGGCGGTGGCCGAACCCGAAGCCGCAAGCTGCACATTTTGGTTCTGGTCATCCGAGATATTTCTGGCGAATTTTCTGAGCTCGTCCGCCTGATCGATCGGGACCTTGCCTTTCAGCACCACAAACTCGCGATCGACTACGAGAGTGTGGCCCTCGAGTTTGTAATCGGCTTGGTAGTCCGCAAACGAGGTCGTGTACTTCACCGAAGAGGGCAAAACCGCGCTGTAACCCGGGGGAAGCTCGACAACATCATGGCGGATCTCACGGTGGGGTGTGCCCAGCTCGATGGGCTTGGTAGGCGCATCGTCTCCGATATCCGGAATGGCCACGCTGAAGTTGGGAACAAAAATACGGTGGTTGTCCCAGTCCGAATAGTCCTTGCGGCTGTAATCGTAGGCGTAGTGGAAGGGCTTGTCGGTCTGCTCCGGCGAGCTGATGTCCACATTCGTAACGGCGCCGCCGAATCCGACGCTCTGCGAAATGTTCTGCACCACCTGATCCCACTGCTGCCGCGGCGCGGCATGGAAGATCTCTCGAAAGACAACCTCACTGTCTCCCCGCATCTGCATGTCGAAGTGGGCGTCGAGGGTACCTTGGGCATCCAGTTTGCCGGTGACCGTGTAGGTATCGGAGAACGGAAAAGGACCCGCGGCCGGCGTTCGCTCAATCTGCGGCGGCGCATTGGCCGGAATCACCAGAGCATCTTTGTCCCGAAGAGGAGCGACCAGCATCTTGTAGGGAGTCACTTCGGGTGTGCTATCCAGCCACAGATTCGATCCATGGAGCGGCACAATGGTAATGACGTGATCGAACTGGGAGGGTGAAGGAAACTCGGGATGCAGCTTGATGGAGTCGCTGATCAAGACCGGCCATGCATCGTATCCCGCGGCTTTGAGCAGTGCGGCAAGGAGGGTGTGCTTGTCTTTGCAATCGCCATACTGGTTTTCAAGCACGGTTTCAGCGGCGTGGGGCTGAAAGCGTCCGATGCCGAAGGCGACGCCGACATAGCGCACTTGCGTTGAGACGAAATTGTAGATCGCTTCAATCTTCTGATCGTCGGTCGTCTTGCCCGCAATCAACTGTTGGGCCTTGGCCTGGATCTCGGGAGTGACGGCGGCACGTTCGCGAGCCAGGCCGCCAAACCATTCGCCAATCTCCTGCCAGCTTCGGAAGGTCGTCCAGGCGATGTCGGGCATGGCGTCAGGATCGGGGGTCTTCTTTTTGTCGAGCTCTGCCGTCGGCTTCAGTTGCGCGTATTTCCAGCGGTAGACTTTGCGGCCATCTTCGTCGGTGATCTCAGGTTTGAAATTGGCGCTGAGCACCTGAACGTACTTGTCCTTGGGAAAGGAAAGCTCCGTCGTCTGGCTCAAGATCACGGCAGTCGAGGGAAAACCCTCCGCACCCCAAAACTGCCCGGGGATCAAGGGCTTTTCCGTGACCCACTGGATTTGATATTCCAGAATGTCCCCGGCGACCAACGATTTCACGGGAATCTGGACTTCGCGCAGGTCGCTGTACATCGGCGCCTCGCGGGTAACCTCGGCCGGCATATCCTGCTGATCGCTGGCCGGGGTATCGACGACGCTTCCGTCCGGCTTGCGGACCCGAAGATAGGCCACGTCGATGTGCTCTTCCTGGGAAGCGTAATCGAAGGCCACCACGCCGAGCTGGCGTACTCCGTTGTCGGATTGAACCCGGGCTCGAACGGTCAGAGTTTTTTGACTTGCACCGTCAGCCTCATACCGATACGAAGTGGCGATCAGATCGTAGACGACGCTTTCCTTCGAATAAGAAGGAGCAGCCGGCGTGCTTGCGGGAGCTGTGCTTGTTTGTTGCGCAAATCCAGGACCGGAAACCAAGACAAGCAGTGCAGCAAAAGAGACGAACTGAGGTCGGTACATAGCTGTTCTTTTCTACCCGGAATCGTACTCCGCATTCCAGTAAAAAGAACGGCGGAGGAGATCGCTTTTACCGCCGGAGATCTCTTCCGGTAACTAGGGCACTTTCGAGCGGATGTAGTTTTGCCACGCATCTCGCCTGCGGAAGAGTAGACTGGCCTTTCCCTGAAACCGTGTGGCTATGTTCAACCCGACGAAGGTGGTTGCGACTTCGCTCCTGCTTGCTTCCGCATTGCTGGCAGGGGCGCAACAACTCCCGGCACCCACGCCGGGCGCAAACGGCATTCCAAGTCTGCAAGTCACTACCCGGCTCACGATCGAGGACGTCACGGTCACCGACGGACAAGGCAGGCCCGTTCACGGGCTGAAGCCGTCGGACTTCGTCATCAAAGAAGACGGGAAGCCGCAGCAGATCCGGAGCTTTCAGGAGTTAGGCACGGGGCTGCCCACGGCGCCCTCCCCTCCCAGTCCGGTCTTGCCGGCAGATGTCTATTCCAACGTCCAGACGCTCCAGTCCTCGACCAGCGCCGTCAATATTCTGCTGCTGGACGCGTTGAACACCTCCCCGGAACTTCAAGGCATCGTGCGGTTGCAGGCACTCAAGTATCTGCAGACCATGCCCGCGGGAACGCAGATCGCGGTGCTCGAATTGGGCAGCGGGCTGCGCATCGTGCGCGGCTTTACCGATGACCGGGAGGCACTCACCGCGGCGATCCAGTCCTTCCGGCCGGAATCGATTCTTTCGGCACCCGTGCATACGCAGCTCGAGATCGGCGACCTGCTTAACATTCGAGCCGAAGCGACGATCAACGCACTGGATGCGATCGCCGGTTTCGTGACGGCGCTGCCGGGTAGAAAGAACCTGATCTGGTTTTCAAAGGGGCTTTCCCAGGTAACCGCGTTTGGCGTCTACCAGCTCAAGTATGCCAACTTGAACGACTACACTTCAGAACTCAACAAAGCCTACGGCCGGCTTGCGGAAGCCCAGGTCGCGATTGATCCGGTGGATCCGCGCGGAGTGATTGTCGGCGATCCACGGGGTAAAACGGATGACGTATGGCTTGACCACAATTCCATGGGAGAGATCGCGGCGGCGACTGGCGGAACGGCTTACTTGAACCGGAATGACCTCAATGGAGCGATCGCGGATGCAATTGCCGGCGGATCCAACTATTACTCGCTCTCCTATGTTCCTCCGCCGTCGAAGTACGACGGCAAATACCACAAGATCGATATCCAAGTGGACCGCCCTGGCCTGCAACTGCGATACCGCGACGGCTACATCGCGATGGACATCTCCAAGCCGTTCGCGAAAAAGCCGTCGGCCAATGCTCCCGCGAATTCGGCGGCGCTCCGCATGGCGGTCGACCACAGCATTCTGCCCTCAACCGGGGTGATCTTCGAGGTTCGCGTGGCGCCTTCGGGATCTCCTATCCGAGCCGGAGATCCTCCGGCAGGACTTTTGAACCCCAAACTCAACGGGAAGCCGCTGTTCCGGTATGAAATTGTGTATGCGGTTCCTTCGAGCCAACTCACCCTCACGGCTGCTCCGGATGGGACGCGAACCGGAGAGGTGGAGGTGGATACTGTCGCTTATGGCGACGATGGGATGAAGCTGAACGTGGAGCGGGAAATGGTGAACCTTCACGTGAAGCCGGAACAAGTTCCACAGTTTGTCGCACAACCCCTGTATGTTCGCGTCCGGCTCGACCTGCCCCCCGGCTCACTCACTCTCCATACCGGAGTTCTCGACGTACCCTCGCAGAGGGTAGGTTCTTTGGAGATTCCGCAGATAGTCCCGTCGCAGTAGGGTTTGCCGGCGATTCCCGAGGGAGCTGCGGAAAAGGGCTTGTTTGTGTCGCTTAAGAGCCCCCAAAGCATCCTTCCGATCCTAGAATCGATCGCCGGGAATCGACCTCCGGCAGGTAACCAATTTCCGTCACCAAAGGGTTGCCGCCAGTCCAGGCGAAGCTGCTACCATCCAGGGTATTGATTTCCTTTTCTTCCTGGATTCTGGGCGCGGCGAGCGCCGGAGGGCGATGCTATGGCGACAAGAGCAATTGGCGCGAATCAAAATCTCGAGGCAGACGCGGTTGGACGGATGCCCACGATCTTCTGCGATCGGGATGTCTTTCAACGCAATCTCAACAAGCTGCCTTTCGAAGTGACGCACCGGCTTGCGGGCAGTCCTCTGTTCGATCTGCCGCGGTTGGTCGAGCTGGCCCAAGAGGTCGCTTCGCGCAAAGATCATCACCGGCCCTTTGGCGACGCCTATTGCTTGATTGGCACACCCGACCCCGGACAGAAAGCGCTCGAAGGCTCCACGCCGATTACGGCTGTCGATGAAACGATTCGCCAGATTCAGCACGCAAACGGCTGGATCATGCTCAACCACATCGAGAGAAATCCCGACTACCAGGGCATTCTGGAGTCCTCGATCTGCGACGTACTCGAGCTCGGAGGCCGCGAGCTCAAGAACAAGATCAAATGGTTCGAGGCGATCATCTTCATCACTTCTCCCGGCCGCGCCACCTCGTACCATGTGGACCGCGAATGCGCATGGCTGGTGCAGTTGCGGGGCGAGAAGGAAATCCATCTCTTCAACCGCGCCGACAAAGAAGTCGTGCCGCACGAGGAGCTGGAGCGCTTTTGGTACGTTGACAACGGCGCCGGAACCTACAAGCCGCAATACGAGTCGCGCGCGATGGTCTTCCAGCTCAAGCCCGGGAATGGCGTACACATCCCGGTGAATACGCCGCACTGGCTCAAGAACGGCAGCGACATCTCTATTTCGATGAACGTGAACTTCGTCTTCCACGACCGGATTTGGGGAAACATTTACAAAGCGAATCATCTTCTCCGCAAACGCGGGTTCAGCCCGCGGCCACCTGGCGAATCCGGCGCCGCCGATGCGATCAAAGGGTCGGCTTATACAGCCATTCAGAGGGTTAACGGGATGCTGAAGCGCAAGCCCTACATTCCGTCTCTGGCCAAGGAGCAGAACGAGCGGATCTTCAATCTGATGGAAGGCCGCTGGTAGTTGGCCGAGAAAGCGAAAATCCTCAAACGATTGCTTTATCGCTATTAGCTCTTTCGTAACAACTTCGCGATTTCCAGCCAAAAAGCGAAATCACGGCTGAAGCGATGTTGGCAAAATTTGCCAATCTTTGCCATTGCCTTCGGGAAGGCTACCTCTGAGACCGGCTTCGGAAGGCGGTGTTATCGGTTTCCCACTCAGAAGATTTGAAGCCAATGCCCGGGCCCCAGGCGGACGTGAACGCGACCGCCTGGGGCTGCGTCGATTACATTGGATCCAATGGACCCAGTAGATCCACGGATCTGCTGGATTCGAATGCCGTGAGGTGCCAGATGCGCGTGCCTTCCGTTTCCCGTGCGACGGTGTTTCGGGCTTCTCTCGCACTTTCTCTCGCGCTGTTCCCCGGCATTCTTCGCGCGCATGCCCAGGCTCGATCCCCGTCATCGACGGCGGCCCGCAGTGCCCCGAATCCGGTCGAGCGGTCTGCGGACGCCTACGCCATTTACTCTCTGCTGGTGCCGGGCGAGGCCCTGGCCAAGATGCCACCGGCGCAAACCCAGCGCTGGGCCATTGCGGATACGACGGTGAACGCGCAGGATGTCAGCCCCGCGCTCGCTCCCCAAGCCGCGTTGAAGCCCCCGACAGACAATCCCAACGGTTTCCTCGAAGCAGACCAAGACTACCAGGCCCGCAAGGATGAGCGGTTGCTGCTGACACGCAATTTCAATCTGGACCGGCCTTACGTATTGCTGACTCCTTCCGAGGCCGCCGACTTTCGTACGTCGCGCAGCTCCGCCACCGCCCCAAGAACCTATTCCGACATTCCCGGCATCACCTATTTCAGCCAGGTCTTCTTCAATCACGACCGGACGGCGGCGCTGGTCTACATGGTGGATTGGTGTGGCAATCTCTGTTCAGGCGGGCAATGGGTGTATCTCGAAAAGCGGGACAAGAATTGGATCCGCCGTTCCGGGGTCGTCATCGGCGGCGCGTCCGGGAATTGAATCCATCCCGAATTACTCTGCCGCAGCTTCGGGGGTACACCTCTAGGAGAAATGTTCCAACCTGGATTTCTCACCGTCTCTTGAACGCAGGAAGAAGCCATTGGGCAAAAAGCCAGTCTTCATGGCAAGGAAGGGCAAGCACAATGGCCGAAAGAAAATCAAAAAGCAGATCTCTCCGCTGCGCATGATAGCTTTCGCTCTCATGCTCCGGTCGAGATGACAGAGTGGACACTCCGTAAGGTCGATGCTTCCATAAAGAGAGCGGCTCTCGCCTGTGTTGACGAGCGCCGCTGCGTGAAAGGCTTTTGAAAAGCCTGGACATGTTGGAGGCCGCAGTTACCTTCTGCCTCCGCCACCTCCGCCGCCATGGAAGCCGCCGCCACCTCCGCCATGGAAGCCGCCGCCGCCTCCGCCATGGAAGCCACCGCCGCCTCCGCCATGGAAGCCGCCGCCACCTCCGCCGCCATGGAAGCCACCGCCGGCGACGCCGCCGTGGAAGCCGCTGCCCGCATAACCACGGCCCGCGTAGCCACGGCCCACATAGCCATGTCCTATAAAGCCTCGACCATAGTGGCCGCCGGAAAAGATCGGCCCGGCGTATCCGAAGGGATAGAAGCCCCATCCGAACGGGCTAAAGAACGGATATGGACCCATGAATGTGTAATCGAAGAAGTACGGATCCCAATACCAGCCGGAAGCGTAGCCGACGGGATATTGCTGCGAGAGCTCGGCACTCGCGTCGGAGAGATATTGGGAGCGCAGGCTGCTCCAGTTGTACAGCTCGTCCTTGGCCGCATCGGCTTTGAACTTGTGCGGCTTCGCCCCATCGGCAGCATTCAATGCGAGCTCGCGACCGCCTTTGATCACAACCCACTTTCCGTCATCCTGGCGAGCCGCGGCCTTTCCTTGAAAGACCTCCGCAGTGCCATTTGCGGCATTGAACTCATACAGCCCGGGCTTCAGCATTTCCGTCGGCACCCCGGCGGTGACGATCTGAAGATCGTTCTGGGGATAAATCTCGTCGACTTCGACTGTCGCTCTGCCACGCTCCAGGTCGAACTGGGTAAAAGTCAGGTTGGGAGAGAGCATTTTTATGCTGCTGTTGTCGTCGAGGCGGAGGTAGACCCCGGGAGTCATCAGGATCTCGGCCTTGCCCTCTGCGGTCGAAAGCACCTGGTTCCGAGCCAAATCGGCGTTCCCGACGGATTTTGAATCCAATGGCTTGCCTGCGAGCGAGGCAGATCCTTCAATGTAATTCACTGTTCCCGGGCCGGCCTGGTTTGCGCCAAATGCCGGCGCGCACAAAGTCGCCAGGGAAAGTAGCGCTAGCGTACTCCACCTGGTCATCGTCATCATCACAATTCACCTTCTATTGATTCGATGTTCGAGAACGCAAAACGGCGCGGAAGAGACGGGTACGGCTATCGATCCAACAAAAAAAGAGTCGAGTCTCGAACATGAGCCGAGTCTCGAAAAAATCATTCGCCAGATTTCGCAAAAACATGAGCCAAATCTCGCATTTGCTATAGTTATGAGCGTGTCCTCACGTTTGAATACGACGCCGCGAAGGGTTCCGCAGCAACGGCGCGGAAAACGGCGCGTCTCCGCGCTCCTAGACACGGCGGCCGCGGTGATTGCGGAAAAGGGTTATGAGCAGGCAACCATGAGTGAGATCGCGCGGCGCGCCCACTCCTCGATCGGTTCTCTTTACCAGTTCTTTCCTAACAAGCAAGCGGTGGCGGAGGCGGTACGAGAGCAGTACATCGAGGACATCAACCGCTCGTGGACTGATCTGGTGGGGGTGGCGGCAAAACTGAGTCCGGAACAGCTATCCCGCCGGCTGGTGACCGTACAACTCGAGATCGTTGAACGCCATCCGGCGCTGCTGGCACTGCTTGAAATTCCTCCAACCTCACGGACCTGGCGGCGGAGAGAATTGATCCGCGTCCGGGTTGCGATGGCGCTGATGGCACACAAGCCTCGCCTCGGGGAATCGAAGGCTTTGCGTATCGCGTCGGTTGTGCAACTGGTCAGCCGCGGGCTGCTGACGCTCTATGCCAAGAGCGACGACCGGGAGCGGGCGGGAATCGTGGAAGAATTCAAAGCCGTTCTCGTGGGATATCTGGCCCCCAAGTTGAAGAGTCAGCGAGGTTAGCTACTAGCTTCTAGCTTCTAGCTCCTAGCAAATGCAGATCTCTCCACTACGGGGAATGACGGCGGTGGGGAGGGGGAGACCGCGACAGAACAACAGATTCCCTCCGGGAATGACAGAAAGAAAAGCAAATGCCCCCAGTTCGACGAGGCGTAGCCCTCGGTGCCTGGCAGCCAGGCCGCCCCATCGTTAGCTTGGTCGCATACTCAAGCCCAAAAAGCCGGGCTTGCATGGGTCACCCGGGCAGCTACTAGCTTCTAGCTTTTAGCTTTTAGCAAATGCAGATCTCTCCACTACGGCGAATGACGGCGGTGGGGAGTGAAAGCCTTGATTTGATCGACAAGGATGGAGGCTGGTCCACTCTTCACAAAATCCGGTTACGGCTGCCCACGGCCGTCCCGAGGGCGCTCGAGCGCCGCTCGGTCCCAATGCCCGGCGTCTGCCGCCGCGCTGTAGGAGCTCTCCAGAAAATCCAGAAGCGCCCGGTCCGGTGAGGGCTCACGCCGCAAATCCTCATATTTGAGGATGTACTCCCCCAATCCGGAATCGAAGGCGGTGGCCTGCGGCGCGACTTTCAACCGCTGGTAGCCTTCAGGCGCGGGCGCCGCATAGCAATAGAAAGCGGCATCGCCGAAGCCTCCATTGCCCGGCCAAAAGCCGGCGCTGATCACCTCGTGGGAATAGGCTTCGCGCGTGATCGCATCCGCTCCCGGCCGTTCCGGCGCACGCCGTCCGGAAAAGCGCGTCACCGCGAGGTCAAAACTTCCCCAAAAGAAATGCACCGGGCTGCATTTGCCTAAAAAGCTGGAGGAAAACCGCTGGAAGATTCCGGCCGTACGAATCAGCACCCGCCAGAAGCGCTCCACATACTCCTCGTCGTAGGAGGCGTGAACGGTATCTTCCGCGAACGGAATCGGATCCTTGACCTCGACGGGAACGGGATAGATTTTCACAGGAATCTGCAACTGGGCGAGGCAGTTCTGGTATTCGCGGAAAAACGCGGCGACCGATTGTGCGCGCAGGGAGAGCGAAAGGCGCGTGCCTGAGCTCAGGCGAAAATGCAGCCGGCTGCTGACAAAATCAAACTCCACTTCGAGCAATCCGCCGGGAACCGGCATGGCCGAGGTGCTCAGCCCGCGCGCGCTCACGTAGAGCGGAACATTCCACCAATGGGCTTGCAGAGGGCAAAGCGCCAAGCGGGTCTTGCCGACGATTTGGGTCCACATGTGAAGGGTCGACGCCGTCTGCTCCCACTCGTCCCAGGGGAGAGCGGGCCAAAGCTCTTGTTCGATTTCGCTTGCCATCCTAGGGCGCGGGCAGTTCCCGGAAAAGGCCGCCGCTCTCCTTCCAAAGATTCGGAATAGAAAAGCATACGATCTTGGCCGCCGGAAGTCAGCCCCTAGGGCCTGTTCACACTATCAGTGGGATCAGGCCCTAGTCTCCGGAGTCTAAAGTTCGCTGAACAATTCGACGAATCGACGATTACCCAAAAGCGCTCAGGGGCTTTCAGCCCTGTGAATTTACGGCCTTTATGGCGCGACTGAAGCGGATACC
>DATAWF010000078.1:0-2072 GCA_036267335.1 Acidobacteriaceae bacterium
CACCCGCGCCGCCCGGGCGCTTGGTAGACTTGCGGAACGAGCCCCCAGATCGTTCGTGCATTGGGAGCGGGGCTTTGCCCCGCAGGCTCGATGATGGGAGCCGGATGAGCCGAGAGGTTCCTGTCCGGTTCTGCGAGGGGCCGGGGCTGCAATGCCCCGGCCTACTCACCCCAAACTCGAGGGTCCGGCGAAGTGGACCTGCTTCCATCTCTACGTGATCCTCGACATCTACAGCCGCTACGTCGTGGGCTGGATGATCGCGCATCGCGAGTCCGCCGAGCTCGCCGAGCAACTCATCGCCGACACCGTCTCTTTACGGCGTAAGGTTCGAGCGGTGACGACAATATGCGTTCCCAAGAGAGGAGACGCTAATGCACTCTGGTAGCTGTCACTGTGGCCGCCTATCCTTTGAAGTCGAAGGAGATTTCGCAGAAGTCATGGAGTGCAACTGCTCCCACTGCAGCAGAAAGGGTTATCTGCTGTGGTTTGTCCCTCGCGAACACTTCCGTCTAAAGTCCGGCGCGGGTGAGTTCCAGACATACAAATTCAACAAGCACGCTATCAGCCACCACTTTTGCCCAACATGCGGCTGTGCTCCATTTGCTACAGGCAAAGCGTCATCTGGCGCAGAGACGGCGGCAATCAACGTTCGCTGCTTGGAGGGCATTGACTCGAGCGCAATCAAACGGCGTCCCGTAGACGGGCGCAGTCTGTGACCATCGTGCGTAGCTACTTTCTGGAGTAACCATTCCGGGTCCGTGGACTTCCTGGAAAGTCGTGTCCCCTTAAGGCCAATGGCACTTACTTAACGGCAAGCGCGGGGAGCACCTGACGGTAAGGCTTTGAAAGATATGGGGAAGGCTGGCCGGGATTGGTAAGATGTTTGTTACCAGACATCCAGCCTACCAACCCCGAGGCCAGCCTTGAGAGATCGTAGTGCCGCTTTTCAATCCCAGCAACATCAATCTCGCATCGAGGGCCGGGCGCAACGGCTCGAGGCGGTGGATTTCTTCAACGCGCTCACCGGGCCTGAGCTGCTGGAGAGGACCGAGGCGCTGCTGCCGGAGCACCGGGAGCGAGAGTATCCGCCGACGGTGGCACTGGCGATGTTCCTGAAGCAGGCTCTGTCGCAGGATCGCTCGTGCCAGAGAGCGGTCAACGGCTGGATCGCCCAGTGCGTGGTCGAAGGCCTCAAGGCGCCGAGTGCGCGCACGGGCGGATACTGCCGAGCGCGCCTTCGCGTGCCGGTGCAGCTGGTCACGGCGCTGACGCGGGAAGCCGGTGAGCTGCTGTGCCGTCAGGCTCGCACTGGCTGGCGGTGGCGCGGTCGGGCGGTAAAACTTGGCGACGGGACCGGGGTCGTGATGCCGGACACCGAAGAGAACCAATCTCGCTACCCGCAACCCTCCAGTCAGGCCGAGGGCGTGGGCTTTCCGCAGATGAGGCTCGCCGGGGTGGTGTGTCTGTCCACCGGAGCGGTCCTGGATGCGGCCATGGGACCGCATGCGGGCAAGGGAAGCGGTGAGCTGTCGCTCAATCGCAGGCTCGAGGATGTTTTTCATGCCAGCGACGTGTTTCTCGCCGATGCCCTTTACTGCAACTACTTCCTCATCGCCCGCCTGCAGGCTCGCGGGGTCGACGTACTGTTTGAACAGAACGGAGCACGAGCCACCGATTTTCGCCGCGGTGAGCGTCTCGGCGCCCGCGACCATCTCGCACGTTGGGAAAACCCCAAAGCGCGACCGCAATGGATGGCTCGAGCCGATTACAAAGCTGTTCCCGCAGAGCTGATCGTGCGCGAAGTCAGCGGCGGCGGCCGCGTGCTGGTGACCACGATGCTCGATCCCTTAAGGCCGCGTCATCCACTCAGAATTCAAGAAAGACACAAATCATCGTAAAGTCTTACGACGTCGATGAAATGCTGGGCACCAAGCTGCGGGCGCCTTTGCAGCGAGAACATGGGCGCGACCTATTTGATTTATGGCGGGCGACCGAGCGCTGTAAAATTCACACTGATCTGTCGGTCGATCCTGCCCGCGCTGGTCGTGCTTTTCGATTCTACATGGCGCAAG
>DATAWF010000079.1:0-2584 GCA_036267335.1 Acidobacteriaceae bacterium
CAGCAGGGGCGTGAATGGACGGCGATCGTCCCCGGAAGCAGCTCATCTATGACACAAACTGACCGACACAAGCTGACCTGGACACAAGCCATCCTCTGTCATGGAGCAGATGCGGATTGCACACCAATCACAGACGATGGAGCCACGATGGAGATCGTGCGTGGTGTATTTCGAGTCAAATGCATATGGAAGCGCTCCATGAACCAGAGGCGGACGGGAGTTTCGAAATAGTGGAAACTCAACAGACTTAGCCCGACGCAGAGTGCTAGGTATACCGGATAGAACGCATGGGACACCCAATGAAAGTGGAGAAATAAGGCGAGCATTGGCGTATGGATCAGGTAGAGCGCATAGCTGGAATTCCCCAGAGCCACCAGCCATCGCCCGCACAGCCAACGCGACAGCGGAGTGGAAACAGCCGATAACCCCCAGATGAAGCCCGCAAAAATCGGCGCGAGGAGTCCATTGTTGTAAGGTGCCACTACGCGAAACCAAGGAACCAGGCATACGCTCAAAGCAACTCCGCCGGCCGCCAGTCCCAGCACGGCGTTCGCCTGCCAAACGCGTATTCGCTCCTTTCCCCTTTGTGCCTGTTGCAGCGTCTGCCACCGGGCCAGCAGGATTCCCAATGCAAAAGTGGACAGGTGGAACGGCGGCAAGACCATTGCCATCCCAAAACCCAACTGCCTTCGCATCCCCCAAACCAGCGCCTGGCCTCCGACGTACAAGATCAGCGCGGCCATCCATAGGCGGGCTCCGCGCAGCTTCCACAGCAAAGCGCCGAGCAGGGGAAAGCATATATAGAAGAAAACTTCCCCGCACAGCGACCAGCTCGGAGGGTTGATACGAAGCAGTCGGCGCGGGTACCAGACTTGCGTCATCACCACATTTGCCGCAAAGATCTCCGCTGTCTTGATCATCCCGATTTTCATACCGTAGCGCTGCACTTCCCACGCCAGAAGTTCCGGCGCGGCGACTACCAGCATGACAAAGTACAGCGGATACAGGCGAGCAAACCGTGCAGCGAAAAATCGGCTCTTGTTGAGGCCCTGCCCATCACGCAAATACACCAGGCTCAGCACGTAACCGGAGAGCAGATAGAAAAAACTGACCGCAACCGGGAAGCCCAACGAGACGATGCCTAAAAAATCTTTCGGAACCCCATGCGCGCCTCTGCCGGAGAAAACAGGAAAGAAAGTTCGCACCGAATGGTGAAACAACACGAACGATGCAAGAAAGAAACGCACCGAGGTCAGCGGAGATATCTTTTGGGGCATCGGCAGCTCGCTGACTTCGCTAACTGAGTCGCGGCCGATTTATTCCAGGTCTCCGAGAAAATCCTTCCTTGATGGCGGGGCGAGATGCAAAGAAAAAGGCACGCGGCGCAAGGCAGCGTGCCCTTTTTGAGAACAGGACGAAGACTTAGGCTTCGCCGGCCTCGGCGCTCACCGTGACCTTGATGTGCGCGCTCACCTCGCGATGCAGTTTCACCGGAATGTGGAACTCGCCCAGTTGCTTCAGCGGCTCGTCGAGCTGCACCTTGCGGCGGTCGACCTGATAGCCCTTCTGCTCCAGCGCGTGCGCGATGTCCGATGAGGTCACCGAGCCGAAGAGGTGCTCGTTCTCGCCCACCTTGCGCGTGAAGACCAGCTCTACCAGCTCCATCTGCGCAACCAGTTGCTGCGCGCTCTCCTTCTCCTTGGCGGAGCGGCGGAGAGCCGACTGCTTCATCTGCTCGATCACGTTCCGGTTGGCTGCCGTGGCTTCAATCGCAAGCTTCTTCGGCAGCAGAAAGTTGCGTCCGTAGCCGTCGGCCACCTTCACCACGTCTCCGCGGTGACCCAGTGTGTCGACGTCTTCCTTCAGAATGACTTCCATAACTCTCCTCAGTGTTGTGGGCGCTCCGCTGTTGCCGGCGCTCGGAAGCGCCGCGCAACCGGAACGCGCAATACTAGTACCGCGCAGCGAATGGCAGCAAGGCGATGTTGCGGGCCTGCTTGATGGCGCGTGTCAGTCTCCGCTGGTGCGGGGTACATACACCGGTCAGGCGCCGGGGAACAATCTTGCCCCGCTCGGCAACAAACTGCTGCAGCAGGCGCACATCGCGGTAATGGATGGAGTCGATCTTCTCCACGCAGAACTTGCAGACCTTCTTGCGCCGGAAGAACTTGCGGCCACCCGGGCCACCAGGGCCACCTGGGCCGCGGCCACCTGGACGGCGGTCGCCACCTGGACGATCCCCCGCGGGACGCTCCGGGCGGTCTCCCGCCGGACGGTCTGGGCGATCGCCGGAAGGACGATCGCCGGCAGGGCGCTCGATTGCTGCGCTCGATGTCGTTGTTACTGTGCTGGTTTCCTCAGCCATGGTTCCCTATCTTTCTTCCCGCCCGGCTTTTCGTATTCAGATCAGTCGGCGGGATAGGCCCTGCTCTTGTGCTTCTTTGCACAAACAGGACCGGCTGCAAATGGTTTGCCGGCGCGTGGCCGGCGCTACTTTCAGGCGCTTGCCGCGGCTTCCGGAGTGGCAACTGCTGTCTCGGCTTCAGGAGCCGCCACAGCGGGCTGCGCGCTCAGCTTCTTACGC
>DATAWF010000080.1:0-4534 GCA_036267335.1 Acidobacteriaceae bacterium
ACGATAATGAATGCAAGAAGGAGCAGCTTACCCACGTTAGCCATGCTCCGTGGCTGGGCTGCCGTTGGGGCTGGTACGGCCGACCACCAAAACACCTAAGCAAATGACCGCGATTCCCGCCCAGCGCAGGGGAGAGATCTTCTCGCTCAAGAGCCAATAACAAAGCACTGCGTTCACGGCATAGGAGAAGGAGGAGGCCGGCTGCACATAGCTGTAATCCGCCCAGGAAAGTACCAGCATGTAGGCGACGAAGAAGGTGATCAACGAGAGCACGCCCAGCCAGATCGTTCCCGAACTGAAGACCTGGATACCTTGATGGTAGAGAGTGGAGGGAGGCCACGGCACGACTCGGCCGATCTGCTTCATTCCCTTTCCAAGCAGGACGTTTCCCAGAGGTCCCGCCACCACAATCACAAGGAGAAGAAAGAACGTTTTGAGGTGCAGTGGCTTCCGATCTGTCATTCCGTCACGAGTAGTCGAGGCGATCTCACGCACTCCCGCGCCATGCGACCGGTCGGGCGTTTCCAAGGAGCCTTGCATATTGTACAAGCGCACATCTATCCCCTAGACTCAATGGAAGCGGATGTGACTACAACGGGGTCCCCCAAGACCATTTGCGACCGGAAACCGGAGCCCCACGTCTGTACGAGTACGTTCCTTGGACGGAGGTCCCATGAAAATAGCCGTATTAGGTGGCGATGGCTACTGTGGTTGGGCAACAGCGCTGTATCTTTCCAACCGTGGTCATTCCGTTGCCATCATTGACAACTTTGTGCGGCGCTTGTGGGACTACCAGTTGGGCGTGCAGACGCTCACTCCGATTCGCCCGATCACGGAGCGGCTTGAGGCGTGGGAAGAGCTGACCGGCAAGCGGATCGAGCTCTTTGTCGGTGATGTCACCGATCACGACTTTCTCGTTTCGACCATCCAGTCGTTTCAGCCGGAATCCGTGGTGCATTTCGCCGAGCAGCGCTCCGCGCCGTACTCCATGATCGACCGCAAGCACGCGGTCGGCACGCAAGTGAACAATGTTGTAGGCACACTGAACCTGCTCTTTGCCCTGCGTGACTACAACCAGGACTGTCAATTGGTGAAGCTCGGCACGATGGGCGAGTACGGCACGCCGAACATCGACATCGAAGAGGGCTACATCACCATCGAGCACAAAGGCCGCAAAGATGTGCTCCCTTATCCCAAGCAGCCCGGCTCCTTCTATCACCTCTCAAAAGTCCACGACAGCCACAACATTATGTTCGCCTGCAAGATCTGGGGCCTGCGCGCCACCGATCTGAATCAGGGCGTAGTCTACGGAACCGTGACCGAAGAAGCCGCGATGGAAGAAGCGCTGATCAATCGCTTCGACTACGACGAAGTTTTCGGCACCGTTCTCAACCGCTTCTGCGCGCAGGCGGCGTTGGGCCACCCCCTGACCGTCTACGGCAAGGGAGCGCAGACCCGGGGCTTTCTGGACATTCGCGACACCGTCCGCTGCGTCGAGCTGGCTTGCCTTCACCCGGCAGAGCGCGGGGAATTCCGGGTCTTCAATCAATTTACCGAGCAATTCTCGGTGATCCAATTGGCCGAGATGGTAGCTACATCTGGCAAGCAGGCCGGTCTGAAGGTAGAGATCGATTTCCTTCCCGATCCGCGGGTCGAGCTTGAAGAGCACTACTACAACGCCAATCATTCCAAGCTGATCGATCTCGGGCTGACGCCGCATTACCTGTCGCAGTCCTTGCTGGATTCATTGATTGATATTGCGGTGCGCTATCGCGACCGCATCGATCCCAATCTCTTCTTGCCGCGGGTGAACTGGCGCAACACGACCAATGACCGCTGGCGCCATGCCGGCTCTACGGCCGGGGTTCCCGCATCGCGCGGACGCTAAAGTATTTTTCACTCTGGATGCATACAAAAGAGCTGGCTCTCGACTGTAAACCATCAAATGGGGCATTCTGGTGATAGTCCATTCGATCTCTCCGATGGTGCTGATTCTTCGCAAAACCAGCTTCTCGCGTTCAGATCGAATGGACAACCTCTTGAAACTTCACAGCTAGCCCTCAGCTAGTGTCCTGTCTCAGAAGTTCGTTCAAGGAATGTTCTTTGGTTTGGATCCGGGCACGACTTCAGTCGTGCCGTAAAGATCGCCAAAACAGATGGGCTTCACAGGCTGCGGAAAAACCCCTAGACTCGTGAGTTCTGTATCAGGGCGCGACTTTGCGGTTCACCGCGACCCCGGCGGACTCTTTCTCCCTTGCGGTATCCGCTTGAGTCGCGCCGTAAAAGCCGCAAAATCAAGGCGGCCTTCAGCCCCTGAAGGATGCTTTTGTGAATTGCGCGCCACCTGTACCGAGTTTTCCCGCAGCCTGTTCAGCCCCTGAGGGCTGTTCTTCGAACCCCTCCAATTCGCCAAATTATGCAATGAACTTTTGAGACGCCACACTAGCCTGGATTTCTCACAGAGTGTAGCCAAAACTGTCATCCCGAGCGCAGCATGACGATTTTGTCATGCGGAGTCGAGGGATCTGCTTCTGGGTCAGCAGAGCGAAGCAGCCGGACAAGCAAGCAAAAAGCAGATCTCTCAGCTTCGCATGAGGACTTTCGCCCTCATGCTTCGGTCGAGATGACAGAACTGCCCATTGATGAGCAAGAATGATGAGCAAGAACTGTGAGAAATCCGCTTTAGAGCATCGATAAGAAATGCCGGGCGCCACATCCTCTGGCGTCCGGCATTTTTCTTTGCGCTCTCGGATTCAGGAGATC
The DNA here is from genome assembly GCA_036267335.1 of Acidobacteriaceae bacterium. Taxonomy (GTDB): domain Bacteria; phylum Acidobacteriota; class Terriglobia; order Terriglobales; family Acidobacteriaceae; genus PALSA-350. The sequence continues at coordinate 2,764 of DATAWF010000080.1, forward strand.
GTCGATCGGATCAGCGATCTCGATCCTATCGCCTTGACCCGACCCGTGAGAAGCCGGGGGTGGCGTCATGCCCGAAAGCCGGAGCGGGAGACAAACCAGCTCCAGGTCTCTCTCAAGCCATCGGGCAAGAGAGTCTTGGGCGCGTAGCCAAGCAGCCGCTGGGCTTTCTCGATGCGGGCGTAGTTCCGGCGGACCTCTCCTGTCCGTGCCGGCTCGTAGCGGACATCGAACGCAACCTCCGGTACGACCCTTTGCATGGTCTCGACCAGTGTCCGGATCGAGGTTTCGCGTCCGGAGGCGATCTGGAAGGCCTCACCTGGCGTTTGCGCTTGGTCCGCGAGCAGAATCGCTTCCACCAGGTCGTCGACGTAGACAAAGTCCCGCGTTTGCTCGCCGTCGCCATAGATCACAATCGGCTGCCGCTGGATCAGGTTCTTGAAGAACTGCGCCACGGCGCTGCCTTTTTGATAGGAGTAGGGGCCATAAACATTCGAAAACCGCAGAGCCACAGTGTTCAGGCCATAGGAGCCGCAGTAAGCCCAGCAGTAGGCTTCCCCTGCCAATTTGCCTGCGCCATAGGGGGAGAGAGGGTGGGGCACCATTTCTTCATGCACGGGAGGCTCTTTTTCTCCCAGAATGGCCCCGCCGGTCGAAGCGAAGATCATTTTCCCGACGCCGGCCTCGCGGCAGGCGCGGAGAACATTCATGGTCCCGACGGCGTTGACCTCGAAGTTCAGTGCCGGGTCGGCCATCGATTCGACCACCCGGGTATGGGCAGCGAGATGAACGACGGTGTCGATTCCCTCGCAAGCCTTTGCGATCGCCTGAGGGTCGCGAATGTCTCCTACCTGGAGCTCGATTTCCAGATGCTCGGTATCTTCACGCCGGCCCAGACTCAGATTGTCGAGCACGCGAACTCGCGCGCCCTGTGCGTTGAGCCGGGTGATAAGGTTCACGCCGATGAAGCCGCAGCCACCGGTAATCAGATACGACTTCATGCAAGACTCTCCACGCAGAATGGAAGGGGCCGCGCGTGGCGCAGCTTGCCGATGAGAGGGATGGGGAAGAGCGGCTTAGGGCCTGTTAACGCTCTTAGGGCGACAGCGACGGGAGTGAATTTTTTCCAATGCGCGAAGCGAGGATTGGCAAATACCGGGTGTATTTTAGCGAGGAGCGACAAAGCAGTCGGAAAAATCTGCCCAGTCCCTTCTGGGTTGCGGAAAAAATCGGTGCATACTTTGTTGTCGGCCTCCATTGGAAACCTGCCGCGCCTTTCGGTCTCCGCTACAGCTACTCCGATTTTTGCTCGCAACGCTGCGCGTCCTAAGAGTGTGAGCAGGCCCTAAGCATCGGCCGGTTCTTGTTGCTTGGCTGTATTGCCCGCTGCCCAGAGCCTGCCGCCGCGCAGGAGGTATTCGATGCCGCGCCAGCGGATCGTGCGGGAGGCAAAACTGGCCATCCAGATCCCGAAAGCCACTCCATCCCACACGGGGATCAAAGGCAGTCTCTTCCAGATGCCCGCCTGCTTCATGCCCCACGCGCCGATCGTCCAGGCCATTGCGGTGCGCAAAAGAAGATAGGTGCCGAAGTAGAAGGCGGCAACCGCCGCGGTTGGGTGGACGGCGAAGGCAAGAACCGCCCAGGGAAGTCCCCAGGTGAGCGCCAATCCAAGATGACCCAACGGGCGCATGCAACGCATCACCGTCATCCAGCGCAGGCGCTTCTGGAAGAGCTCGCGCAGGGACCGGAAGTCCGCAACGGTGTGGACCAC
>DATAWF010000081.1:0-4624 GCA_036267335.1 Acidobacteriaceae bacterium
AAGTCAGCCCCTAGGGCCTGTTCACACTATCAGTGGGATCAGGCCCTAGTCTCCGGAGTCTAAAGTTCGCTGAACAATTCGACGAATAGACGAGCACCCCAAAAGCCCTCAGGGGGCTTTTAGCCCTGTGATTTTACGGCCTTTATGGCGCGACTGAAGCGGATACCTCAAGGGAGAAAGAATCCGCTGGGGTCGCGGTGACCGCAAAGTCGTGCCCTGATACAAAGCTACAGTCCTATCGCGCGCTCTGCTGCTTGACCAACTCTTCATGGAAGGCCTGTTCGCGCCCGGCGATGTAGCTGGTATAACCCTGCGGATCGATGAAGGGGTTGGGATCTCCACGCTCCATCCGGGCATACTTTTCCGTCATGCCGTAGTAGCTGCCATGCGCTCCTAGAAATACATCACAGGGCAGCGACTGGAGCACGCGAAAACCGCGCTCGTAGTCCGCGGCGATTTGCGGATAGGTGGGGTTGTTTACCAGGCGATAGCTGCTGTTCAGATTGGGGCTGCCGACGATGACCACGTTGTAGCTTTTGCCGCCGGAAGTCACTTTCATCGTCCAGGTTGTGCACCCCTTGGTATGGCCCGGCGTAAGATGCGCGGTCAAGACCACGCCGCCAAGGCTTACCTGATCCCCATCGTGCAGAATGCGGTCCACCTTCGCCCGGGGATAGTAGGTGCTGGGATCGCGGCCATATTGAAAATCCGCTCGGCCTCCCGACTCGACCACGGGAACATCCCGATCCATCACCATGTATTTCGCGCCAGTGAGTTGCTTGATCCGCGCGCTTCCCGCGCAGTGATCCCAATGGGCGTGACTGATGAGAAGGATCTTCACGTCGCTGAACCGGAAGCCAAGTTTTTTGACGTTTGCACGGATGAGCGGCACCGAGCTTGCGAGGCCGCTATTGATCAGGATGTCGCCTTTGGGAGTGGTGATGAGAAAGACCGCGAGATCTTTGCTGCCGACGTAGTAGATGTTTCCGATGACACGGTAAGGCGGGAACGGAGTGGTCCAAGCGGGATCGATAGAGACTGCGGAAAGGCCAGGAACGGGAAGGGCGAGCGTCGCAGCGAAGGCCAGACCGGCAAGCAAGAGACGAGAAAGCATGCCCAAGGATACGTCGAGATGGGAATTGCAAAGACAGCGAGTCAGCAAGGTGGCGAGTTAGCGAATTGGCGAAAAGCAGATCTCTCCACTCCGGCGGCGCATGCACGCCGCCTCCGGTCGAGATGACAGGGAGGGAGCGAACAGCAGATTCCCTTCGAGAATCACAGAAAGAAAAGCAATGCAAAATGCCCCACTCAAGCCAAAACCGGGCTTGAATGGGCCACCGACAACACTACCAACAGCAGATTCCCTTCGAGACGGATAAGAAGAAAAGCAAGAGGGCTACTTCTTGGCGGATTTGGATTTTTTGGCAGGCGCCGCTTTCTTGGCCGGGGCATGCTTCTTTGTGGGCGCGGGAGCGGCCGGCTTCTTTGCAGGCGCCTTCACCGGTTTCTTGGGAAGAGGGCGGGCTTTTGCAGGGGCAGCCTTCACAGGTGCGGATTTGGCAGGTGCGGATTTGGCCGGCACCGATTTGTTGGCGGACGGCTTTTTGGCCGGGGAGGCCGCAGCGAGACCGGCGTTGCGCGGCTTGGCGGGAGATTCTGCGCCAGCGGGCAATGGCGCGGCTCCTTTGCGAGCTGCCTTGGCAGCGGGGGCGGCCTTTGCCTTCCGTTCAGCCACGGAGTGTTCGAGCTTGGCCCCTTGACCAGCCTGGTTTGCAGCCGCTTCGTTTTGGGCGGGCGCAGTCTCCGCGGTTGCGGCGGGCTTGCTTTTCGGTTCTGCCGTCTTTTTGGATGCCCGGGTTCTTCGTACCGTTACCGGCGGGGGCGGAGCAGGCGGTGAATAGGGCTGCAGGAAGGCCCGCAACTGTTCTTCGGTTTCCAGCTTGCCGTCGATGGTCGAGAAGAAGAGCTGTTCGAGCATCTCCTGGTATCGCGGAATGTCCTGGGTGATTCGCAGCTCCTGCATGAGCAGGTATGGAATCTTCTGCTTGGCCTCAGGCCACACGGTGAAGAAATTTTTGTATTTGGCCTGAATGGGCGCCGACTTCGAGGTCAACCCGAGCCATAGGACGGCCTGGGGATTGGAAGTCGTCATCAGCTTCCAGGTGGCCGAGGGCGAAGCCGCCTCTTTGGAGCCCAGCTGCTTGGCAAACTCTTTCGCTGCATTGTCCAGGTGATTCCACTCTTCGACAAAGCCGGGGCGGACAAAGGTCTTTTTGAGGGCGTTGAGGTCCTTGGCGGGGAGCTTGGCCGTCAGCAGCTGCATGGAGGCTGCCGAATGGTCAGGATTGACGCCATGCATCTGGAGCTGGGTCAGAACGCGGCGCAGCTCGTGCAACTCACCCACATCGGCCTTGGAATGAGTCCATGCGGGGAACAGGATGGGCATCCAACCTTCCCGCTCCATGGCATTGAGCGCTTCGAGGCCGTCTTCCTCGTGGCCAATCTCCTCAAGCTCATATCCGAGGTGGTAGCTCGAAAGGGCCTCGATCGCGTTTTCTTCCTTGGCGTTCTGGAAACGGGTCTTGGTCCGCTCATCCATCTCCCAGCCGAGGCGGGCAAGAAAACGGGTGGCGCGAAGCAGGCGGGTGGGATCTTCGAGGAAACCGTAGTTGCTCACCAGGCGGAGGAGCCGCTGCTCGATATCGGCCACGCCGTTGAGCGGGTCCATGAGCAGGCCATAGGAACCCTCGTTGAGCGAGAGGGCCATGGCATTGGCGGTAAAGTCGCGGCGGCGGAGGTCTTCGAGGATATTGGCCCAGTGATATACCGGTTTGCCGGGCTTGGGATATTCTTCACGGCGGGTGCTGGAGATCTCAACTCGCACGCTGGCGGGAAAGCGGTAGAAGAGAGTACGGGAAGGCTCGTGTTCCCCCCAGAGGATTGTGCCGTTTTTATTCAGTGCTTTCTTGAGCTTGAGGGCATTTCCTTGAACTGCGAAGTCAAGATCGCGGGCGGAAGCGCCGCTGGTCAGATCGCGAACCGCTCCGCCAGCGAGAAAAACGTTCATGCCCGCCGCACGTGCCGCTTCCGTCACTAGGCGGATAGCGCTTTGCTGGTCGGCGGAAAGACGGTTTTCGAGGAGATAAATATAGTCGGGCATGCCCTACGCGCGGTTCCAAAGAACGCCCAGTCGTGCGGCTAACATTCACTATCTGAATGTCTTAGGGCCTGCCGGGCGCTACACACAAAGCACTAAGTTATCATACGGCCACGCGCTTGGCTACAATTTTGCACTGCCGGCGCTGCGTTTGAGGAGCGGGCCCGAGCAAAATCCGGGAGCCTCCTGGGGAACCGTAGTTACGGGGATTCTTGACGATGCCAGCTAGCCGGAAGAAGGTCATAGTACGAAAGTTAAGCCAGGAGTGGCTTTCCGGCTATCTGCCGTCTCTGTTTCCGATCGAGGAGGAGTCGATCGGTCTTTTAGATCTCGACGGTAAGATTACCTCCGTACTGTTGGAGGAAGTGAAGTGGATTTGCTTCGTTCGGGAATTCTCTTCCCCGAGCCTCAACGACCCTGAGCATCTGCGGATGAAGGCCTTCCTGCGGCGGCCGCGCAACGAGGGGCTGTGGCTGCGAATCCGGCTCAAGGACAACGACTGCCTGGAGGGCTTGGCGCAAAACGACGCCACTCTTCTGGACCGGCATGGGCTCTATCTGGCTCCGCCGGACAGCCGTTCGAACACCCAGCGCCTCTTCATTCCCCGCCTTGCGGTCAAAGAGTTGGAGATTCTCTCCGTGATTCACGTGAAGGGTCCCAGAAAGGGTGCGGACGATACGCAGGATCTTCCGGCAGCAGGGCTGAGGCAGCCGCGGCTCTTTGAGTAGACTTGCCGAATAGACTTGCCGAGTAGAATTGGCCGCATGAAACTTGCCGATCTTGCCCGCACCTTGGGCGCTGCCTGCGCAGGCGACCCGGAGCTTGAAATCACCTCGGTGGCGGGAATCGAAGAGGCCGGCTCCGGCCAGCTGACCTTTGTCGCCAACCCGAAATACGCTCCCCTGGCGCGGACCACCAAAGCCGGCGCGGTGCTGGTGCGGGAGGATTTTCCCGAGATTTCCGCTGCAACCCTGCGCTGCGGCAATCCTTATCTGGCCTTCGCCGAGGCGATCGAGATTTTCTATCATCCTCCGGAATACGCCCCGGGAATTCATCCCACGGCAGTCGTCGACCCGACGGCGCGCATCGGCGCCCGGGCGCATGTGGGGGCCTATGTGGTGATCGGTCCGCAAGTCTCGATCGGAGAAGACGCGACCCTTTTGCCCCATGTGGTCATTTATGCCAATGTGCGGATCGGCCGCCACTTTTTCGCGCACGCGCACGCGGTAGTGCGGGAAAACTGCCAGCTTGGGGACAACGTGATTGTGCAGAATGGGGCGGTCGTAGGATCGGACGGCTTCGGCTTTGCCAAGACGGACGAGGGCGAGTGGCGCAAAATTACGCAGTCCGGGCCGGTGGAGGTGGGCGACAAGGTCGAGATCCAGGCGAATTCCTGCATCGACCGCGCCAGCATCGGCGCAACCCGCATTGCGCGCGGCGTGAAGATCGATAACCTGGTGCAGGTGG
>DATAWF010000082.1:0-4313 GCA_036267335.1 Acidobacteriaceae bacterium
CGCTGGCGCACAAAATTGCCGCCGGCTCCGACATGATCCTGATGCCTTCCCACTCCGAGCCGTGCGGCTTAAACCAGATTTATGGCATGAAGTACGGCACGGTGCCGGTGGTCCGCGCGACCGGCGGCTTGGATGACACGGTCGAGCAGTGGGACGGGACGGCAGGGACAGGAACGGGCTTCAAGTTCCTCGACCCCCAGCCGGAAGCGCTGCTCGAGACGGTGCAGCAGGCGCTGAAGGTTTTTGGCGACAAGGAGCAATGGCGCAAGCTGATGCGCAACGGTATGGCTCGCGACTACTCCTGGACAAAGCCGGCGCAAGAATACATTCGCATCTACGAAGAAATTGTGCGCCGCAAATCCTGAATGTTGTCTGGCTCGTTGTCAGCGCTGTTTCGGCGGCGGAAGAAAAAGTACAGCGGCACTCCGAAGAGTATTACCGCGAGCCCAAGCAGGGAATTCGGCAGGTTCTGCACAAAAGACGAGTAGAGCAGCACGGCTGCAGCCAGAATAAAAACGGCAGGCAACACCGGATAGCCCCACGCGCGGAAAGTGGCCGCGCCCCCGACCGGCCCTTGGCGGCGGCGATATACGAAAACCGTACTCGCGGTCACCATGTAGAAAAGCCACTCGGCGAAAATCGCGAGCTCGAAAAGCTGCTGAAAGCGGCCGACGGCGAGCAGCAGGAGCGTGCTCAGCGCCGCCTGCACATAAAGAGAGGTAGAGGGGCTTTGAAAACGCGGATGCACATGGGCCATCCGCGTGAAGAAGAGCCGGTCGCGTGCCGCCGCAAAAGGGATGCGCGCTCCCGACATCGCCGTTCCGTTCAGGGTGACGAGAACACTGAGGGCCATCGCCGCGGAAACCAGCCCCGCGCCCCAACTGCCGGAGACTGCTTGCATCGCCGCTACCGCCGGCCGGGGCGAGTTGGCAATGGCCGCGGCGGGAAGAATGTATTGGATCGCCGCATTGGTTGCCATGTACAACACCGCCACAACCGCCACGCCAGCGATCAGGGCCACCGGCAGACTCCGCGCCGGACTCCGCACCTCGCCCGCAACCATCGTTAAATCGTTCCAGCCGTCATAGGCCCAGAGGGCGGCGATCAACGCAGTCATGAAGCCTGCCCAGCCTTTTTGTGCGCCGGCAAAGCTCGAGAAGAAATGTGTGCTATTCCCATGCGGGCTGGCGAAGCAGAAGCCGACGATCAGCACGACGAGCAGCACCTTCAGCCAGGTGAAGAAAAGCTGAAAATCCCCGGCCCGGCGGATGCCAAGAACGTTCAATCCGGTGATAAGCCAGAGGACGACGATCGAGAAAAGCTGGGTCCAGCGAATGTCGAAGGGCCAAGCGAGCGCCACTGTGTCGAGCCACGCAAACCCGTGGAAGACCCCGAGGGTTCGCGCCAGGCCAACGGCGACGGTCGCGATGGAGGCCGGCTTGGCCACGGCAAACCACGTCCACATGTAGAGAAATGCGGGTAAGTCGCCGTATGCGCCCCGCAGATAGACGTATTCGCCGCCGGTGCTGGGCATTCGTGCGCTGAGCTCGGCATAGGTAAGTGCGCCGCAGAAGGTGAGTGCGCCGCCGACGATCCAGGCAAGGTAAAGCAGGTGGGCCGAGCCCACCGCCCGCATCATTTCATAGGGAACCAGAAAGATGCCGCTGCCGATGATCGTACCGACGACGATGGCGGCAGCGTGCCAGGGCCCGAGCGCGCGCGGCAGATCGCCGAATGCGGGTCCATTGCTTCCGGGAGCTTTTGACTGGATCGCGTCGCTCAGAGAGATCTCCCGCCTTCACTGTAGAGCAAAAGCACAGATACGGACGCTGCTTATCGCAAGCGTGATTTACTTGAAGTACTACCTTAAAGCACACGCGGTTGAGATCAGCTAGCCTCGGCAATTCGCGTTCCGTCGGACGCATTCCACAGATTGTCCATGGGAGGCGGGGAATCACGCCTGACACAGCGTTGCGCTTAGCGTGGTATTTCCGCACCAGTCCGGATTTTTGGATGAATCTCCAGCAAAGCTATGACCTTACCAAGGTACGCGTTGAGATCGGGAAGAAGATCGAGAACGAGATCGATCCTCTCAAGAGAACCGCGTAAACCGCCGGTTCTTCTTTGTCATCCCTCAAGCAGCCGTGCGACTCGCTCCGCGAGCTGCGTGGCATCTGCCGGCGCCCGGACCTTGCGGTCGTTGTCGAAATAGACAAAGACATCGCGTCCGGTTCGTTTGGGTGCGGGTTTCGCTCTCGCCTTTTGCCCATCTTCGACTTCGTCTCCGCGTGCCCATCGCGCGACGCGCGTGGCCCAGGTGTCGAGCGCGTGCGAATCGTAGCCGCTGGCGTAGAGCTCCTCGCTGCCATGCAGCCGGCAGTAGACAAAGTCCGCGGTCACATCGAAAAGGAGCGGCCAATCGACGGTGTCGGCGACAACCAAGCCGATTCCGTAGCGACGCAGCAGCGCGATGAAGCTCGCGCAAACAAAGCTCTCATGCCGGATTTCGACTGCATGGCGCAGGAGACGCCGCCCGGAGATTTTGGGGTGATTGCTGCCGGCCGAGTCATCGGCACGGAGCGCCGCCCGCTTCGCATTTCGGGCCATCTCGGCGGCCTGCGCGCAGCTCCGAGGGAGCAAGCGGAAGAATTCCTCCATGCGTTCGGGCTGGAACTGGAAATTCGGCGGAAATTGCCACAGGACAGGCCCCAGTTTCCGGCCGAGATGCAGAAGTCCCTGCGCGAAGAAGTTGGCCAGGGCGCCTTCCACCTCGCGCAAGCGCAACATGTGGGTGATGTAGCGTGAACCTTTTACTGCGAAGACAAAGTCGGGCGGTGTCTCCGCGGCCCAGCGGTCGAAGCTTTCTGGGCGTTGCAGGGAATAGAACGTTCCATTGATCTCGATGGTGCTGAACTGCCGCGAAGCAAACTCCAGCTCGCGCCGATGCACAAGCTCTGGCGGATAGAAGGCTCCGCGCCAACCTCCATACCTCCATCCGGAAATTCCGATACGTACCTTGCCCGCAGCGGCCAAAAGCGAACTCCCTTTTTTTAGGATGCTCGCCGCTCTCGCTCTTGCCCCGCAATTCCTTTTAGAATGGCCCACCTGAAAGATCCCTGGCTGAAACCCGGATTCAAACCCGAGTTTGAAACCTTGGAGCGCTGGAGACGTCAGTATTGAAGCGATCTGTCCGGGAGGGAGCAGCATTTCCGTGTCCTGGTCCTGGCTGTAGAGCGACGCGAGGCGGGAAACTCGCAAAATGGGGATATTGGCTGGAGGTCTGTCCATGAGGATGAGAACCGGCTTGCCCGGGCTCGCGGTGTGCCTCTTCGTATTCCAACTCGCGGGGCAAACCACGGCGGCTCCGCCCGCCAACGGTCCGCAATTCGATGTGGTTTCCATCCGAATCAACGACTCCGGAATGCAGGGCGGAGCCTGGAGCCGGCGCTGCGACGGCGGACGCTGGACGGGAAAGAACGTCGACCTCGAAACCCTGATCACGAGCGCCTATGGCCTCTTACCGTCGCAGGTGCAGGGCATTCCGAATTGGAATCTCAGCGCGCTGCACCAGTTCGACATTGTAGCCACGTGTCCGGAGGGGACGGTCGAAAGCCAGGTCCAGCCCATGCTGCAGGCGATGTTGGCGGACCGCTTCGGACTCTCCGCACATTTCGAAACCCGCGAAATGGGGGTGAGAACGCTGGAGCTGGCAAAGGATGGGCCCAAGCTGAAGCCGGCCAGCGGCAACTGCGTGGATACAGCCTCGGCGCTCGATCTGCCAGAAGGCCAACACCGCTGCGGGCAGTTTTACGCGACGCATTCTCGTTCCGGCGGTTCCGGCCCTCCAACCGCGGGACAATCCATGCTGACCCACTACCATGCCTGGTCGGCGACGACCGCGGATTTTGTGAAATTTTTTGGCCGAATGGGGCCCTTCGGTCAGCCGCCAATGATTGACGAGACCGGACTCACCGGAAAATACGATTTCGATTTTCAGTACGAGCTCCTTCTCAACGAGAAAGATGCCGACGGAAAGCCCATCGATCAGGAATACAGGTTTGTCCAGGCGGTCGAACATCAGCTTGGGCTGGTTTACAACGAGAGGTCGCTCAAGAAGGAACCGGTGCCGGTGCTGATCATCGATCGCGTCTCAATGCCATCGCCAAATTAATCAGAAGTTTGTTGTTCGGGGTGGAAAGATCGACCCTGTACCGGAGCGTGCTTGGCCACCCTACCAATAAGGTGTACGCAGGATGAGCAAGCTATTTGAATCGAAGCGGATCGTGATCGCTACCATCGGCTCACTGGGTGAT
>DATAWF010000083.1:0-1916 GCA_036267335.1 Acidobacteriaceae bacterium
GAGCTGTCCCGAGGCCAGTCCCGCCAAATGGCATCTGGCCCATACCACCTGGTTCTTTGAAACTTTCATCCTCCGCGAATATCTCGCCGGCTACCAGCCCTTCCATCCTGACTTCCTCTGGCTCTTCAACAGTTATTACAATGACGTCTCCGATCAGCCGGAGAAAAAGCTCCGTGCCTCCTTCTCGCGTCCCGGCATCGAGGCCATCCTCGCCTACCGCCAGCATGTGGAAGACGCCATCGCGACCCTCGACAAAGAAGGTCTGCCTCCCGAAGCAGCACAGCGTATCGAGTTGGGCATCCATCACGAGCAGCAGCACCAGGAACTGCTCTGCTACGACATCAAGCACGCACTGTGGACGAACCCGCTGCATCCCGCATACGCATCCGGCGGCGCATTCGCATCCGATGCTCCGCCATTGCGCTGGCTCAGCTTTGCGGGCGGCCTTGCCGAGATCGGTCACACCGGCGAAGATTTCGCCTACGACAACGAATCGCCGCGGCACACAGTGTTTCTCCAGCCCTTTGCACTCGCCTCTCGCGCGGTCACATGCTCGGAATATCTCGCCTTCATGGAAGATGGCGGCTACACGCGGCCCGAGCTCTGGCTCTCGGAAGGCTGGGACACCGTGAATTCGCAGCAATGGAACGCTCCGCTCTACTGGCGTCGGCTCGATGAAAACGGGCTCGACGAAAACGGGCTCAACGGAAAGAAGACCGGCGGCGCGTGGATGGTCTACACCATGCGCGGACTCCGGCCGTTGAGCGAGATGGCCGCCACACCCGTCTGTCATGTGAGCTACTTCGAAGCCGATGCCTTCGCCCGCTGGGCCGGCAAACGGCTGCCCACAGAAGCAGAGTGGGAGACCGCAGTCGCCCAACGAGTGCCGGTTCCTCCTGCCAACGCCAACCTGCTCGAGAGCGGCCAGTTGCATCCGGTGGCCGCGCCCGGCGCTGATCTCGATCAAGTCTTCGGCGATGTGTGGGAGTGGACCCGCAGCGCTTACCTTGGCTATCCCGGCTACCGCGCGCCCGCGGGTGCGCTCGGCGAATACAACGGTAAATTCATGTCCAATCAGATGGTGCTGCGCGGCGGCTCCGCGGTTACACCTCGTTCCCACATTCGATCCACCTATCGCAACTTTTTCTCGCCCGCTGCGCGCTGGCAATTTGCGGGCTTCCGCCTGGCGCAGGACCCATCGCAGGAATCCTCCCAGGCACGACCCATCCAGACACAAACCATCCCGACACGGGGGAAAGTCTTTTCCCAATGAATGCTGTCACACTACCCCAGTTGCCGAATGCGGCATACACGCCTGTCGGCGCCGAGGTCTATCGTGGTCTCACCTCGAGGCCACGCACGATTTCTCCCTGGCTCTTTTATGACCAGGAGGGATCGAAGCTCTTCGAACAGATCACCGAGCTCGACGAATATTACGTCACTCGCACGGAGCGCAATATCTTCCGGGCACACGCAGATGCCATCATCGCCGCGGCCTCAGCACCAACCGCCCATGGTCTCGAGCGCGACCTTACCGTGCTTGAAATGGGCGCGGGCACCGCTACCAAGACCGGGTTACTGCTCAGGGCAGCGGTCCGCCGTCAGGAAACCGTGACCTACTGCGCCCTTGACGTCTCTGAATCGGCGCTCCGTGAAGCCCGCCACAATCTGACCTCTGCCATCCCCGGCGTGGTCTTCGAGTCGCGCGTCGCGGACTACACCAAGGGGCTCGGCGACATCCCTGCGGACGGCACGCGACGCCTGGTGCTCTACATCGGATCGAACCTCGGCAACTTCGAACCTGCCGAAGGCCGCGATCTGCTGCGCGACATCCGCAATCAGCTCACACCCGGCGACATGCTGCTGCTCGGTGTCGATATGGTCAAAGACATTCCCACCCTGATTGCTGCATACGA
>DATAWF010000084.1:0-4096 GCA_036267335.1 Acidobacteriaceae bacterium
GGCGTCGACCCGGTCGCGACTTCCACTTCCAAAACAACCGGAACGCCCCACGGTGCCAACCGATCTGCCAACCGATCAAGGTTGCAGGCTTGACAACTAGTAGGGCGGGTCTCCAGGCAAAGAAGCGCGACCAGAAGACCAACCAAAGTCGAGCCGCGTTGGTCAGTCGCCGTGGTCGGATTTGGTGCTCGTGGTAGGAGGCCAATTGTTTTCGCAGAAGTAGATTCTCGGCAATCAAAGCTGTTCGAGAATGGAGACCCAAGTGAACAACACTTGGAACGTCGCCCGCCAAATCCCAAACAATGACGAGTCGTGAGCGAATCAACCTGAGGAAGCTCATCAATCTTCATTATGAACGGAGCACTTCGGCGATTGACAACCAGCAGAGGTTAGGACCGTAAGGCCTCTCTTTTCAGATTTTTGCGGAGCACACCTCGATGAGGCGTCGGACGTCGGCTCGGGACTGACTCTTTGACTCGACTCGGGCGGCGAATTGCCCGCGGGCCTATTCCTGAAAGCGGCGCAGATCTGTATTGTAAGTCTCACGCTTGGCGGGAGTGGAAAAATAACAGCGTTCCACCGTGGGATCGCTCGATGGCGCTTCCGGCAATTTTTCTCGGAGGAGGCTTCAGCTACAAAATCGACCACAGCGACGTAGCGGTAAAAAGCAGATGCGTGGCAAAAACCGTCAATATCAGTTTTATTATTAATAATTTATGCTGGTCGGGGCGGAGGGATTCGAACCCCCGACCCTCTGCTCCCAAAGCAGATGCGCTACCAGACTGCGCTACGCCCCGACGTTCTTTTAAGCGGTACTCTTCGATTGTAGCGCGAATCAGATTCCGGTTTGCGGCCCCGGCGCGGCCCCATCGAGGGCACCCGACCAATGCTACAATCGATTGGGTATACGGCGGCTATAGTTCAGCGGCAGAACGCCTGACTGTGGCTCAGGATGTCGTGGGTTCGATCCCCACTAGCCGCCCCAATTGATACAAAAGGTCTGAGGCTGTGACTCGCCAAATTCCATCCGGATGCGCAAGAAATGGATGGATGCAGCTCAGAGGCACAACTATTCGAGCTCCAGGCCCGGGCTTTCCTTCGGTTTGTCCAAGGTCGCTCTGCGCATTTCCCCTGTTTCTTCTTCGAGTAGCCAGCGCCGGAGCTGAAGGATATCGTTTGCCCGCGCGACGCCAACGGGCTTGAGAACGCGGCTCGATTCAACGACCACGACGTTCTCTACATTCTTCAGCATCATGTCGCGATGCACCTGATCGACGGATTCCCCAGGATAGGCAAGCACGAAATCCTGACGGGCCAGTTCCCTCATTTTGAAGTGATGGTCGGGCGGTTCGATTCTCAATAGATCATGCGCCTCGACGATGCCGATCAGGATTCCTGAGGCATTCACCACCGGGATGAGACCGACATCGCCGGGCAGAAACTTCTCAAGCACCGCCCGTAATTCCTCGTCGGCCTGAAGCACATTAAATTCTTTGCGCATTACCTGGTCGATACGCGCACGCATCAGTACCGGTACGGAGTAGTCCTGCAGGACGATGAGGCCCCGCTTCACCAGTTTGACGGTCATGATCGAGTCGCGGCTGAAAAGACGAACAAAGCCGTCGGAGATCATGACGCAAATGATGAGCGGTAGCAAGGAGTTCGGATTATGGCTGAGTTCGAAAAGGAAGACAATGCCGGTAAACGGCGCGCGCGCGATTCCTCCAAACACGGCTGCCATCGCGACCAATGAGTAGAAAGCCGGGTCGCTCACAACGTTCGGGAGGATATGCTTGAATCCCATCCCGAAAACGGCGCCCAGGCCGCCGCCGACCACTAGCGACGGTGCGAAGACGCCTCCCGTAGTCCCCGATCCGAGCGAAATTACGAGAGCCCAGAACTTGGCCACTGCGATCCCCATAAGGCTCCCCGCAGCAAGCCGGTCGTTGAGCATGTCGCGAATGGTGTCGTAGCTTGTGCCGAGAACCTGCGGGCAGAAATAGCCAATAATGCCCAGAATGATTGCTCCGATTGCGGGCGACCAGATGACTGCGTATTTGATCGGCAATTCATCGAAAAAGTCTTCGAGCCACGAGAGCACGCGAATCATTACGATGCCCACGATGCCCATCAGAATCCCCATCAAGGCAAAGAGCCACAGCTCTCTCATGCCGGTGATCTTGAACTCGGGCATGGGGAACAGAGGGGCCCAGCCGGCAAAGTGAATGCGAATGCCCGTGGCCACTGACGCTGCGAGCGCCACAGGAATGAAGGAACGCCCGCGGAGTTCGAAGAGCAACAGTTCGATTGCAACCAGAATCCCGGCGAGCGGTGCAGTAAATGTCGCAGCCATACCGGCGGCCGCACCGGAAGCCAGCAGAACCCGGCGGTAATAAGGCGTAAGCCCAATGGCCTGCCCAAACAATGAGCCGATTGCACCGCCTGTCTGAATGATGGGACCTTCTGCGCCGAATGGGCCGCCTGTACCGATCGCAAACGCAGTGGCGAGCGGCTTGAGAATCGCCACCCGGAGCCTCATGCGGCTATGACCGAAAAGCACGGCCTCCATAGCTTCCGGAATTCCGTGACCTTTGAGCGTAGGCTCAAAAAAATAGATCAGCAGTCCGACCAGCAGACCGCCAATGGGGGGAATCAGGATGACCCAGAGTCCAAGGTGATTGTGAGCGGGACGGGTCACGGCAAAGGAGAGCCGGCCATAGAAAAAGACATTTGTAAAAAAGTAGATGAGCTCAAGCAGCCCCTGCGCGACCAAGCCGCCGATCAGGCCAATCAGCAATGCGTAGCCACAAATCTTGATGACTTGCGGTTCCAGCGCAATGCCAAATTGTCCTTTTTTGTCGGAACCCGGCTCTGGGTTCGCCGTGGCTTCTGAAATGGGGAAATCGGCCATCGTGATCTCCTTTACGATGCAGATCCGGAAACTGCTGAAGCCATTTCAACCGCGATTAGCCAGATCGCGGATTCATCAATCAAAGGTTGTATTGATACGCCTCCGTTTCTTCTGCTGTCGCCGGAAGGCTGTCCCGGCGCAGTTTGAGAACCTTCAAGATGTCTGTCTTGGTCACAATTCCTACAACCTTCCGATGCTCTTCCACAACCAGCAACGTGGGTTGGGTCTCTTCACCGAGGAGCAGGCGCAGCGCCTCCATCACATCGGTTTCGGGCGAAATCCTGTGAACCTGTCGATTGGTGATCTCAGCCACTTTGATACTGCGCCACTTCTCAGGCGGAACCTGGCTCAAGGACCAGAGGCTGCATGTCCCTAACAGATCTTCTCCGTGAAATACCGGGAAGATCTCATGATGAACATGAGGTGAAAGCATGGCTGCAAATTCGCTCAGTGTCATTGAAGCTGGCAAGGAAATCAACTGCTGCTGCATGACCTCGCCTACCGGAATGCCTTGCAATTCCTGCACTTTGATGCCTTCATGCAAGCGCTGGTCGCCGGAAGCAGAAGCGTCTCCGGAAACGGCGTATGCGACTGCCGCTCCAATGAGGCCCGGAATGATGAAAGCGTGGCCGCCCGTTGCCTCCGCAACAAACACAACAGCGGCCAGCGGTGTTTTGTATCCGGCCGAGATGAAGCAAGCCATTCCCACGGCCGCATACAGAGCGGGGGAGCCACTATGGACTACGGATTGTGCGAAGGCCACACCCAAAGCACCGCCGCTGAGAAAAAGCGGAACGAACATGGCGCTTACGCCGCCGGCGCCGAGGGTGAAGATGGCGCCCGCCAGTTTCAGGAGTGCAAAGACGACCAGCTCGATGCTGCCGTGCGGATGACTCAGAATCAGGCCCACTGCTTCATAATTGGGGCCAAGAGGAACCAGCGGCCCATTGTAAAAGCGGAGAAACACAAGCCCGCAGAGTGCAGTCAGCAGGCCTCCGACTGCGAGCTTAAGCCAATGGGGCAGAGGTGAGTCGACACAAAAAGCGCGGGCACGGCGAAAGGTGACTGTGAACGCCATGGCAATGAGGCCAATGACAATGCCGAGCACCGCACACCAGAGCAGATCGTGAAGAGTGAACGAGGAGCCGGTGGCGAAATCGAAGAGTGGCTGACTACCCAAGAAAG
>DATAWF010000085.1:0-1832 GCA_036267335.1 Acidobacteriaceae bacterium
AGTTTTTGGTGTGCTTTCCGCGCGCGACGGCGCAGTTTCGTGAGTGGGATGGCTCTCATTCTTGCGGGCCATATTCTCGGGCTTGGCCGCATTGTTCTTAGCATGAGCGGCTGACGGATGGGCCGTCTTCGCCGCAGCATGATTTTCCGCCGGGCGCTTTTCCGCCGGGCGATTTCCGGCAGCGTGATTTCCCGCCGGAGTGGACGCCCGCGCTTCTTTCGGCGACATCTTCGGAGCATGATAGGGAGCTCCAGCGGCCTTGGCGGCTACTACACCGCGTCCACTGAATTCTCCAGGTTTGGCCGTTGCAGCGACTGCGGGACGCCCGTGGTTATTCGACGCGAAGAGAGCACGATTCTGACGGGCGGCATGGACTTGCTGTTCTTGCGCCGCCACTGGTGGAGTATGGTGCTCGTGCATGTAGCTTTCCTGCTGGGGCGTGGGCCGCGCCTGAACGCCGCCCTGGCCGCCATTAAAAGCGACGTGGGAATTATTGTTGACGATCACCGTCCGGTTTACGTAGACGTTTCTGATTTCGGTGGTGTTCACGTGCATTACGGCAGTGTTGTAATAGAAAGAGTTGTTGCGCCATTCGCCGCCGTAGAATCCGTTGCCGCCATAGCCGTATCCGTAATCGATGCCACCGTAAAATCCAACTTGCGGACCCCAGTAGCCGTCATTCCATGCGTAGGCGCCGTCGTTCCAACCCCAGTAACCGGGGGTCCAGAGCAAGCCGGGTTGAGGGGCTTCGACCCAGGTGCCAGGAACCCAGTAATAGCCATCATCGTCATCCCAGGCCCAGTACCCGGGAGTCCACATATAACCTTCGCCGGGGCATACCGGCTGTTCATAAACCGGCAGGGCGGGGGGACCGATGCGCACCGAAATACCGACTCCGAATTGCGCGGCGGCGGGGGAGGAAAAGGCCGCTGGTAAAACCAGCAGCAGTGATGCCAGACCTAAGAGACTTAAAATACGGGGGAGTTTCATTGTGTTTCCTCTGGCCCGGTGGGCTTGCCTTCGCAGCGGCAGCACCACCAACGGGCGAATCTGGCTCAAAGAAGTTCCGGCGCAGATAAGTCCGCAGCCGGGCAGTGAGCCTACTACTTCCGGACTAGGTCAACGTCAGAGGTTGGAATCGGTTGCCGGGCGGAAAGTTGTGTGGATTGTAAAGATTTGTGAGGTTTTTTTGACTGGAGTAGCTGGTCAGTTCGTCCGTTTTGACCGCGCAATACGCTCGTCGATCAGCTTTCGGCCGGCAAATCCTTCTTCCTGACCGTGCCAGTGGGTAATGGATTTCTCCCCCATTTTCCAGCAGAGCAGGACCGTGCTGCCCTCTACTTCACAGGGGAAATCGAGCAGGCCGATGTCGATGTCTTTCACCTGGACGCCGATGGAATCGATCTCAGCGAGCGCGTCTTTGGCGCGTTGCTCCGCTTTGGTGCGCTCGGCCTTGCGGCGGGCGATGGCGACAACATCGACGTGGGTACCGCCATTCAAAAAGATGCGATGGCTGAGTTCCTGCATCTCGCCTTCTACTTCTTCCATCAGCTGTTTGCCGCTTATGGCGTTGCGCAAAAGAGACTCAAGCACGGGCAAGAGCATTTGCGCTTCATCGAGAGTAAAGGTGCGAGCAGACATTTCTTCTGCTCCTATTCTACCGCATGTGGGAGAGCGGTATGGGAAATTTGCAGCTCTCCAACAATTCGTCGATTCTGAAATTGAAAAGTGGCAGACTTCTCGTTCTGCCCAAAGCCCGCGCGTGGTGGTTAGTGCGTTCTGCCGTTTGAGGGATCGGGAGATGTGGCAGTGTTCACGTCCATATGAAGGCG
>DATAWF010000086.1:0-6975 GCA_036267335.1 Acidobacteriaceae bacterium
CCTCGTGCTCGTTGGCTACGAGGATGTAGTCGATATCCACGGCCTCGCGCATCAGCGAGCCGGTCTTCGCGTTGGACTGCGCTGCATCCAGAAGATAAGAGCGCACGCGGGCCCGCAGACTCTTGGCCTTGCCCACATAGATGATCTCGCCCTCGGCGTTGCGGTAGAGATAGACGCCGGGCCCGGTAGGCAGAGAGCGTATCTTCTCGTGGAGATCCATGGCGGGGGCCTGCTATTAGTCTAAAGTGTTTCAGCCTGCGGCGTTTGGCGCCGGCGGCAGCACAAATGTCTGCAGCGGTGGGGCTGATTCGCTAACTTGCCGACTCGCTGACTGGCGTGCTTCCTCTGGTACCCCAGAGCAGATAGGCCAGCAAAAGGAGTCCGCCGAGGCCGCCGACAACGGCGTCGATGCCGGGCAGGCCTCGCGCTCCCCAACGTGCATAGCCGCGTCCGTCGAGGTAGGTCATGTAGGCGACTGGAATGTTTCCGAGCGAGTTGATGATCGAATAGCGGCCGCTGCCGCTCATTCCAGCACGCCCGAGAAATTCGAGAATCACGGCGGTGAAGCCCGCATAGCAACCGCCGATAGTAAAGAGAAATAGAACTGTCCCTGCGAAGTAGACTCCCGGGCGCAGCGGTCCCAGCAAGAGGATCGCCAGAGCGGCCTCATTCGCCAGAGAGATGGTCACGTAAATCACTCCTGCGCGGGCGCGTGCCGGGAGGAGAGTGGTCGCCAACGCGCCTGCGGCCATCAGCAGCGCGCCGGCGACGCCGTTGATCCAGGCCACCTGCGCTCCATCGATGTGGTAGTCGACCGCCAGCCCAGGCAGCAATTGGATCATCGCCCCGCTTCCCATAGGAAAGAGCACCAACAGGAGATAGGGAATCGCCCGGACACGAAGGAACGTTGTCTTGAACTCTCGCCAGAGGATCGCGCGCGTTTCCCGGAAACCTCGCGGACTGAGTTCTTGCTGCCGCGGGGCCAAGAGCGCCGCTACCGCAGGCAGCGCAATCATGGCGGCAGTGATCCAACCGAGCGTTCTAAGGGCAAGGCGTCCGGAGAGCCCGACCAGAACAAGGATTGCAACCGCGCCGAAGGCCAGCGATCCCGCCTGGTAAAAGCTGCTTGCGCGGCGCCGGACAGACTCCCTTTGCAATGTGCCCATCATTCCGCCGCAGCTCGCAACGATGATCTGTCCCAAACATGCGCTTAAAAAGATCAGTCCCACGGTTGCGGACGCAGCCAGACTTGGCTCGCGAAACGCTGCAAAGAGAGCCGCTGCTGAGGCCGCTGCGGCGATCATCAGCCAGGTGCGGCGGTGAAACCAGAAATCGGTGAGCGGGCTCCACAGGAAGTAGATGGTCTGAGGCAGAGTGAGGAACGCGAGGATACTCGATTCACGCGCCGGTCCGACGCCTTGCTGCCGCAGCAGATAGGCAAGGGCACCGCCGATCACTCCATTCGAGAGGACGGCCATCGGAGCAATCAGCAGGCCGAAGAGCCAGGGCCGTTCAGGAGCTGAAGCAGGAATGACATCGAATGGCTTCACGGCCCCGGCAATCATGGACCTGAGGCTACCACGGGTATTCGAGTAAGACAGATTGCGCTGGCGCAAAGAATCGTTGCCGGAACAGGATCAGTGTTGTACAGTTCTTTTCGAAACAGCGGCACGCAAGGAGATCGCTGGTAAGATGCCTTTTCTCCGGTTTTTCACAAAAGCCATTCTTTCTGCCGACGTTCTGGCTTTGTTGATTGTCCTTTCGGTTCCCCCGCGTGTAATTGCGCAGGCGCCTGCCAATCCTCCAGCGGCTGTTCCTGCCAGACCTGGATATTCCGCGGACGCGCCACCGCCGGAATCCCAAATCCCCTATATCGTGCTTTCGAATTACGACAAGGCGATCTTTCAAAAGCCGATTCCAAGCGGGCTGCTCGCACCTCTCAGCCGCTTTGCCGGCGTTCCCTCGAACGATGTCATTCGGGACAAGCAGTTCCGCAAGATCATGCAAAGCTTTGTTCCGGATTGCGTGTTTCACTATGGACGCGACATGCCCCTCGACGATGCGCTGGACCTGGTGTTGAAGGGTTCGACGATTCCAGCCCAACTTCGCGATGGAAGATATCTGACCGTTTCCGGCGCCCAAGCTCCATATTTGGGAGGCCGCGGCTTCTTGTGGTTGGACTTGCAGGAGGGCATTGGTGGAGGCGCGTTTTACTTTCATCCAGGCAATGGCGAGCCGACGCCGTCGGTCGTAATCTTCTCTCGCCAGGTGAAGGAAAAGACTCTCGCGATGAGCCAGCTTCCGCCGGCATTCATCGAGGACGAATATCAATGGACGGAAGATGTTCATATCCGCCCGATCACCACGAGATATTTCATAACCGGCTCCAACAGAAGGATTTTGCTGGAGCACGATGAAGACTACTGCGCCCCGCCGGCCAGCAGCGATGCGGCGCCTGATTGTGAGCAGATGAACCTGGATTCAGGCGATATCGACATGAATGCGGCACTGTATCTCGATGCGACCAATTACGCCACCAATGCGACCGCTTGGATGATCAACAATCCGGCTCAGATCGCGTGGGTAGAGGTTCGGGACACCACCTGCGCCGCCGCGCCGGACCGCGCATCGTGCCACATCCGCATGACGCGGGAACGCACGCACGTCATCCTTCACCAGGCCCCGCACCAGGCCCCGCACCAGGCTCCGCCGCCGCGGGGTGGGCGCAGGTAGGGCCTGCAAGCAGCCGCGGAAGTTATACCGCCCGCCGAGGTTGCAACGCTCCGGCCGGCAACTCCAGCATGAGTCCTCGGCCATCGTCCAGCACCGTGACGGCAACATCCGCCAGCGATTTCACGATCCAGGTGGCCGCGGCGAGCTGTTCGGCGGAGTGGGAGAATGTTGTCGCGAGCACCCTGCAGCCGGAGGCCAGGCCAGCCTGAACTCCCGCGACCGAGTCCTCGACGACAACGCAATCTTCGGGCGCCAGCCCCAGGATCTCCGCACCTTTGCAGTAGGGCTCGGCGCTCGGCTTGCCCAGGGTCACCATCTCGCCGGTGACGATCCGTTCCGGCACCGGAACGCCGGCGTGAGCAAGCCGGGCCCGCGCCAGCCGGTCCGTTGCCGAAGTCACGATCGTCCAACGGTCGCGCGGCAGTGCTTGCAAGAGCGCCATTACTCCGTCGAGAACACGCAGGTCCGAGGTATCGGCAACCTCGAGATCTTCGATTGCCTTCAACTCGGCGAAGTGGTCGGCATCGGGCAAAAGCTCGCGGAGGGTATCGATCGCGCGCCTACCGTGGGCCATCCGGACGGCGGAGACGGCATCGATGCCCCGGCCCGCAGCCCATTTGCTCCAGCTCCGCTCAACTGAGCCGAGCGAGCTGACGAGGATTCCATCCATATCGAAGAGCAAGCCGCGAGTGTGAATTGTGACGGCGGTGGCGGCGGATCCAGATGTCATGCAATCTCTCCAGGGAAAAATCTCGGGCGGCAATCACGGCCTGCCCGGTTCGTAAGGGGTTCGAGAAGCTCGAACGGTGGGACGAGATAGTGCTCGTCCTGAGAAGTGCGGCTTTTCTTGATGAAAAGCCGCGTAGGATGTCGCGGCTTCGGGGTACACCTATAGGAGAAATGCTCTACGTGAGCTCCTCGTGCGAAGTGGAGAGCTCTTTCACGATTTTTCCCACGTCCTGGGAACGCTCGCGCGCGACGATTAAAACGGCATCCTCGGTTTCGACCACAACGAGGTTGTGGACACCGACCAGCGCTACGAATTTCTTGGGGCTATAGATGTAGTTTCCCTGGGCATCGATTGCCAATGCTCCAGCGGACTCAGTGATATTTCCGTCGCGCGGAGCGCTGCGTGCGAGTTGGTGTTCGTAAAGGGCGGCCCAGGAACCGAGATCGTTCCAGCCGAACTCTGCCGGCAGGCAATAGAGATTCGAGCGGTGCTCGCCTTTGGCCGAGCGGGGCTCGAGAACGGCATAGTCGATGCTGATGTTTTCGCAGGCGGGATAGAGCTTTTGAAAAACTTGCTCGAAGTCCGGTGTGCTATAAGCGGCGGCGATTTTTTCGAGGATGGGCGCGGTTTCGGAGAGATGCTCCCGGATGGCGTTGGCCAGCGTGCGCGCGCTCCAGAGAAAGATTCCGCTATTCCAATAGTAGTTGCCGGCTTCTACGAATTCCTCGGCCCGCTCGCGGTTCGGCTTTTCGGTGAAGCGGTGAACCCGCATCACTCCGTCGGAGAAGCGATCGCCGCTCTCGATGTAGCCGTAGCCGGTCTCCGGACGCGTTGGCTTGACGCCCAGGACTACGATATTTTCTCCCGCAGCGGCTAGCTGGATGCCGTGCTCGACCACGTCGCGAAAATTCGCCTCATCGGCAATGACCTGGTCGGAAGGGAAGATGCCGAGCACGGTTTCGGGAGAGGTGCGCTCGACGATGAAGGCCGCCAATCCTGCTGCGGGCGCGGTATTGCGCGCCGCCGGCTCGCAGATCATCTGCGCTCGCGGCAAGTCGCCAAGCTGCCCGGAGATGACGTCGCCCAGCAGACAGTTGGTGATGACCCAGAGATCTTCAGGCGCGGCCAGCGGAGCGAGCCGCTCGGCCGTCGTCTGGATCATGCTGCGCTCCCCATCGAGCACCAGCACCTGTTTGGCCCGTGACCGGCGGCTTCTGGGCCAAAAACGGGTGCCGCTGCCGCCGGCGAGAATGATTGGGCAAAACTTGATCTTGGCTTGCATGCGCTCCTAGAGCTTTTCCTATGGGTGTATCCCGGAGAGGGGATCTCGACGCAGCTTTTTGCCAAGAAAAGCTGCACGGAATGGCTTCCGGAAAAAACGTCGCAACAGGAAAAATGCGTTAAAGCTTGGCGAAGAATTCCTTCATCCTCGCTAGACCGTCTTCGACTTCGTTGTGCGTGACCGCGTAGGAGAGACGGATGTGATGCGGTGTGCCGAAGGCCTCGCCGGGCACGGTGACGACGTGCGCCTCGTGCAAGAGCCGGGTCGCAAGCTTGGTCGCGGTCTCCACTCCGGGCCGGCCCAGGAAAGCAGAGACGTTCGGATAAACGTAGAAGGCGCCCTCAGGCTTGCTGCACGTAATTCCGGGAATCTCGGCCAACCGCGCGAGGATACGGTCGCGCAGCTTGAGATAATCCGCGCGCATCTCGGAGACGCACTCCTGCGAACCGTTGAGCGCGGCTACGGCAGCCTTCTGGACGAAGGACGCGGTTGACGACGTGGACTGGCTCTGCAGCTTGCTCATGGCGGCGATGATGGGCTTGGGACCGAGCGCATAGCCGGCACGCCATCCGGTCATGGCGTAGGTCTTCGAGAGCGAACCGAGCACGATGATGTGCTCCTTGGCTTCGGTGAACGAGCCGCCGCTGACCAGGGCCCCGGTGTATTGCAGATAGACGTAGCACTCGTCGAGGAACAGGTAGATGCCGCGCTCATGAGCCAGCCTGACGATGCGCTCAAGATCGCCGGGCGCGATGACCGAGCCGGCCGGGTTCGAGGGCGAGTTGAGAAAGATAGCCTTGGTGCGGGGCGTGATGGCCTTCTCGATGGCGTCGGCGGTGATGCGGAAGTTCTCCGACTCTTCGGTTTCGAGGTAGACGACCGTGCCGCCGGCGTACTGGATGATGTCCTTATAGGAGACCCAGTAGGGCACAGGCAGGATCACCTCGTCGCCGTGATCGATCAGCACCTGGACAAGATTGAAGATCGCCAGCTTGCCGCCGGTGGTGAAGACCACCTCATCTGCCGAGTAGTCCGACCCGAAGTCGCAGGCGTGCCGCCCGACAATCGCCTTTCGCACCTCGGGAATGCCCGAGACCGTGGTGTAGCGCGTGAAATTGGCATCGATGGCCGCGATGGCCGCGTCCTTGATGTGGCGCGGCGTGGGGAAATGCGGCTCGCCTGCGCCGAAATCGACGAGGTTAACGCCCGAGGCGCGGAGCTTGGCGGCTTCCGCGGTGACGGCCATGGTGGCTGAAACTTCGATACGGCCAATACGGTCAGCGAAGAGCTTGGTGGCTGTGGTTCCTGGCATGATGAGACTATTTTTTCAGATTTTTGGCGCGGATGGGGAAAGAATCAACGGCGGACGGAGGCCGGTTCCCTCCGATACCGTCTTTCGATCCAATGCAGAAATGGCAAAAGCGAAGCATGACCTCGGAGAAGACGGCTTTTCATTGGAAATCAAACTATGCCGTCTTCCGTGAACAGAGTCCCAGCGGTTCCCCGACAGATCATGTGGATTTGTCGTCGAAGGAAAGTTTAAAGTTCCTGTTGCTTTCCAAAAGGAGCTGTGTCATTATTCCTGTTGGAAACCTAAAGGTTGATTTGCCATGAAGGAAAAGCCGGACGTTTTGCAAGGAACACTCGCGCTGATGGTCCTCAAGACACTCGATGTCCTGGGGTCGCAGCACGGCTGGGGTATCGCCCGTCGCATCGAGCAGATCAGCGGAGACCTTCTGGCTGTCAACCAGGGCACGCTTTATCCACTTCTGCTCAGGCTGGAGAATGAAGGCTCGATTGCATCCGAGTGGGGCGCATCGGAGAACAACCGCCGCGCGCGCTTCTATCGGCTTACCGGGGCCGGCCGCAAGCAACTCCAGGCGGAGACCCGCGAATGGGAGCAAACCGCTGCGATCATCGCGCGCTTTTTCAAAGTCAAGGCGGAGGATTTATCGTGAAAATCCTGCGACGTTTCTTCATACGCCTGCTGAATTTCGCGACAGGGCAGAGTGCCGATCAACGCCTGCGGGAAGAGATCGCCGAACATCTTGCGTTCCAGACGGAGGAGAACCTGCGCGCCGGTATGTCGCCCGCCGAGGCGCGGCGGCAGGCCGTGCTCAAGCTCGGCGCGGCCGAAGCGATACGGGAAGACCATCACGCCGAGCAGAGTCTGCCCCTGATCGAGAATCTGCTCTTCGACCTGAAGTTCGCGGTTCGCATGCTTCTGAGA
>DATAWF010000087.1:0-21626 GCA_036267335.1 Acidobacteriaceae bacterium
ATTGATCGCTGCTCTTAGCACGTGGGCCGGCTGCGAGAAAACTCTTACCTTCGATCGGAAGGCCGCGCAGTTGGCTGAATTCGAGCTGCCTTCTGGCAAGGAGAGGAAGCCTGTAGGGAAGAGGACGTCATTCTGAGCGCCGCGAAGCAGAGCGAAGAATCCCTGTATTTGTCTTTCGTCCCCAGGAGGAAGTGGGTGATCTTTGCAGCTACGGCAAATTTCCCGTCCGCTCTCCCGAAATAACAGCGTTCTACACGGCCCTTTCCTCAGACAAGCAGCACTTCGCGGATCTTGCGGCCTCATGGCAACAGTAAATCTGATCGAAAGCATTTTCACTTGAAGTGTTTACAAAAACGCTACTTCGTACGTGGCCGCTCCATCGAAGAACGGCCACTCCCAACCGCTGTCTCCATGTCATTGGAAAAGTGAAAACGCTCTAAAAAGAACGAGCGCCGCATGACGAATCAATCGTCGTGCGGCGCTGCAGTCCCCTACGGTTGATCTGTTGAAAAACTCTACCGTTGTTCAGGGGCAGGCGTCAGGAACATCGGATCGGTGAGGCTGAAAATCAGGGTTGAGTTCTGGGGAACGTCGACAGTCGGTATGGCCAGGAGATAGTGCGCTCCGATAAATCCCGCGCCTACCGTAGAGCCCACCGCCGCGCCGACCGGACCGGCGACGACAGCCCCCACGACTGCTCCGCTGCCGGAAGTGGCGGCCAGCTCCAGCGCGGCGCGCTTGGCGTGAGCTTCAGAGACGATGTTGCCTTCACCGGAAACCTTTGTGTCGGAGCCCATGGTGTCGATGACCTCGGCATGCAGGGGATAGCTCCGGCCGTTGGGCAGCACGAACTCATCGGCGCGCAGATGGATCATCGATCGGCCGGCGATGCGGCGGCTGGTAACGGCGGTGACGACTCTGCCGCGCAGCTCGGAGCCGGCAGGGATCACGACATTGCCGCCGTAGCTGAGGTCTTCATTGAGACGGGCGTGAAATGGAGTTCCCGGTGCAGTCTGATCCGCCAGAACGGTGTCGAGCATCGTCACGTGAAAGACGGTGCCTTCGGGAAGGGCATTGGGCGGTCCGGCAAGATAGCTGACGATTCCGTCAGCCGGCGACAGGTCCTCTTGGGAACCTTCGACGGCTTGTGCGGGCCGGCGCTGAAGTGCAACATCGCCGCTGCCGTCAGCGGCAGCAGCATCGGTTGCAGCGGGCGCTGGGGTAGCCGATGGAACGGCTGCGGAAGCGGGCGCGCTAGTGTAGGGAGCACGGGCCGGGGCGGGTGCGGGGGCCGTTGCAGCCGCTGCCGGGGCCGGTGAGGCGGAATCGTTGGTCAAAATGGTGCTGTCGGGTGGAGGAGTCGAGACTCCCTCATAGGGGCTTGGCTTGCTCGCTTGCCCAGATTGCGCAACGGCCGCCGTTGCCGCCAGCATGGAAGCCGCAGCCAAGGTTGCGGCCAGCGAGAGACGTTTGCTCATCATAAAACGCGCACTCCGAAGGGGATCTTTTCGCGAGGTCCGGACGCCCCATGGAATACCTTGCCGGACCCTGCGCCAAACATTTCCAAACAACTACTTGGACGTATTCTATGCAGCTTTGCCGGGTGCAATCGCGGAGAGGAGCGCCGGATGTGGTCCGCGTATCAAGGAGGGCAATAGTCGCGAAGATTCTCGAGAGCCCGGCCTTTGCCGGGAGAAATGAGGGCATCGAAGCCGCGTGTACCCATGGACGGTCCGCAGCAAACGCGAAAATGCTTTAAAATCCGGGTGAACCCGATTGAGAGAAGATTCTCCTTCGACCACGCCAACAGGCATTCTTCCATGCAAGGGGAGAGCCGGCGCAGACGTCGAGCCGCGATGAGTTTCGCGAGATGTCCGCCGATCGCAAACAGAGCGCAAACAGGCTCTGCTATAGAAAGATGTGGAGCGCCAGGGAATGTCTTTTCCGGGCTTTCAGGGGAGCTTTCTCGGCGCCATCGGCGGATTGAAGGGAGAACTGATTCCGGTGGATCGCCGCCCACGGCTTGCCGACCGGCTTCGGCACAAAATTACAAGGAGCAACATGACGGAGATTGCAGAGATTCGCGCGCGCGAGATTTTGGACTCTCGTGGAAACCCGACCGTAGAGGCCGATGTATTGCTGGAGGGCGGAGCGATGGGGCGCGCCGCAGTGCCCAGCGGAGCTTCGACCGGCGAGCACGAGGCGGTGGAGCTGCGTGACGGCGACAAGACGCACTATCTGGGCAAAGGAGTGCTGCAGGCGGTGGAGAACGTGGAGAGTGTTCTCGCGCCGGAGCTGACCGGGATGGATGCGGCCAACCAGCGGCTGATTGATTCGACGATGCTTGCGCTCGACGGCACGGACAACAAAGGCCGCTTGGGAGCGAATGCCATTCTCGCCGTGTCGATGGCTTGCGCGCGGGCCTCGGCCAATGCGCTGGGCGTGCCTCTGTACCGTTATCTGGGCGGAGTGAATGCCTCCCTGCTGCCGGTGCCGATGATGAACATCATCAATGGCGGCGCGCATGCCGACAACAACGTGGACTTTCAGGAGTTCATGGTCATGCCGGTAGGAGCCGAGCACTTTGCCGACGCGCTGCGATGGGGAGCGGAAGTTTTCCATACGTTGAAGGGCGTGCTCAAGAAGCGCGGCTACAACACCGCGGTGGGCGATGAGGGCGGATTTGCGCCGTCACTCAAGTCGAACGATGAGGCAATCGAAGTGATTCTGGAGGCGATTTCGCTTGCAGGATTCAAGCCAGGCGAGGAGATTTCGATCGCGCTCGATCCCGCTGCGAGCGAGCTCTTCGACCGGGACAAGAACCGGTATGTTTTCAAGAAGAGTGACAAGAGCGAGAAGACCAGCGAGGAGATGGTGCGTTTTTGGGCCGGCTGGGCGCGTCAGTATCCCATCGTGTCTCTCGAGGACGGATTGGCCGAGGATGACTGGGCCGGATGGCAGCTTCTCACGCGCGAGATTGGCGACCAGATTCAGCTTGTGGGCGACGATCTCTTTGTGACCAACACCGAGCGGCTGCAGCGGGGAATCGACGAGGGCGTCGCCAACTCCATCTTGATCAAGGTGAACCAGATCGGCACCGTTACAGAGACCCTTGAAGCCATCACGCTCGCCGGCCGGTACGGGTATACGTCGGTGATCTCTCACCGCAGCGGCGAGACCGAGGATACGTTCATCGCCGATCTTGCGGTTGCAACTGGGGCAGGACAGATCAAAACCGGATCGCTTTCCCGGACCGACCGCATCGCGAAATACAACCAGCTTCTCCGCATTGAAGAAGAGCTCGGCCAGGCTGCGGAGTTTCCCGGGCTGGAAGCGATCAACTGCCAGTAAAGAAGCCATTCTCGCGCCGCCGCGCCGGGAACCAAACCTGGAAAAGTCAGGAGCTGAGGTGTCTCAACGGAAACCGCTGGTGTTGGCAATTCTGGATGGGTGGGGCTATCGCGCGGAGCGCAATGGCAATGCGATCGCATTGGCGCGCAAGCCGGTCTATGACAAGCTCCTCTCCGAGTACCCGAACACCCTGCTGCATGCCTCCGACCATTTTGTTGGCCTCCCGGACGGACAGATGGGCAACAGCGAAGTCGGGCACCTCAACATCGGAGCCGGCCGCGTGGTGCAGATGGATATCACGCGCATCGACGGGCTGATTCGCACCGGCGAATTCTTTCGCCATCCAGTGCTGGTATCTGCCCTGCGGAAGGCGGCGGAGAGCGGCGGAGCCGTCCATTTGCTGGGGCTGGTCTCGGATGGTGGCGTCCATTCCCACCAGGAGCATCTCTACGCGCTGCTGCGCGCCGCCAAGGAGCAGGGCGCGCGGCGGGTTTTCGTCCACGCTTTTCTTGACGGACGAGACACGCTGCCCACCAGCGGCGTCGGCTATCTTGAAAAGCTGCAGGCCAAGATTGCAGAGATCGGCGTCGGCGTGATTGCCAGCGTCAGCGGCCGCTACTTTGCCATGGATCGCGACCGGCGCTGGGAGCGGGAGAAGAAAGCTTTTGACGCGATGGTGACCGGACAGCCGGAAGCGGGCGCAGTGCAAGACCCCGTCGCGCGGGTGAAGGAGCGGTACAGTGCCGGCGTCACCGACGAGTTCATCGAGCCCTTCGTGGTGGTCGATAAACGGGGCGAGCCAGTGGGCAGGATCCGTTCCGGGGATGTCTGCATCTGCTTCAACTTTCGCGCCGACCGCGCGCGGCAGATCACGCGAGTTCTGGCGCGCCGCAGCGGCCTCACGCCGCAGCAGGGACGCGAGCTTCCGGGCGCGGCGGATCTCGATGCAACGATTCCGCCGCCGGAGCTGCCGGAAAATCTGCACTATGTCTGCATGACGCAGTACGACAAGACATTCACGCTTCCCAGGGTGATCCTGCCGGAATCGATGGAAAATCTGCTGGCAGACATACTGGCGCAGGCCAATATGCGCAACCTGCGCGTCGCCGAGACGGAGAAATATGCTCACGTGACGTATTTCTTCAACGGTGGCATCGAAACCCCATTCCCCGGAGAAGACCGCCTGCTGGTTCCCTCGCAAAAGGTCGCCACCTACGACCTTGCGCCGGAGATGAGCGCGGAGGGGATTGCCGATGCGGTGGTGAAAGCGGTGAGCGACACGGCATTCGATCTGGTGGTGGTGAATTTTGCCAATGCCGACATGGTTGGGCATTCGGGCAAGATCGAGCCGACAATCCGCGGGGTCGAAGCGGTGGATGCAGGCCTGGGCCGCATCTACCAGGAGCTGCGGCAGCGTGGTGGCTCTATGCTGATTACGGCCGACCATGGGAATGCGGAGATGCTGATCGATCCCGCGACCGGCGGCCCGCACACCGCGCATACCACCAATCCGGTGCCGTTGATTCTGGTCGGCGAAGACGCAAAACGTTTCCATTTGCGTCCGGACGGTTCGCTGCGCGACATCTCTCCCACCGTGTTATCGATGCTGGGCATCGGGCAACCCGCGCAGATGACAGGCCGAGATCGCCGCGAGCCGGCCTGAGCTCGATTCCGGCGAGACAGTTGTAAGAGCCAAACTCTTGCCTTGCCAGGCAAGGACAAAATGCCGCCGCAGATATGGCATAATGTCTTCATGCAGCATGCATCCACATCCGAGCGGCAAACGTCCTTCATGGCTTCGCTGCGGCTTGACCTCGAGAGAGTGGAGGCCGGCGTGCCGGCCGCTACCATGGCAAATTTCGTCGCCGCATCCGGGATGCAATGGAAAGACATCTATGACGTCGTGATTCCGGCGCGGACTCTCAAGCACCGCAAATCGCGAAAAGAGCCACTCACTCCCGACGAATCGGACAAGCTGGTCAGGCTGGTCCGCGTCTATGACCAGGCGGTGCGGGTGCTGGGCGGCCAGAAAAAAGCTCTCCACTGGTTGAACGAACCGAAGAAGCGGTTTGATGGGCGCACACCGACGCAGATGTTGCGCACCGATTTAGGCAGCCGCATGGTCGAGGAGATGATTGGGCAGATCGAGCACGGTATCTTTGCCTGATGGATCTGTGGCGGATCAGCGGATTCCAATCTCTTTCTGGCGAAGGAGGCTTGCATTACGCGGGCCGATGGCATCACGCCGGTCGTAGAGTCGTCTATCTAGCCGAATCACCCGCGGGCGCGCTGATCGAGGCGCTCGTCCACCTGGAACTCAATGCCGATACCTGGCCTGCTGGGTATGAGCTGATGCGCGTGACGGCTCCAGGCGGAATTCGCATCGAGGCAATGCAGGCGCCGGCAGGAGAGGGATGGCGTAAGACGCCGGCGCTCTCCAGAGCTTTGGGAGATGATTGGCTGCGTTCCAAGCGGACGGCTTTGGCGCGGGTTCCATCCGCGATTCTTCCCGAAACCTGGAACGTTCTGCTCAATCCTGAACATCCTGCTGCAAGGCGGGTTCGAATCGCAGACGTGACGCGGGCGGAGTACGATTCCCGCCTTCTGCCGAAGGTTCGCTAGGCTCGTGCTTGCCTTTCTTTCTGTCATTCCCGTTCGGGAATCTGCTGGTGCCTTTCCTTCGGCGGGATGCCATTCAAACGCCCAGATGCTTGCGTGGAAAGAGGACGTCATTCTGAGCGCCGCGAAGCAGAGCGAAGAATCCCTGTATTTGTCTTTTGTTCCCAGGAGGAAATTGGTGATCTTTCTCCTGCCTTCATGTGGCTGGTGAGAAATCCAGGCTAGA
Source organism: Acidobacteriaceae bacterium (assembly GCA_036267335.1). Lineage (GTDB taxonomy): Bacteria > Acidobacteriota > Terriglobia > Terriglobales > Acidobacteriaceae > PALSA-350. The sequence continues at coordinate 6,197 of DATAWF010000087.1, forward strand.
GCGTTTTCACTTGAAGTGTTTACAAAAACAATGCCTCGTACGTGGCCGTTTCATCGAAAAACTGCCACTCCTAACCACTCTCTCCATGTTAGAGGAAAAGTGAAAACGCTCTAATCCCCACGCTGCCGTCATCTTCTCGGAAACGCTCTAGTAGCGCTTATCGTCCTTCGGATACCACGTGAACTGGAAGGTCGCGCTGGTGTCGTTTTGCGGTCCCGATTTGTAAATGGGGATCAGCCAGCGCTCGTACTGGACCTTCCCTTTGAACTCAAGCTGCGGCCCCAGGCGCTTGACGACGGAGATCTCCGCATCGCTCTGGGTAGTGCCCCCAGGGATGAAATCTTTGTCGGCCTTGTTCTGCCGGAAGGAGACCTGCACCCACTCCTGCGGAGAGAGGTGGTAGGTGAGCCACGCTTGTCCCCCCTTGGCTTCGCGGCCGATCCAATCGCCCATCAAGAGACCGTTGTTGGTGTAGCCGTTGCGCTGCACGACCTCGATGTATTGCCCCTCACCGAGGAAGCTCGATCCAGCGGGGGCGTCCGTGTAGGCGGCTTCAAAGCGCAGATCGAGCTTGGGAGCGCGCGGCAAGTGCGACAAGTAAAGCCCCGGCCGCAATGCGGCGCGCCGCGGCGCGGTGATGGGAAAAACATCGTCGTGGGTTTCCGAGTCGCTGTAGAGAGTAAGCCAGTTCTCGACGAAGGGCAGCCGCCAGGTGAAGTCGACGGAGCTGAAACGCGCGCCGGGATCGCGACGGCTGTATTTCTCGGCCGAGTTGGTGTCGCTGATGCTATAAAAGCTGCGCCAGAAACTGCCGAAAGTTACGGGTTCGTGGCCGATGCCGCCCCAGATGACGGTGCGTTCAAAGCCGAACTCGAAGTTCGGCGTCGGCTTGAACGAGATTTTTTCCGAGTGCACCCAAGGGCTCACCGGCACATTGTGCCCCTTCAGAGGACCGACGAAAAAGTCATAGCGAATCAGTCCGGTGACGCGGGAAATATAGGGGATGGAAAGCGGCTCGACGCGGTTGATGCGGAAGCTATAAACATTTTCTGCGTTGTTGCTCCAGGCCATTCCTCCGCCCACTGCAGGCCCATACCATGTGTCCATTTTCCCGAAAGAGATCTCATGTCCCGCGGCGTGGGCGGAGATATAGCCTTCGAGAATCGTGGGCCGGTTGGCGGCGGTGATGGGGCCGAGAGGGATCGTAGTATTGCCTGCCAGTGGAAGGGTGCTGAAGGTGCCAAAATCGTCGATCGCGGAAAGCGTTTCAGCGAGCTCGGGTGAGTAGCCGGCCCAGCCCGGGGCGTGCTGGAACTCGCCGCGGAAATACATGGAAAAGCGTCCGTATTGGGCCTGCGCGCTGAAGCCGGTGTAGTTGTTGAACCCGCCGGCATAGGGACGGCCGTAATCGTTCACATCGGTTTGTCCCAGATGGTAGCTGTCGCGCAGCGGAGTGCCGTCGATGCCCATGATGCGGGTGTAGACCGAGGATACGCGCGCGTGCCCGTACCGTTTGTCGAGAGGGATATGCAGATCGGTTGCGATCTCGTCTTCAATGGCGCTGAAGATGGCGATCGCGTCATCGTCGCCGCTATCTCGAATCTTTGCCGAGTTCTCATCGAGAATGTGCGCGACGCTCAGCGTCGTCCACGGGCGCAGGCCGAGAAACGCGGTGTCGGCAAAACCCATTGAGTAAAGGCGCATCATCGCCGGATAAATCCAGCTATCCAACGGGATATAGGACGAGCTATAACCCTCGATCGATTGGATGGTCTCGTAGTTGACGTAGTGAATCTGCTGTTCGGGAGGGGGAAGCTGGTCGGGTTTTTGTGGTTTGGGCCCCGGCTGCGCGGGCGCTGCCGGCTGGCCATAGACCTGCACGGGCGGCGGCAGTTGGTCTGACGGTTGATTGTTGGCAGGTGCAGCGGGTGCTTGCTGCTCAGGGGAGGATTGCGCGGCGAGGCGCGCCGGGAGCAATGAAAAAAGAAATAGAAAGAGACAGGCCAGAAGGCCGGAGAAGGCGATTGGCCGAGTGCGGGTGGGAAGCCCGGCGCCCGAACGGAGAGGAGCGGAAGGGCCCGGGAGTTTCGACAAATTCACTCGGACCTCAGAAGCCTGCCGCCAGCGCTCGAAGAGCATCGCATATTGAGATGCGCTATAGCGAGATGCTGAATGGGATGAGGACCGCTGCATGGTCCAGCCACCCATGCGAAAGCGAGCGTAAAGCAGTCTGCATGTTCCGCCCGTAGCGTCATGTTGGGGAAGGGCCAATGCCGGTCGATTGTAAATCATGCGCGCATGCCCCAAGGAGCGCAGCGCTCCGATCGAGAGCCTGGGACCGGGCCGCGTGGTTTTGCACAGAACTGTGAAAAAGCCTGTGTATTTCCCGGTACCAGACCCAGCGATCGCAAGCATTCATAGGGGTTCGACCGGTATGCACTGCTTTCGATGCCAGGGCTGTACCGGCCTTCATGTAGAGTAATCGGCATTGATCCGCACATATTCCGCCGTCAGATCTGTGGTCCAGAATCGACAGCTTCTCGATCCGGCGCCTAAGTCGACGCGGATCGAGATATCGTGCTGTTGAAGGTAACGGTGCGCGGCCCCTTTGTCGAAACGCGGCGAGACTCCGCCGCGATCGCAGATCTCGAGGTCGCCGAGCGAGATATTGACCAGCGCGGGATCGATCGGCACGCCGGAGGAGCCGACGGTCGAGAGAATGCGCCCCCAGTTGGGATCACAACCGGCCCAAGATGTTTTCACCAGCGGAGAATGGGCAATGGCACGAGCGACGCGCAACGCGTCGGCGTCGGTGGCCGCACCCACGATGTTCAATTCGACGACGTGCTTGATGCCCTCGCCATCAGCGACAATCTGCTTTGCCAATGAGAGACAGACCTGATCGAGCGCCTGGGCAAAGGCGGTGAAATCGCTGCCGTGGTTGTCGCGATCAGGAATGGTCGCTCCGCTCGCGCCGCTGGCCCAGAGCAGGACGGTATCGTTGGTCGAGGTGTCGCCGTCGATCGAGATGCGGTTGAAGCTCGATTCGACGGATTGCGCCAGCAAAGCCGCGGCGGTTTCTGGCGCGATCCCGCCATCGGTAAAGATGTAGGCCAGCATGGTGGCGTGCGGGGAAGCGAGGCGCGGAAAAATCATTCCAGCGCCCTTGGCGATGCCGGCCAGACGCACGGTGGCGCCGTCTACCGTGCAGACTGCGGTCGCCACTTTCGGCCTGGTGTCTGTCGTCATGATGGCCCGCGCCATGCTTTCCAGATGCGCGGCCGAGCTCCCGAGCGCTTCACGCGCCGCAGGCAAAGCCGAGATCAATTTTTGCTCCGGCAGCGGCACGCCGATGATTCCTGTAGAGGAGGGAAAGACGGCATGCGGATCGCAGCCGAAAACTTCCGCAGCCTCCCGGCAAACTCGTTGCGCAGCTTCCATTCCGGCTTGGCCGGTGGCGCAATTGGCATTTCCTGCGTTGACCACCAGAGCGCGAATCTGATGGCGGCTCTGCGCGAGATGTTCCCGGCCCAGGACCACGGGCGCGGCAACGACGCGATTGCTGGTAAACATGGCTGCGGCGGTGGCAGGCCGCTCAGAGACCGCGCACGCCAGGTCGGGATTTCCGCTGGCTTTGATGCCCGCGCGCACGGCGGCGAATCGAAAACCCCGCGGGACCGCCTCTTCCGCTAGCAGCGGATGGTCTGTAAGTTGAGAGAGAGCGTCCATTCTGTTTCTTACTCTATCAAGCGAAGCGGTATTGCCGCGCGTACCGGAGAGCAGGAATGCGAGCGTTCCAAAAGGCTCAGGGGCGAGGTTCAGGGGTGCAGATGCAAGGAAAAGAAAAGAGTGTGAAGAAAGATAGAGGGTTCGGGGCCGGAAGCGCATTCCTTACCATGCGCCGGGTCAATGTGGCGCGTGGGCAGACGGTGGTCTTGAAAGACGTCACCCTCGACATCGCCACAGGAGAGCACGTCGCCATCCTCGGTCCAAATGGATGCGGCAAGTCCACGTTGCTGAAGACCATGACCTGCGAGCTCTATCCAGTCTTTCATCCGGAGATGAAGCTTGAGGTCTACGGGCGGGAGCGGTGGGATGTGCTCGAGCTGCGCAAGCATCTTGGAGTGGTTTCGGCGGATCTTCCCGGCGGTCGTACGCCGAAGACCGGAGGACTGGACGCGGTCGTCTCCGGCTTCTTCTCCAGCTCTACGATTTGGCCAAATCTGGAAGTGACGGCGGCGATGCGCGAGAGCGCGATAGAAGCGCTGGCGCGGCTCGAGGCCGAGCACCTGCGCGATCGCCTGGTGGGGCAAATGTCGGCTGGGGAGACCCGCCGCGTGATGATCGCGAGAGCGCTGGTTCATAAGCCGGAGATGCTCCTTCTGGACGAGCCGAGCAACGCGCTGGATCTCGCCGCCCAACGCGAGCTGCGGGAAATCTTGCGCGGGCTGGCGCGGAATTCCAGCGGTCATTACGGCACCGGAATCCTCATGGTGACCCATCATCTGGCCGACATCTTGCCGGAGATCGATCGCGTGATCATGATCCGGGAGGGCCGGATTGCTGGCGATGGGCCGAAACGGGATTTGCTCAATCCGGACAAGCTCGAAGAACTCTTCGGAGTGAAGCTCCAGATGGTGGAACGCGATGGCTATTGGCATTCCTGGTAAGCCCCGCGGGCGGGTTGACCTGCGGCGGCCCGCCGTTTTAATTTTGAAGTACACGGGAAAGGAGGATGATCCAACGCATGAAAAATTCTGATGGTAGTTGCAGTACCCAACGTGAGGTGGCTGAGGCTTAGAGCCGTTCCGCTCTAGACCTGGTGGTTCGAAAATTCCGCCGAGGCCCACAACGAGCGTGGACGCCTCAGGCCAATCTCAACAGTGCACTGGCGATCGAGGCCCGCGTCCGACTTCAGGCGCGGGCCTTTCGTTGTCTGCGCGGCATGCCGTCTCTCCCTTACAATGATTGCCATGGAACCCCTGGTGATCGCGGGCAAGGCCTTTCAGTCGCGCCTGATCGTAGGCACTGGCAAGTACAAGAACGGAGCCGAGACACGCGCCGCCATCGAAGCTTCCGGAGCGGAAATGGTCACGGTTGCCGTGCGCCGGGTGAACCTCGACCGCACCAAAGAGTCCCTGCTCGATTTCATCGATCCTCAGCGCTACTTCCTACTGCCGAACACGGCCGGCTGTTTTACCGCAGATGAGGCGATACGCGCGGCGCGGCTGGGCCGCGAGGTCGGACTTTCCGATTGGGTAAAGATCGAGGTCATCGGAGACCAGGCAACGCTCTATCCCGACGTGGCAGCGACTCTCGAGGCGACCCGGGTCTTGGTGAAGGAGGGCTTCACCGTGTTGCCCTATACCTCCGACGACATTGTTGTCGCCCGCCGTCTGATCGACGCCGGGGCTGCCGCCGTGATGCCGCTGGGGGCGCCGATCGGCAGCGGGATGGGGTTGCAGAACCTCGCGAGCCTGCGTATTTTGCGCGAGCGCATCACGGAAGTGCCTTTGATCGTGGATGCCGGGGTGGGCATGGCCTCCGACGTCGCGCTCGCCATGGACCTGGGCGCCGATGCCGTGCTGGTGAATTCCGCGATCGCCTACGCCGGCCGCCCCATCCTGATGGCCGAGGCCATGCAGCATGCGGTGCTCGCAGGCCGCCAATCGTATCTCGCCGGACGGATGGCGAGGAAGCTTTACGCCACCGCCAGCTCGCCCCTCGAAGGCGTCTCGAAATAATATGCGCGTCTTCGGCATCGACTGCGGAACCGACTGCACCGGCTACGGCGTCGTGGAACTGCAGGAGGATGCACGGGAGAGCCGGCTGGTGGCCGTCGCTTGCGGAGGCTTAAAACCATCGCGCAAGGATCTATTGCCCGCGCGTCTGGCTTTTCTTTTTGCCCAGCTCTGCGATCTGCTCGCCAGCTACCACCCGGATGTAGTGGCGGTGGAAGAGGTTTTTTACTCCGTCAACGCCCGTTCCGCACTCAAGCTTGGCCATGTGCGCGGAATTGCGCTGCTGGCCGCGGCAAGCCATGGAATTCCGGTGGCCGAGTACGCTCCGCTCTCGATCAAGTCGGCAGTGGTCGGGTACGGCCTGGCGACGAAAGATCAGGTAGGGCACATGGTCGCTCGTCTGCTGCGGTTGGATCGGCCGCCGGAGTCCGCCGATGCCGCCGATGCATTGGCAGTTGCGATCTGCCATCTGCACAGCGCGCAAACGTTGGCCGCGCAGAAGGGGAAAGCGCCTGCCGGGGCAATGCCGTGAGACCGGCGCGAAGGCTTCTCGTGCGCAGTGCCTCCACGGCAGCCATGGTTCTGCTCGCTCACCCGTTGTTTCCGGCACAGGCCGCACCTCCACCACAGGCTGCGGCAAAGACCGAGGTGGCCGAAATCCGCTTCACGTTGCAGAATCCTGAGATTCACCCCATTCGATATTCGCTCCGGATCGCCGAAGACGGCTCCGGAGATTACCGGTCGACTGCCGGAGGAGCACTGCCAAGCGATCGCGGCAGCGGGTTGATCATCGTTCCCGACCAGTCCAGGCCAATCCAGGTCGGCACGGCTTTGCGGAAAAGGCTCTTCCAGATTGCACGGCGAAATCGCTTCTTTGGCGTCCATTGCCAAGCAAACAGCGATGTCGCTTTCACCGGGACCAAGACGCTTGAATATGGGGGCCCCGACGGGCAGGGGAGCTGCACCTTTACGTGGACAAAACTTAAGGATATAGATGAACTTACGGGAATTCTCCAAGGTATTGCATGCACTCTTGACCAGGGTGGATTGCTGACCGTCGAACATGCCCACACGCCCCTAGCGCTCGATACCGGGCTGGACGACCTTGTCCAGATGGCGCAGCAAGGGCAGGCGCTCGAGCTTGAAAACATCGCGCCCGTGCTCACGGCCATTGCCGAAGACGAGCATGTGATCGAACGCGATCAAAGATTGGCGCGCGAGCTGCTTTTGTTCGACAAAGCGGATTGAATCGATTGAACACAAGAATTTTCATTGCCTTCGCGATATCTGCGTCTAAAAGTTGCAGAGTGCCCTAGGAATGGCATATGAAACTTATGCTGCGTCAAGGGTTCTAACAGAATAGGAGCGCCGCGGGACCAAGCGGGATCAGGATGGTCCGGAACGCTCCGGAGGTGCGTACGATGGGACGCCCGAGAGGGAATATGAAGAGAGTAATAAGGGGCTGGCTGTCTTTCAGCCTTGGGATAGCGATATGGGCGGGAGCGGGCTTGGTGCAGGCCGGCGCGCAGGATCAGCCGCCCGGGCCGCCCGACCAGCAGGCGCAACCGAATGGACCCCAGGACCAGCAGGGGCAGCCGCCCGGGCCGCAGGACCAGCAGGGGCAACCGAGCGGGCCGGAGACCAATCCGGCGAATGTGGCGCGTCTAAGTTTTGTCCAAGGTCAGGTTCAGGTGACCTCCGGCGGACAAGTTCAGTTTCAGCAGGCTGTGGCGAACATGCCGCTCCTCGACGGCTCTCGTGTTCAGACTGGGAACGACGGCCAGGCGGAAGTGGAATTCGGCGACGGCAGTGTCGCGCGCCTGACTCCGAACAGTTCATTGCTGATCAATCATCTTGCCGCGGACTCCGCGAATATCCAGCAGCAGGGCGGCTTGGCCTATTACGAGCTCAACGTGGGCCAGGGACATCCCGCCTTCCAAGTAGCGTTTTCGGGCGGCGTGGTTGTTCCGACTTCGAATGCGATCTTCCGGCTGGACTTGGACAATGCCCCGGAGGTCGCCTCGATGACCGGCTCGGAGGCAATCTCAGTCAACGGGCAGCAGGTAGGCGCTCTGACCGACGGGCAGTCCTTTAGTTTCAAGCCCAGCGGAGATTCGCCTTACACCGTCTCGCAGGACATTGCTTCGGATTCTTGGGACCAATGGAACCAGGACCGGGATCAGGCAATCTCGCAGGAAGCATCGGCGCAGACTCCGGTGCGCGACGATTCGGGCAGCACGGCGCAAGCAGACAATGAAAATTGGAACGATCTCGACTATTACGGCGATTGGTACAACGTGCCGGGTAGTGGCAACGTGTGGGTTCCGTCGGGAGTCGATGCCGGGTGGGATCCTTACGGGTTCGGCTATTGGGGCTTTTATCCGGGATTGGGTGGATACACATGGATCTCCGGGTATCCATGGGGCTGGCTGCCGTATCACTGCGGCGCGTGGGGCAGCTACTCCTTTGGCTGGGGGTGGAGACCGGGCGGCTGCGGGATTGGTTGGATGCCGATTGGCCGGATTTACGGCCATCCGGGCTACGCGCGCCCGCTGGCGCCGGTGTGGCGGCGGGGATCCGCACGGCCGATCGTTTCCGCGCGGCTGGTGGTTGTCGATCGCGGAGCGGCAGCTCGCGGGCCGTGGGGCATGGGGCATGCTCTCCCCGCGCTCGATCATCAGAGAACAGTAGTGGTGAATGGACGGACGATCGCACCTATTCGGGCGACTTCGGTGGCGCATCCTTCGGCCGGTTCGGGCTTTCAAGCGCGGGGAACATCTCCAGGGGTGCGAGCGGCGCTTGCGGGTCGGGCTCCCAGCCAGGCACGCAGCTTCGCGGGCCAGCCTGCGCGGTCAGTCTATCCGCAGGGCGGCCAGTCTGTCGGTCAGAACGGCAACCGGAATTTCCAACAGAACAACCGTCCTCTAGGGCAGACCGACAACCGGCCGCAGCCGCAACGCAATTCGCGGTCGACCTATGTGCCGCGGAGTACGCCTACTCCGCATTACTCCGCACCTCCTCGCCCCAGCGGCGGTGGGGGCGGCGGAAACCGCGGCGGTGGGGGCGGTGGAAACCGCGGCGGTGGGGGTGGCGGAAGCCACGGCGGGGGCAGAGGGCGGTAACAGCTCCAGCTTTCCGCAGTGAACAAGAGGGCCCGGCGCGCATCGAGCGTGCCGGGCCTTTTCTTTTGAAACTGCTGTTGTTTTATAAGCCGGACTCCTTGATGATGGATTCGTTGCATCCAGCGAAAAGGCGGCATGGGGGAGAAGAGGGCGCCAGGGATTTCCTGGGGTCACGGTCTATTTCGTTTGGCCGATGGAATGGTAAAGATAGCCACCACTGTTCCATATTGAAACCTCGACAATGGCCCGTTTCAAGTTGGCACAGGAACAGAGGAAAGGCGCATTTCTCTCTCATGAAACCCTCCCCGTTCGTCGATAGTGTCGCTAGAGCGTTTCCCGGCACGGACGAGAGGAAGCGATTTTCGGAGGGCGGAATGCCAACAGAGTCTGTATTGATCTCCTACCTGGAAGGCAGTGCGCGGCGAACATCAGCGGAGCGTGGTGCGGCGCGACCGGACGGTGATCGGGGTGCTGGAGGGCGAGTGGCTGAAACCCGCAACCGGGTAGAGAGATTGAGGAGCTGGCCTCCTGGCTCGATTGCGGCGGAGCGCCGCAGCATCAGCCGCAACAACGGCCGTGCTCTCGAGATCCTGGGCCACGCCATCGAATATCTTGCCGACGAGTACGCTTTGTCGGCCATGCAGTTGGGAACGCTGGATTCCGGCGATCCCCGTGTCGAAGCCGTGCAACTGCTTATCCTGCTCAATCGGGAGGTCTATTTTTCGGATTCCGAGCGCGAGCCTTTGCGCCGCCGGTTAGCGCGCTGGCTCTTTGGTTCTCCGGTACTGCCTCAGGCTGACAAACCGGTCCAGGTTGATCCTCGTATGTAGCAGCGGCCCCTGCCCGCTGCTACGCTGGTTCTATGCAATTGTTCATCAATGGCCAAGCGCGCGAGTTTCCGCAACTCGCACCGGGCGCTTTCCTCCATCACCTCATCGATGCCCTCGAACTCAAAGGCGACCGGATCGCGGTCGAACACAACGGCGTGATTCTGCCCCGAGGCGAATGGGATCAAAGAAAACTCGCCAACGGGGACAAGGTGGAGATCGTACACTTCGTCGGCGGCGGGTGTGAGCAGTCTTTCCGATAGAGCGGATCTCCTAAACGGATCTCCTATAGGAGTAGCCCAAAGCGAACAACGTTCAACGCGACTTTTCCTCAAGAAAAGTCGCACTTCTCAGACCTTTGTGGGTTATCGCAATAGGAGATCCGCTCCACACTGAATTTCTCACACTCTCAGTCAGCGCTGTCATCTCGACCGAAGCATGAGGGGTTATCCTCATGCGTAGCGGAGAGATCTGCTGTTTGTTTCCCCGGCCGTCATCCTGTCCTCTATCGCCAGGCCTCGCGGGTGGCCCATTCAAGCCCGGGTTTGGCTTGAGTGGGGCGTTTGCATTTGCTTTTTCTTTCTGTCATTTCCGCAAGAGCATTTTTCCTGATGGTGCTGGAGAAAAGAACAGAGCCGAACGCGGCCATTCCATCGGAGAATGGCCGCACAGAACAACCATGACCACGTCCACGTGTCAGGAAAAATGCGGTAGGGAATCTGCTGTTCGCAACCTCGCCGTCATCCTCCCTCAACGACAGAAAGTGTGGGAGATCCGCTCTAGGAATTGATTCCGCACAGCGGCGAGATTCCTGGCTGATCCAATCAGCGCAAGTTCTCGTTGCAAAATCCACGGATGCTGCCGTTCGCGGATCAGGCGGGCTGGGCGTAGGTCCCGGGACTCTTGTCGGTCGCCCGCTGCTCTGGCTTGCGCTCTCTGCTGGCCGCCGCGAGAGCGCGCCTCGCCGCTTCGGCATCGAGATCATGCGCGTAGATCGGGGTGCCGGGCTGCTGTCTCCACGAATCATCTAGCCCTCCGGCATCGACAGCGTCAAAACCCAGCTCATCCACCAGTTGCATCACCACCTCTTTCGCGTGGGCATCGTCGCCCGCGACTGGCAGAGCGATTCGGCCAGTGGATCCGGCCGGGCGCCCGTTTTCAAGCAGATGTTGTGCATAGATGGTGTTGAAAGCTTTTATGACGGGTCGGCCAAGCTGGTGCTCCACCCATCGACTCTCCAGCATTCCCGATTCGATTTCGGCGATGCGTCCGTCCCGCTCGCGTGGGTAGTAGTTTCCGGTGTCGATGACGACAACGTCGGCGGCCACGCCGTCGAAGAGATTTTTAGGAAGGCTGGGAATTTTACCCTCGGGAATCGTAACAATCACGATCTTGCCGGCATGAGACGCCTCAATCGCGGTTACCGGCTTCGCCCCGGTTTCTTTGGCCAGCCCGGCAAGGGAGGCTGGGCCGCGGGAGTTGGCGACATAGATCTCATGTCCCAACCGGGAAAGGCGCCGGGTGAGCGTGCTGCCGATATGCCCCGCTCCAACAATGCCGATTTTCATTGCGATCCCTCCTGCCTAAGGCTTTTGGTATCTTCTGCTGACTAGGATGCGCGAGGTCCAGCCCTCGCGATGCCATGGGCGTAAGCGGAAATCTCGAGCAAGGCTTCCCGTACGCATCGCCGCCCGGAACCAGGCATCGCATCCAAGCCAGTGGAAGGCTTCAGAGGAGATCGCTCATGCCAAGCCATGTTCCCAGGACACTCGTTTTCAATCCTGGCAGTGCTTCGCTGAAATTTGAAGTGATCGAAGTCGCGCCGCAGCAGGCAATCGCTTCCCAGGGATCCAAAGTCGTTAGCGCCTCGATCGAGGGGGTAGGGAAGAAGGCAAGCCTTCTCGTCTTTCGCGGCAAGGAGGTGGTCGACCGGCAGCCCTGCGACGCTGCGAACATGGGCGCGGGCGCGAGATTTGCCCTGAACTGGTTGCGCAACCAGCGCGCCGGTGGGGGGCCCTCCTTGGCCAGCGTGGGCTTGGCGTGCGTCCGCGTGGTTCACGGCGGAAGCAGCTATAGCGAAGCGGTGCGGGTGACCCCTGCGGTCAAAAGCGATATCGAATCGATGCGCGAGCTGGCTCCCCTTCACAATCAAAGCTCACTCGACATCCTGGCGGTTCTGGAGCGGGAGCTCCCTGATGCTGATCGATGGGCGACTTTTGATACCGCGTTTCATCGCACGCTGCCGGAGGTGGCCTGGCGCTATCCCATCCTGCGCGACACCGCGGACCGGTGCGGGATTCGCAAGTTCGGTTTTCACGGCCTCTCTCACCGCTACATGCTGGAGCAATACGCGGAGATGGCGGGAAAAACACCTGAGCAGATCTCCGCCGTGACCTTGCATCTCGAGAGCGGATGCTCGGCCGCCGCCATTTCCAAGGGAAAGTCGATCGACACGACGATGGGGCTGACGCCTTTAGAAGGTTTGATGATGGGCACACGGTGCGGCAGCATCGATCCGGCCATTGTCCCGCTGCTGATGCGCAAGAGGAAAATGGACCCGGACGAGGTGCTGGAGTTTCTTAACAAGCAATGCGGATTGTTGGGAATTGCCGGGGAGACCTTCGACACCCGCGACCTCGCCAAGCGGGACGATGAAGCCGCGAAGCTTGCTCTGGCGATGTTCTCCTATCGCATTCGACTTGCGATCGGAGCCTATCTGGCGGCGTTGGGAGACGCGGAGGCGGTTCTCTTTGGAGGCGGTATTGGAGAAGACACGCCGCTGGTTCGCGCGCAAGCATGCCAAGGGCTCGAGAGCCTGGGGTTGGTTCTCGACCAGGAGCTCAATGCTCGCACCACTGCCGGCCCGGCCTCGATCACACGTCCCGATTCACGATTGCGCGCCCTGGTCATTCCGGTAGAGGAAGGATTGCAGATCGCCCACGAGTGCTCGCAGGCCTCGCGGAAGGCGCGATCGGCCGCGCGGTAGCTTCGAGTGCAATGCTTGCGCCCCCGCAGGAAGGGACTTCGGCCGGGATCTGTTCATCCACCGGAAAAGCGCCGCAGCCGGCCTACGCGCCGGACCTAGCCAACAGAAGGATTTGACACTTTCGGAAGCGGAAGTATATCTAACGTACGCACCGGTGAGGCCCCTCGCCTTCGATCCTTTTCGCTGGAGAAATTTCCGACCCTATGAAGCCGAAAGGCGTGCTCTGTGCGGAGTGGGTGCTATGCCTGATCCCATTTTTTTCTCTGACCGCGGCTTCGCAGACGCTTCCGGCGGGTCTTCCAGCAGGTCCTCCAGCGGGTCAAGGAGCCGCGGAATTTCAGCGCGTATGTAGTAGCTGCCATGAGCTGACGGTAGCGACCAGCCGGAGGATGAGCCGCGCGGACTGGGCCCGCACCGTGGACGAAATGGTAGCCCGGGGTGCGCAAGCCACGCCGGGAGATGTGGAAGCGATCGTCACGTATCTCAGCGCCAATTTTGGCAGCGGGCCGGCTCCCGGGCCGGCTCTTCAAGACCAGGCCCACCCTGCGCCGGAGACCACAAGCCATCCGGACGCCGCGGCTGCCGAAGAGGTGAGCAGAGGAAGAGAGCTCATCCAGACAGAGGGATGCCTGTCCTGCCATCGTGCCGGAGGCGCCGGATCATTTCTGGGCCCGGATCTGGACAGCAGCGGATCTCCCCGCTCCTCGGAACAGATACGCCAGGCCTTGGTTTCGGCGGGCGGTGCCAGCTCGGCGCGGAATCGCATTGTCCGGATCGTCACTCGGGACGGGGCTCGCGTGACCGCGAGGATGCTGAACCAGGACACGGACAGCGTGCAGGTGATCGATGCCGGCGGCAGGCTGATGTCGTTGCGGCGTTCGGAGCTGCGAGAGCTCGCAACGGCGGATCCCATCCCGATGCCGTCGTACGCAAAAATGGATTCCGGGCAGATCGACGCAGTCGTTGCCTATCTTGTCTCTCTGCACGGCGCCGAGGGCGACCGAAAGGGTTCGGAAGGTGTTGTGGCCCTTCTGCCGCAGGCACAAGGCCAGGCACGACGGAAGCCCGATGCGAGCGCAGGTGTCACTTTCGAGCGCCTGCTGCATGCGAGCCGCGAACCGAACAACTGGCTCACCTTCAATGGCAGTTATCAGAGTCTTCACTACAGCCTGTTGGACCAGATCACTCCCGCCAACGCGAAGAACCTGGAGCTGAAATGGGTCTTTCAGGCGCACTGGCTGGATTCCTACGAGGCCACTCCGCTTGTCGTCGATGGCGTGCTTTACACCACCCAGGGGGACGACGTTGTCGCTTTGGATGCGGCCACCGGCCGGCTCTTCTGGATATTTCGCTACACCCCTCCACCGGCCACGACCTTGTGTTGTGGACGAATTACGCGGGGGCTCGCAATCCTGGGCAACACGCTTTACCTGGCGACAGTGGACGCGCACCTGATCGCGATCGATGCGCGAACCGGCGACGCTCTCTGGAACACGACCGTTGCCAAAGTGTCTTCAGGCTACTCAATGACCCTCGCCCCAATGGCGATCAAGAACAAGATCCTCGTAGGAGTTGCGGGAGGAGAATACGGTATCCGCGGCTTTCTTGCCGCTTACGATGCGCAAACAGGGAAAGAGGCCTGGCGCTTCTATACGGTTGCGGGCCCTGGTGACCCGGGACAAAACACCTGGGGAGGAGACTCATGGAAACATGGCGGAGGGCCGATCTGGCTTACCGGTTCCTATGATCCCGAGGTGAACCTGATCTATTGGGGTGTTGGGAATGCGGGACCGGATTTTAACGGGGACGTCCGGCCGGGAGACAACCTCTATACGAGTTCGATGATCGCGCTGGACCCGGATACCGGAAAGCTGAAGTGGTATTACCAGGCCAATCCCCACAATGAGTTTGATTGGGATGCGGTTCAGGTCCCGGTGCTGGCGGATATCGACTGGCAAGGGAAACCGCGCAAGGTCATTCTGTGGGCGGACCGCAATGGATTCTTCTACGTTTTGGACCGGGTGACTGGACAATTCCTGCTGGGGCGACCGTTCGTCGAGCAGAGATGGAATGACGGTTTCGATCGGAATGGCCGCCCGATCATGGCTCCAGAGGCAAAATCGACAGTGGAAGGAACGCTCATATTTCCCGACGTGCAGGGAGGCACGAACTGGTTCAGCCCGTCGTTCAGTCCGCGCACAAGTCTGTTTTACGTCAATGCCCGCGAGAATTCCTCGAGCACTTTTTACAAGGGACAACAGGTTTATCAAGAGGGCAATGACTACCTCGGGTTGGGGCGGCCGGCCACGAGGCGATCGAGACCGCAAGCTGGTTCCAATCCAGCCGGTTCCAATGACGATCGGTACACAGCCGTCACCGCCCTCGATCCGCGGACTGGAAAAAAGAAATGGCAATTCAAGCTGAACACGGGGACCAGTCTTCATGTGTCGGAGAGTTGGAATACCAATGCCGGAGCCGGCGGAATCCTGACCACGGCATCCGGCATTTTGTTCACCGGCGGCCGGGAGGGAAATGCGGTCGTGTTAAACGCCCGCACAGGCGAGCTGCTGTGGAAGGCATCCTTAGGCGCGCCGGTCATTATGAATCCCATCGCCTACTCTGTAGACGGCAGGCAGTATCTCGCGATTGCGGCAGGCAATGGACTTTTTGTGTTTGCTTTGCGATAGAGCATTTCTCCTGAGGTGTATCCCGAAGCTGCGAAACCCGACGCGGCTTTTCACCAAGAAAAGCCGC
>DATAWF010000088.1:0-8030 GCA_036267335.1 Acidobacteriaceae bacterium
TTGCCGATGACGACATGCTGCGCCGGTCAATTCGATCGAATCAGCGGCAGTTTCTCGCAAATGTGGAACGTCTGCGAGGCAAAGCGGAAATGCACCTCAAGGTGGTTCTCGACGACTGTAGCTGTGGCCGGGAACAAAGCCGTCCTGTAGCCCTCGAACGCGTAGGCAAAGAATATCTGTCAAGCCTGCGGGAGAGCGCGACCAGACAGCGCGAACGCCAGACAAAGGCGCGGGCCGTCTCGGTGCAAATGCACCGGATGTTCAGCCCGTTGGATGAAGAGATTAGCTGCCGCCGGATCGATTCGGGCAAAATGTTGCTCGACATCGCCCACCTCATCGACAACCGGGGTATCGAGCGTTATCAAAATAAGTATTCGAGTGCGACCCAGCAGCTTAAGGACTGCCGGATGCAGCTTTCCGGTCCCTGGCCGCCCTACCATTTCGTGCATCGGCTTATCCGGCCGGTCCACGGTGGATCGAATCACGCTCTTTCGGCGTAGCGCATTTCCCGCCTTTGCCAATGCGGGGAATAAGCAGTTCGCAACCATTCCTACTTTAGGCCCGGCCGGTTGGCCGGGCCCTTCTTTTTAGGAAGAGAGATTGTTTGCCGGCATATTGTCTTTGCGGCGCTTCAGCACAAAATTTGCCCGGCGCCCTGCGGAGGCGTGGTCGATCTGCCGCCAGAAGGCGACAAAATAATCCACTGCGGAAATGATCGACACCAGGGCCATGTAATAGACGGCCGCAATCGCAATCCAGTCCACTGGAAGGATATAGGGGCCGAAGTGCCAGGCGTACCAGCGGTGATCGAGAATCGCGGCAACCACCGAGAAAATCTGAATTACCGTCTTCAGCT
Source organism: Acidobacteriaceae bacterium (assembly GCA_036267335.1). Lineage (GTDB taxonomy): Bacteria > Acidobacteriota > Terriglobia > Terriglobales > Acidobacteriaceae > PALSA-350. The sequence goes on from DATAWF010000088.1 coordinate 857, forward strand.
TGCCCAGCTCGCTCGCCTGGATGGTGAAGCCCTCCAGGCTGGCAATGGAGCGCAGGCCGCTGACCAAGAACTCCCGCCCGATGACCAGCACGGCGATCCATGCCTTCATGATGTGCGGGTTGAATTGCACCAAGGTGATGAAGGCCGCGGTAATCATCAACTTGTCGGCGAGAGGGTCGAGCAGCATGCCAATGGTGGTGATCTGGCCGCGCCTCCGTGCCAGATATCCATCGACCCCGTCCGTGATCGAAGCGAGGATAAAGACCAGAGAGGCTGCGATCTCCTGTTCGCCGTGCGTGCCCTTAAAAGGATAGGCAGGCGAAAGCATCCAGATGAGCAGAGGCACGCAACAGATGCGGCTCATCGTGATGGAATTCGGCAGGTTCACGGGTTATCCGGCGCGGGGATGGATGGCCATGGGGCCTTGTCCACATTATGCACCAGCCCGGCGGGGGGATGCCGTGACTGCCGCGCATTCCTAGCGTGTGGTTTGTTACATTTCTGCTTTCACCGTGAACCGGTGAGGTTGGCCATGAGCGGTAATCCGCGCCGCCCTGGCAAGCTTGCCGGGCGCCTCTCCCGGCCCCCTTGGGAACTGCTTCCAGGCAGCTTTTTGGCGTAGGCCAAACGCTAGCCTGGATTTCTCACGGAGTGTAGCCAAAACTGTCATCCCGAGCGCAGCATGACGATGTTTGTCATGCGAAGTCGAGGGATCTGCTTTTGGGCTAGCTAGAGCAGAATCCGCACAGCGGTACCCAGCGGCAAAGCTTGCAGACTGGATTTTCTATGGGGAAAATCCATCTCCACCAATTTCGACCGGGTACGCCTATGCGGATTCTGCTCTAAAAATCCTCAGGCGTAGAAGCCTCGCTGCTTGATGGTAAAAGCGACCCGGTCAATGGCCAGCATGTAGGCCGCGATCCGGTTGTTGACCGCATGCGCCTCCGCATAGCGAACGACCGCGTCGAAGCTTTCGGTCAGGATCGCCTCCATTTGTTCATTGACCATCGATTCCTTCCAGAAAAGCCCTTGGCGATCTTGCACCCACTCGAAGTAGGAGGCGGTTACGCCGCCGGCGTTGGCCAGAATGTCGGGGATGACAAAAATCTTCTTCCCAGCCAGAATTTCGTCGGCGACGGCGGTCGTGGGGCCGTTGGCTCCCTCGCAGACGATGCGGGCCTTGACGCCGTCGGCGTTGCGGCTGGTGAGCACATTTTCGGTGGCTGCCGGAATCAGGATTTCGCATTCGGCAAGAAGCAGCTCGTGAGGATCGGTGGCCTCGGCGCCCGAAAAGCCCAGAACCGTGGAATTCCGCTCGCGGTATTCGAGCAGGGCATGGATGTCGATGCCGTGAGGATTGTAGAGCCCGCCGTCGACCTCCGCGATGCCGACAATCCGATACCCCTTTTCCATCAGAAGATTCGCCGCATTGGAGCCGACATTGCCAAATCCCTGAACGACGACGCGGCAGCCGTCCCGCTGCATCCCGAGATAGCGGAGCGCCTGATCGCACACCGTGCGCAGGCCGCGTCCGGTCGCCTCGCGCCGGCCGCGAGAGCCGCCGATGTTGAGCGGCTTTCCGGTAACAACGCTGGTTACAGTCTGCCGCATGTGCATGGAGTAGGTGTCCATGATCCATGCCATCACCTGCTCGTTCGTATTCATGTCCGGCGCGAGAACGTCCTTTTCCGGACCGATGAACTCGACCAGCTCCGAGGTGTAGCGGCGGGTCAGCCGCTCCAGCTCCCCCAAAGACATTTTCTTAGGGTCACAAATCACCCCGCCCTTCGCGCCCCCAAAGGGAATGTTGACCACGGCGCACTTCCACGTCATCCAGCTGGCCAAGGCGCGAACCTCGTCCAGGGTGACGTCGGGCCCATAACGCACGCCGCCCTTGCCCGGACCTCGGGCAATCGAGTGCTGCACCCGAAAGCCGGTGTAGACTTCGATGCCGCCGTTGTCCATCGCCACGGGAATATGCACGATGATCTCCCGCGACGGATAGCGCAGCACCTTCCACAATCCTTCGTCCAGATTCAGTTTCTTGGCGGCGAAATCGAAGCGGGCGGCCTGAGCCTCCCAGAGGTTGATCTCGTGTTCCAAAGACACGGCCATAGGTAGGGTCGGCATAGAGGGCGTCTCCGCGCGCCAAAGCATTTCTCCTATAGGTATATTCCGAAGCTGTCACCACCTACGTGGCTTTTCATCGAGAAAAGCCACACTTCTCAGAGCCTCGTGGTGCACAGCAAGAGGAGAAATGCTGTAAAAGACCATCCATAGCTTGTTACAGCACTCCCCTTCGACGCAAGGTCACGGCAGAGGCATGGGGATCGGCCGGGTGGCCGTCGTTTAGTATGAGGTCACCGATGCCTTCCAAGAAAGCCGCTTCTCCATCCCGCAGTGAATTTCTCCGGCTGGCCGCCGCCCATACCCTGGTGCCGATTTACCGGTCGCTCACCGCGGATCTTGAAACTCCGGTCTCGGCATTTCTGCGCCTGGCCTCGAACGAGCCGGAATGCTTTTTGCTGGAGTCGGTTGAAGGCGGTGAGAAGGTCGGCCGCTACACCTTTATCGGTATCCGGCCTTACCGGAAAATCGTCGCCCGCGGCCGATCCATCGCCATTACGGAGAAGAGAAAGCGCCGGGCGATCGAAGGCGATGTCTTTGAACTCTTGAAGCAGTCTCTAGGCGGCCACAACCCCGCGCGGATTCCCGGACTGCCGCCTTTTACTGCTGGTGCGGTCGGCTTCTTCGCTTACGATGTTGTGCGGCAGATCGAGCGCCTTCCCTCGCTTGCCAATGACGATCTCGGTCTGCCCGATGCCTGTCTGATGTTCTTTGACGAGATTTTGGCCTTCGACCATGTGCGCAAAGAGATCTTGCTCATCGTCAATGCCGACCTTTCGCTCCAAAAGCCGGCCGCAGCTTATGCGGACGCGATCCGGCGGCTGAACCGCCTCGAAGCCAGGCTGGGCCGCCCTCTCCCGAAGACACGAAGCACAAGCGTGCAAGGCCCGCTGCGGGTCAAAAGCAATACCACCCAGGCGGAATTCGTCGCCGCCGTCAAAAAGGCCAAACAATACATCGCCGCCGGAGACATCTTTCAGGTGGTCCTCTCCCAGCGTTTTGAGGTCGAGCCAAAGGCCGATCCTTTCTCGATCTATCGCGCCCTGCGCATTGTCAATCCCTCGCCCTATTTGTATTTCTTGCGCTTCGGTTTGGAGGGCAAGCCCCGGACTAAGGGGAAGAGACCCGCCGAGCGTGCGGTTTTTCTGGTCGGCTCGTCCCCCGAAGTGCTGGTGCGCGTAGAGCAGGGGCAGGTGGAGTACCGTCCCATTGCGGGTACCAGGCCCCGCTCTCCGAAAGAAGAGGAAGACCTGCGCATCGAGCGCGAATTGATTGCCGACGAGAAGGAGCGCGCCGAGCACGTGATGCTGGTGGATCTCGGACGCAACGATGTCGGCCGTGTCTGCGAGTTCGGGAGCGTTCAGGTGAAGAGCCTGATGTTCGTCGAGCGTTACTCGCATGTGATGCATCTTGTCAGCGCGATTGAGGGCAAGCTTCGTGCCGATCTCTCCGCCGTCGACGCCTTCCGCGCCTGCTTTCCCGCCGGGACGCTCAGCGGCGCGCCTAAGATCCGCGCCATGGAGATCATCGAAGAGCTGGAGCCGGCCCGCCGCGGGACCTACGGAGGCAGTGTTCTCTACGCCGATTTCTCCGGCAATCTCAACTCCTGCATCGCGATACGCAGCATGCTCGTTCAGGATGGCCGGGGTTACATTCAGGCCGGCGCGGGCATCGTTGCCGATTCTGTGCCCCAGAAGGAATACGAGGAGTCGGTAAACAAGGCGCGTGCTGTGGTGCGGGCAATCGAGAAAGCCCGCGGAAAGCCTTAAACCACTCTCGGTTCAGAGTTAGCCCCAACAGACACTCCTAGCGTCCTGAGTCATGAGTTCGTTCAAGAAGTGAACTTTAGCTTTGCATCGGGGCGCGACTTTGCGCTCACTGCGACCCCAGCGGACTCTTTCTCCCTTGCGGTATCCGCTTTAGTCGCGCTGCAAAGGCTGCAAAATCAATGCGGGCTTCACAGGCTGCGGAAAACTCCAGGAGTAGTGAGTTTTGTATCAGGGCGCGGCTTCAGCCGCGCCGAAAAAGCGGCAAATCAAAGGGCTTCAGCCCCTGAGGGCTTTTTGCGGTGCGCTTCGATTCGTCGAATTGTTCAGCGAACTTTAGACTCCGGACACGAGCGTTTTCACTTTAAGTGTTTACAAAAACGCTACTTCGTACATGGCCGTTTCATCGAAAGCCGGCCACTCTCAACCGCTCTCTCCATTTCACACGAAAAGTGAAGACGCTCTCCTAGCAATCTCACCACTCCTAGGTAAAGCGAAAAATGATCGAAAACAGGACCCCAACCCAGCGCGGTACACTGGGAATACCGCCCTATGGTCTTCGTTCTCGACAACTACGACTCCTTCACTTACAACCTCGTGCAATACATGGGCGAGCTTGGGGCGAAGATGGTCGTACGCCGCAACGACGAGTTGACCGTCGATCAGGTCGAGGAGCTCGCTCCGGAGCGCATCGTTATTTCACCCGGGCCGTGCACCCCGCGAGAAGCGGGCATCAGCATCGAGCTCATCCGCCGCTTTGCCGGCAAGGCCCCAATTTTGGGAGTCTGTCTGGGCCATCAAGCCATCGGCGCCGCTTTCGGCGGTAAGGTTGTGCGTGCGCCGCATCTGATGCACGGCAAGACCAGCGAGGTTGAGCACGACGGACGGGGCATCTTCGCCGGCCTGCCCAGTCCCATGGTCTGCACCCGCTATCACTCGCTGATTGTTGCCGAAGAGGATCTGCCGGACGAGCTGGTAATTACCGCACGTGCGCCGGAGAAGTCCGGTCGGCAACGGAACGGCTCACGCAAGAATGCGGGCACCATCATGGGCTTGCGGCACCGCCGCTTTCCAATCGAAGGGGTGCAATTTCATCCGGAGAGCGTGCTGACCACCGAAGGCAAGCGCCTCATCCAAAACTTTCTTTCCCTGTAGGCAATGTTGAAGCTGCCGATGCATTCCTTGTTCCGCCCGAGCCGAACGATGGAAGTCTGCCCGGCGCAACCTATCCCGCGTTGCTTTGCGATGTTGCGCGTCCCGCTCGCCGCATTTTCGATCGCCGCCTTTTCGCTGCCCCTTCCCGCTCAGGAAAGTCCAGCGGCTCCCATCGGGCACACCTCCGCCACGGAGGTTCAGGTCTCAGGTGCAGTCGATGTTCACGGCGGCCAGATGCAGCTCGGCAACGGCAGCACGATCACGGCTGCTGACCATCCAGTCAAGATTGACCTGAGCCGCGGGGGCGACCTGTTGCTGTGCTCGACCACCAGCCTGCATCTCTCGCGCGATCGCTCGATCCCCGATCCGGCGAACACGGCTCTGATGATGGCGCTCGACCGGGGCGCGCTCGAGGCCCACTACACCGTGGGCAAATATTCCGATGTTCTGCTCACGCCGGATCTCCGCATTTTGGTTTCCGGTCCTGGCAATGCGGACCTGAGCGTCCGCGTCAATCCTCAGGGCGACACCTGCGTCGACAACCATGGAGCCGACGCGCCCTATGTCACGGTTGCCAGCGACCTCGAGGGTGGAGTGTACCGCGTGCTTCCCGATCAACGCGTGATGTTCGAGCATGGAAGCTTACGCGAGATGGTCGATCGCGAGACGGAGCCCTGCGGCTGCCCGCCGGAGGCTCCCGTTGCTGTCGCATCAGGCGCACAGACCGGCGCGGTTTCATCGGCGGCTTCCGACAATCCCTTCCCGCTCAAAGAGAGTGAGGGATTGGGTCCCCCGCCATCCCCGCCCCTTCAGCCCGTCGTGCCGCCCGGTCAGGTGCATGCCGAGGTCACGGTTCCTCTGGTCTACAACGGCGAAAACCCTGCGCCACCGTCGGCTGCCCCGGCTGCGGCCGGGACGGTTGCTGCACCCGCAACTGCCGCGCCGGCAAATGAAGTGCCGCCGCCCCAGCCGCCGCACGGTTTCTTTCACCGCATCGGACATTTCTTTTCTGCGATCTTCCACTGACGAATCTCTGCAGAAGATAGCCCGGCTGGATGGGATAGAAGATCCGGCGATCATCCGATCAGCCGATCAAAGAAAGCTCTGCTAAATGATCCAGGCAGCTACGTGGCTATGGAATTCACAATGGGAAACTTGCCATGATTTCTGCCACCTCTTTGCCGCTCAATACCGGAATTTAAGCAAACTCCTCACTCCAACGTGTTCCCGCCGTTGACTGAGATCTTCTGCCCGGTGATAAACGCCGCGCCCTCGCTGGCTAAAAAGGCGACTGTCTTCGCGACCTCCTCCGGAGTGCCGGTACGCTTCATCGGAACCGAAGCGATGTAGGCATCCAGTTCCTCCTTGGTCGCGTCGCGGTGGCGCTCGGTCGGGATCCAGCCGGGTGACACAAGATTGACCGTGATTCCGGTGTCCGCCAGCTCTCGCCCCCAGGATCGGGTCAACCCCAGTTGCGCGGACTTCGCCGCGACGTAGTTTGCAAAGCGCGGATTACCGATTTCTGCGACCTCGCTTCCCATCTGCACGATGCGGCCGAACCCCCGCGCCTTCATTTCCGGCAGCACCTCTTTCAGAAGAAGCAGGGGAGACTTGACGAAGAAATGGAGCTGGTCGAGGTAGTTCTCCCAGGTCTGCTCCTCGATCGAAAAGAAAGGCTGCGGGCCGGTGGCATTGACGACGAGAATATCGGCCGGGCCGGACCATTCCCGCGTCTCCCGCACCAGGCGGGCAACGTCTTCCGGCTTGCGCACATCGCCTTGAAACGCACGCGCCCGGCCGCCCTGGTCCATGATCGATTCGCAAACCTGCGCGGCGTAATCGCGGCGCTCAAAGTAGTTGACCGCGACAGCCCCGCCGCGGCGGCCCAATTCCAATGCGATCGCGGCTCCAAGCCCGCGCGAGGCCCCGGTGACGATCGCTGTGCGGCCATCGAGACGCGCATCCGCAGAGGCATTTGTTTTTCCGGCATGCATCGTCGGCAGAGTATCACGGCTTTCCAATACTTCGCGTGCCCATGCCAGACAGTGGAAAATCGTCGCAACCGCCTGCGTATAATTGCCGCGTTCTTATTCAATCTGCTTTGGAGGAAAGATGACGATTGCCCC
>DATAWF010000089.1:0-9580 GCA_036267335.1 Acidobacteriaceae bacterium
GGAGGCGGCCAAACAATCGCGGCGTTCCGATGTTCCCACCGTGGAGGATGTGATCGCCCTGCGCGATGCGGCGCAACGCCCCCCCGATGCCGGGGTGCTTCGTCTGCTCCTTGCCGAGCAGGAGCGTTCAGCAACATTGCACGGCACGGTTGAGGATGAAGTTGGCGCAGGGGCTGGCGGACAAAATCTGGGAATTGAAATGGCGGTAGGGCCGGAAGGTGGATGGACCGCGGAAGAGGAGAGCCTGTTCGCCGCCGAAGGTTGGAAACCGGTGAGCCTCGGACCGCGAATTCTTCGCGCTGAAACCGCGGCGGTCGCCGCCACTGCGGTGGTTGCTGCTCTGCTGGGCGAAGGAAGCGATTAGCTCCTGGCTGTTAGCTTCTAGCCTGAATTTCTCACAAAGTGTAGCCAAAACTGTCAGCCCGAGCGCAGCATGACGATTTTTGTCATGCGGAGTCGAGGGATCTGCTTTTGGGCTAGTGTCCTGAGTCAGAAGTTCGTTAGAGGAATGTTCTTTGGTTTTGTATCAGGGCACGACTTTGCGGTCACCGCGACCCCAGCGGATTCTTTCTCCCTTGCGGTATCCGCTTCAGTCGTGCCGTAAAGATCGCCAAACAGATGGGCTTCAGCCCCTGAGGGCTCCACTCCATTTCGCCAAATTGTTCAATGAACTTCAGACTCACCACACTAGAGCGTTTTCACTTGAAGTGTTTACAAAAACAATGCCTCGTACGTGGCCGTTTCATCGAAAAACGGCCGCTCCTAACCACTCTCTCCATGTCAGAGGAAAAGTGAAAACGCTCTCTAGCAGAGCGAAGCAGCCGGACAAGCAAGCAAAAGCAGATCTCTACGCTTCGCATGAGGACTTTCGCCCTCATGCTTCGGTCGAGATGACAGAACTGCCCGTGGATGAGCAAGAACCTGTGAGAAATCCAGGCTGGCTTTTAGCGAGAATGATTGCCGCGCCACTGGAAGCCAAAAGCTAGAGGCTAAAAGCGAATAGCTGCCCCTAGCTGAAGAGCTCCTTCATCTTGCCTAGAAAGCTGCTGCGCGAGGCCGGAGTATTCTCCGCCGGCAGCGCCTCGTCGAGCTGCTCGATCAGCTCGCGCTGCGCCTTGGAGAGCTTTTTAGGCGTCTGCACGACCACCTCGACCACCAGGTCGCCGCGTCCGCGTTCATTGAGCCGGGGCACGCCCTTCCCGCGAAGACGGAATTTTCTGCCGCTTTGGGTGCCTTCGGGAATTTTGAGAGTTGCCATTCCCTCCAGCGTTCCGATTTCAATCTCCACACCCAAGGCAACCTGGGGAAAGGACGCGAAGACCACGCAGTGCAGGTCGTTGCCTTCCCGCTCGAAGATCTCGTGGGGTTTGACGCTCAGCACGACGTAGAGATCGCCGCTCGGACCTCCGAAGCGTCCGGCGTCTCCCTCGCCCTGATAGCGAATGCGTGTGCCGTCTTCCACGCCCGCGGGAACGTTCACGCCGATCGTGTGCTGGCGTTGCTGGCGTCCTTCTCCCCGGCACTCGAGGCAGGGATCGGCAATCACCTGGCCGGTGCCGTTGCAAGTCGTACAGGTGCGGGCGATCGAAAAGAAGCCCTGCTGGTACCGCACTTGTCCATGTCCGCCGCATTGCTGACACGTCACGGACCCGCGCCCTTGCGCCGCGCCCGTCCCGCGGCAGCCGCCGCACACTTCCGCTCGTCGGATCTCGACCTCCGTCGCCTTGCCGAAGGCCGCTTCTTCAAAGCGCAACTCGAGCTCCACCTGCACATCCCGGCCCTGTTGCGCGCGCGATGTCCGGCCCCGCCGTCCTCCGCCCATGTTGAACATCTCGCCGAAGAAATCGCCGAAAATGTCTCCCAGGTCGGATCCGGCAAAACCCTCGAATCCCGATCCCGAGCCATTCAGGCCGGCATGCCCGTACCGGTCGTAGATCGCTCTCTTCTGCGGATCGGAAAGAACCTGATAGGCCTCGCTGGCCTGCTTGAATTTTTCTTCCGCCGACGGATTGTCGGGGTTGCGGTCCGGGTGATACTGCATCGCGAGACGGCGATAGGCGGTCTTCAGTTCCTGATCGCTGCAATCGCGCTGCACACTCAGAAGTTCGTAATAATCGATTTTTTCCACGTTGGATGTTTGGCTCATGCTTCCTTCTGGCGCGGGTTGCTCACCACACGGACAAGCGCGGGACGCAGAAGCCGCTCCCGAATCTGGTAACCGCGGCGCACCTCATCCAGTACTTGATGATCGGGAAGATCGTCGCGTTCCACAGTTTCCAGGGCCTCGTGTACCCGCGGGTCGAACTTGACGCCGACGGTTTCCACCGGACGGACTTGCAGCGATCGCAACACCTCTTCCATCTGTTTGACGATCAACCCGACCCCGGTGCGAACCTGCTCCGCCGATCCCGAGGAACCGAGGGCAAGTTGAAAGTTATCGAGCACGGGGAGAAATTGCTCTACGGCGTTGGCCACCGCGAAATCGCGGAAGTCCGCGCGCTCGCGGTTTTCGCGCTTGCGGGCATTCTCGAACTCAGCCTGCAGGCGGGCCAATCGGTCGACCAGCTCATCGCGCTCCGCCTTCAGCCGGTCATAATCCGCCGGCGAAATGCGGTCCTGGGCTTCCAGTAGAGGAGAGGAGGGGTTCTCGGCGCCGGGAGTCCCGGAAGAATCCTGCCGCGTTTCGGCCGTGTCTTTCGTGTCTGTGCCTGGTGTTGTCATCGAGAAAAAACCTTTTCTTGGATTGGACCGGGAGTTCTCCCGTCCGGCTCGATTTCGGGGCGGACGCCACATAAAACAGGTTACTGCGGCGCCTGCAGAATGCGTTCCGAAAGCTGAGCGATGTAGGAAACCGCGTTGATCGTTTCCTGGTACTGCATGCGGGTGGGGCCGAGAACAGCCACGATCCCCAGATTCTGTTGCCCCAGAAGAGCGGGCGCGCCTACCAGAACCATGTCGTGCATTCCGGGAATCGCCTCTTCCAATCCCACCACCACCCGAACCGATTGCTGGCGCGCGTCGACATAGGCATCGAGCAGATCGATCAATCTCCGTTTGGCTTCGAGGGCGCCTAATAGCTGGCGCAGACGGTCCCCATCGATTTCGCCCGCAATAAGATTGCCGATGCCCTCCACAAAAATCGATTGCTCCGAGCTCTCCTGGGCCAAAGCCCCCTTGCGGCAAAGCTCTTCGATCGCTCGCATGCTCCGATCGTATTCGCTGCGCTCCCTCTCCATACGGAGAGCGATCTCCCCGCGCACCCGTTCGAGCGGCCAGCCGCGGAAATTCTGATTGAGATACCCTGCGGCCTCTTCGAGCTCAGACAGGGAGAGATCGCGGTCCAGGCTCAGCACGCGGTCATGCACCATGCCGCTCCCGGTCACCAGCACAGCCAGGACCCGTCCCGTCGCAAGCCGCGAGAAATGAATGTGGTCCAGCGAGTGCGTCAGCACGTTGGCCGCGACCGCCAGGCCGACGCCGCTCGAAACCAGCGCAAGCACGTGCGAGGTCCGCTCCAAAAATTGCTGCCGGCTGCTCACTCCCGCGAAGCTGCTCTCAATTTGCTCGCGCGTCTCCTGGTCGAGCGCTCCGGCCGCGGCGCGCGAACTTGCCGTCAACTGCTCCACATACGCGCGAAAGGCCCGAGCCGTAGGGATCCGCCCCGCGCTGGTGTGCGGCTGCTCCAGCAGACCCGCCTCGCCCAGGCTTGCCATCACATTGCGAATCGTCGCCGAGCTCATGCCATCCTTGTCGAAAAACCGCGCGAGCGTCTGCGAAGCCACAGGCTCCCCCGTCGCAATGTAGGTTTCGATGATGGCATTCAGAACCAGCCGCTCGCGAGGACTGATTCGTAGGTCGGAAGACATGTCCACCTGCCCTTGCTTCGAGGAGTGTCCATCCGGCCCGGGAAGGCAAAAAGCAGCCCGCCGCCAAGAAGAGAAGGCCGTAAGCAACTCATCCTAAAAGGGTTTCCGAGACGCGTTCTCCGGCTCGCCCTTGGCTTATTTTAGGAAGATGCTGGGCAAGTGTCAAGGAAGGAGACGAGGCCGGAGTGGCTCGGCCTGAATTAGAGGCCTGGATTAGCGGTCTGAATTTAGCGGCCTGGATTACCGGCCTGGATGAAAGTTATCCATGATAGCCCCTATCGTCATGATTGCGAGGGGTATGCCCACAACTGCCCACGCCATGGGCCTGGCGAAGTTGAGGGTCAGGGGAGACCCGGACCTCTTTGCCACGAAGAGGCGTGGCTCATCTGGGTTGTAATAGAAAATCAACAGCTTCCAATGTTTTGGATCCTTATTTCTGAGCATGATGGCCCCGCCCGGGCCTCATTGTAGCCGGCCAGTCCCTCACCGCACCTCTCAGGGCCTCACCGCACCTCGAAGATATTCGCGTCCTTCGCGGTCTGATCCTTGGCCCGGCGCTCCAGCTTGCGCGCAATCTCATAGAGTTGCGCGGCGCGGGCATTGCTTTCCCCCGCCAACACAATCGGAATCCCATGATCGCCGGCATTGCGGACCTCGGGATCCAGGTCGACCGTCCCCAGAAACTCCAGATTGTGCTCCCGCGCGGTGCGTTCTCCGCCCCCGCGCGAAAAAATGTCGATCACATGGTTGCAGTGCGGACAGGTGAACTGGCTCATGTTCTCGACCATGCCGAGCACCTCGACATTGACCTGGTGGAACATGCCCAATGCCTTGCGCGCATCCTGCAGGGCGACATCGGAAGGAGTGGAAACTACGACTGCCCCGGTGAGAGGCACCGACTGCACCAGCGAGATCACCACATCTCCCGTGCCTGGCGGAAGGTCGATCAACAGAAAATCCAGCTCGCCCCACTCCACTTGCAGCAGGAATTGGCGAATGATCTGGTGCAGCATGGGGCCGCGCATCACCAACGGTTTGTCCCCGGGCGAAATCAGCCCGATCGAGATGACCTTCACGCCATGAGCCGTCAGCGGCTCGATCCGGTTGTCTCCCACGATGCGCGGTTGACGCCCCACGCCCATCATCAAGGGAACGTTGGGCCCGTAAATGTCGGCGTCGATGAGCCCGACCCGTGACCCCATTTTCGCCAGCGCCACCGCCAGGTTGACCGCCACCGTGGTTTTTCCTACGCCGCCTTTGCCCGAACCGACAGCGATGATATGGGCGACTCCCGGAAGTTGCTGCGGAGGCTGCGGTGCATGCGAATGAGCCATTATCTCGACCTTTCCTTGTGCTGTTGCTCGCCGCGGCGTTCTGCGCCGCCGTTCTTGCGCCCCAGCTCTTTTTGCCGGTCTTCGCGCCGCCGTCCGGCATCGTCATAGCGGCGCTTCTCGACATCCGATTGCGGCGCGAGCGAAGGAACGGGGAGCGGCCGTCCGTGAGAATCCACGGCGACAAACGTTAGGTAGGCGGAAGCCACATGCCGCGATGTTCCCGCGATGGTGTTTTCAACCCACACCTTCACCCCCACTTCCATCGAAGTACGGAAGGCGCGATTTACCGAGGAGTTCAAAATGAGCAGATCGCCCACATGGACAGGCGCGATGAAGTCGATGTGGTCCATCGACGCCGTAACCACGTGCGCGCGCGCGTGGCGGTAGGCGGCCATTGCGCCTACCAGGTCGATAAAGTGCATCAGGCGCCCGCCGAGCAAGCTGCCCAACGTGTTGGTATCGTTGGGCAAAATCAGCTCCGTCATCTCTGAGCGGGAATCCGCGACACTGCGCGGTGGAAGGTTGGAACCGGCAAGCTCCATCTTGAACCTTTCTTCTCGGCGGCTGCCGCATCTCCGCGCTGTACGGCAGATTTTCCTCTAGCTGTGTCCCGAAACCACTGCGGCAAACGCGGCCTTTTACCAGCAAAAGCCGCACCTCGCGGATCTTGCCTCCTCATAGCAACAGGAAATCTGCCTTAGAATCGGCTTGGTTCAAGTTTCGACAATTGCGCCGCCGAAAGCAAATGCTCAGCGGCATGAAAGGAAACGCAACCAGGATGAACAAAGTCGAGATGCTCAAGGAGATTCTCGCCGCCAATCCCGCCGATGCTTTTGCCCGTTATGGACTGGCGATGGAATATGCGCGCCAGGGCGAGATCGAGACCGCTCTCAGCCAGTTCGAGCAACTGCTCCGCGATCATCCGGGATATACCGCCGGCTATTTCATGATGGCGCAAACACTCGTGAAGGCCGGCCGGATTGACCAGGCGAAGCAACGTCTGGAGGCGGGCATCGATTGCGCCCGGCGCGCAGGCAACGGGCATGCTCTAAGCGAGATGCAGGGGCTTCTCGACGACCTTCAACAGGGCGCGTGATCCCGTCAATGAGAAATCGCGAATCCGCGCCGAGCTCGTATTCATGGCTTGAAAAAGGAACCCCGGCCCGGAGAAGCCAAAACGCGAAAAGTGCCATTTAATAGAGGTGCATTTCCGCCGCGCCCACTCAAGGACATGGGCCGGATACGAGTTCTGGTGGGTATTCGCGATGGGCCGATGCGAGTGAACGCGATGCGCAGGATAGCGGACTCATGAAGATACCTCTCTTTCCGTTGACGCTGGTGCTGTTTCCGGGAACTCCGTTGCGGCTTCATATCTTCGAGAACCGCTACAAGGAGATGATCGGCGAGTGCCTGGCCCAGCAAAAGGCTTTTGGGATCGTTCGCGCCCAGCCTGAAGGCCTGGCCGTCATCGGCTGTACGGCGGAAATCCTGCGCGTGCTGCATGAGTATGCAGACGGGCGCATGGATATTTTGTGCCGGGGGCAGCACCGCTTCGAGATCGAGCTGCTCGACAATTCCCGCAGCTTTCTTCAGGCTGAGGTAGATTTCTTTGACGACATCGAGGAGCAGAATGCTCTCCGCGCCATGCGCGAGCGGTGCGCCGCCCTTCATTTCGAGATGGGGGAGCTGATGGAGTCCGACGGAGCCTATCCCTCGTTCGATCTCAACCGGCCGATTTCCTTTCTGGTCGCGGCGGCCGCCCCATGCGACCTTGGTTTCAAGCAGGAGTTGCTGGGCATGCGCTCCGACGCTGAGCGCAGCAAGCGCCTGCTCGACTTCTACGAGGCGCTGTTGCCGAAACTCCGCAGCGGAGTTCATGCCACCAAGGTCGCCAGTGGAAACGGCCACGTAATGTAAGTCTTCTTCTCCGCTCAATTCCGCAGGACTCGTTTACAGCATTTCTCCTGATGGTGTAGAGCAGAAAACGGAGCCCAACGCAGCCATTCCACCAAAGAATGGCTGCATACAACGGCCATAAACCACTCCGCAGTGTCAGGAGAAATGCTCTACAGTAGGAGCAGGCCCTTCGCCGGAACTGCGTCGCTCTCTCGCCCGGCCCAGATTGCCTGCGCGGCTTCATCGCGACGCCGATTCGAGATCACCGCCTTCGCGCGGCCGGATCGCAGCGCAAGTGCAGCCGCCGGAGGAGTTCTCCCCATGCCCTCATCCGATCGCCTTCCGCAAACTTTAGCCGAGCTCAAGAGCAGTAAGGAATTCTCCGAAGCCCGCATCGGCAAGCGCAGCGTCAAGGATGAGCTTCGCGAAAACCTGATTGGCCGCTTGCGCCGCAAAGAGCCCCTCTTTCCCGGCATCGTCGGCTTCGATGACACCGTGATTCCCGAGATCGTCAACGCGGTTCTCTCCCGCCAGAATTTCATTCTGCTGGGCCTGCGCGGCCAGGCCAAAAGCCGCATTCTGCGCGGCCTCGCGGGAGCGCTCGACGAATGGCTGCCATACATTGCCGGATGCGAGATTCGCGACAATCCCTATCGTCCGCTTTGCAAGCGCTGCCGCGATCTCGTGGCAGCCCAGGGCGGCGCTACCCCGATCGCCTATCTCTCCCGCCTCGATCGCTACGTCGAGAAGCTCGCAACCCCGGACGTGACCGTCGCCGACCTAATCGGCGACCTCGATCCCATCAAAGCGGCGCGCGGCGGCCAGGATCTCTCGAACGAGCTCACCATGCATTACGGGCTGCTGCCCCGCGCCAATCGCGGAATCTTTGCCATCAATGAGCTCCCCGATCTTGCCGGCAAAATTCAGGTTGCGCTCTTCAACATCATGCAGGAAGGCGACGTTCAGATTAAGGGATACCCGGTGCGTCTGGAGCTCGACGTTGCGCTCGTCTTCAGCGCGAACCCCGAGGACTACACCGCCCGCGGCAAGATCGTCACTCCGCTCAAGGACAGAATCGGCTCGGAGATTCGAACCCACTATCCGGAAACGCTGGAAGAGGGCATCGCGATCACCACCCAGGAAGCTTGGAGTCATCGCGGTCTTGGCGGCCTGGAGGTTCCGGGCTACTTGAGAGAAATCGTCGAACAGGTAGCTTTTTCCGCCCGCGACGACAAGCGAGTCGACAAGCGGAGCGGCGTCAGCCAACGCCTGCCGATCGCCACCCTGGAACTGGCGATCTCCAATGCCGAGAGGCGGGCGCTCCTCCATGGCGAACAGGTTGTCTTTCCCCGCGTGAGCGACGTCTATGCGGCGCTGCCCGGCATCACCGGCAAAATTGAGCTCGAATACGAGGGCGAGATGCGCGGTGCCGATGTGGTGGTGCGCGAGTTGGTGCGCGGCGCCGTGGGCAAGGTCTTCGACCGGCATTTCGCGGGCGTCAACACCCAGCAAATCGAGCAGTGGTTCAACCTCGGGGGCTCGATCAAGATTGGGGATGACCAGCCGGCCAGCGCCGCCTGGGAGGAGCTGAAACAGATTCAAGGCCTCTCTGAGAAATTAGGGCCCTTGGTGGCAAAAGACCAGAGCGCTGAGAGCGCGGTGGCCGCGGCGGAGTTTTTGCTCGAGGGCATGCACGCCCACAAGCGCCTCAGCCGAAGCGAAGAACGAGGCTTCGCCGCCCAGGAACGCGCGGCCCGCAAGCCGGAGCGTCCGGAGCAGGAGCGCGAATTGGACGAGTATCTCGAGCGGCGCTCGCGCCGCGGCGGCTTGAACTGAACGCGGCGGGTCCGGAGGCAGAACCGGTGAGGATCGGCTCATGAAACACATTCGCTACACCAAGTACACGGGAGGTCTCGAGTCGGAGATCGACATGGAAGATCTCCTTCAGGCCCTTTCCGAGTACCTGCTCGATTCCGGATTTCAAGACCCCTTCTCGCGCTTTGCCGAGCTCCAAGGCGAACAGACCCTCGAAAATCTGCGGGAGGCGATCCGCCAGGCACTGGAGGCCGGCGACCTTTTTGACGGCGACCTGCAGAAGCGCATCGACGAGCTCATGGAAAGCGGCGAGCCCGGCCAGCTCGATCAGCTCATTGACCAGCTCATCGAGCGCATGGAAAGAGAAAACTACGTTTCGATCGATGGGCCGCCCGGTCCCGCCCGGTTAGAGCCGGGAGCGGGCCGCGCCAGCGCCCCCGCCGGCCCGGTTCGCTTCGAAGTGACCGACAAGAGCCTCGATTTTCTCGGATTCAAAACCCTTCGCGATCTTCTGGGTTCCCTCGGCAAATCGAATTACGGCCGCCATGACACGCGGCATTGGGCTACCGGAATCGAGGCCAGCGGCGCCTCCAAGCCTTACGAATTCGGCGACACACTCAACCTCGACACCACGGCGACCCTGAGCGAGGCGATTGCGCGCGAGGGAAT
>DATAWF010000090.1:0-2470 GCA_036267335.1 Acidobacteriaceae bacterium
TAGGCGGCGAGGTAGGCTGCGCGATCGGCTGCCGGGATGGAGTGGTTTTTGTCGGCGGCGAGGTCGTTCCAGAAGTAGGCGAAGTAGATGTTCTCGCGGCCGCGGACGAGAGCTTCCGGAGCGGGGCCGTGGAAGCGGAAATGCCAGTAGTCGGGGCTGTTGTAGATGGGCTCCCATCCGGCGACGCCGGGGAGAAAGGCGTCCATGAGGACGAGCTTCGAGACTTCGGACGGGAACTGCGCGGCGTAGGCGTAGGCGACCATGAGTCCGATGTCGTGTCCGACGACTTCGGCATTTTGGACGCCGAGCGATTTGGCGAGGTCATGGATGGTGATGGCGGCGCTCTTCATGTCGAGGCCGCTGGAGGGAATGTCCGAGTTTCCGATGCCGGGGAGGTCGGGGGCGATGACGGTGAAGCGCGCGGCGAGCAGCGGCATGATGGGACGCCACATGAGCGAGGTTTCGGCGTAGCCGTGGAGGAGGATGAGCGGGGTTCCGTGGCCGGCGGTGAGGTAATGGAGCTTGACTCCGTTGATCTCGGCGGTGCGCGAGTCGATGGTCTGGGCTTGTGAAGAGATTGCGGCGGAAAGAAAGAGCAGGCCGACGATGGCCAGGTTGAGAGCACGCTTCATGGGTGAGGGTCCTCGATACGGGATGTTGAGGGGAATATACGCCGGGGATTGGGCAGGAACGACAGAGCTCAGAATCATGTTTCTGGCTATCAGGTATTTGTTCGGGGCAGATTTCTCAATAGTTTGATCAATTCGCCCTGACGTCGAGTTCCAGTCTTTGAAAAGATGCTCTTTGCCTGCGAGCGCACGGTCTCATGTCTGACGCCGATGGTCTCCGCAGCTGCGGAAAGTGATTGACCGTCCGCAAGCAGCAAGGAGACGCGGATTTCGGCCGGTGTTAGGTGGAACAGTTGGTGCAGGGCGGCGGAGGGCAATGCAGACTTTGCGTCCGGATCGCAAATGAAAACTATAGCAACGGCCACTTTTGCCGTACTTGAGTCATTTGTAATAAATGGCGCAGCCAGAATCTGAAGCGGTCGCCCGCTGGACCGCGAAATCGTCACTGCGCCACCATGATCAAGACTTCTGCTTCTGCCTGCTGAGATTGCCATTGCGATAATTTCGCGAAGGCGGCAGTTCTCCGCTGGGCATAGCGCAACGAGGCGAGACCGATATATGTGCAAGCCTTCTCGCCGGTCGCATATTTGCTGTGCTTTCCGATTCGCGAAGACGGTCTCGCCGGCAGCATTGACGAGGACCAGGGCTGTATCAAGCTCGTTGAGGGCATTTTCGAGATCGGATACACGGGTTTCGAGAGCAAGGAGGCGACGACGGATTGCGAGCGCACTTTGCAGGTGTGGGACAAGTATTTCGAGGACAGCAAGCTGCTCCCTATCGAACGGGGGTTCGTTTGGACCGCGGTAGATGCTGAGAGCTTCAAACCTTTTGCCTGAACTCCCGATGGCGATCACAGCCATCTGGCAGGTGTCGAACCTCTTCAGGAATTCGTTATAGAAGATGCTCCTACGCAGGAGCTCGTCCGGCCAGATCTCTTCGCCCCTGAGAACCCGTCCTGTCCCCAGAGCAAGGGCAAAGCGGGGAAACCGAGACGTCCACTCGTCGAACTGACAATAGCAGCTTTCGTAGAGCTCGCGGCTTTCGCTGACCTTATCGCCGAAACCCGCGGAGATGCTGTGGTGTTTGTCGTCCAGATCGTGGGCAATGAGCGCGCCCTTGCTGACGCCGGAGAGCCGTGCCGTCTCTGCCATGAAGACGTTCCATAGCTCCGGCTTCATCGGGGCGGCGTACAGCGTGGCGAGCAATCGTTCGAAGGGGCCCAGGCTCATGCGTTCCTCGCAATGACCTGAATTGTGCGGCGCTCCGAAGCCGCCCGGGAGAGTGACGTGATGCTAGCAGAATTATGGGAAGAATTTCTTCGAGTTTCACCCGGGCGGGTGATGACGGGGTTCCTGGGGCCGGCCCATGCTGCGTGAATCCGCGCTGAAAGATGGCGGGCGCGCTTTGTGCAACAGTGGTGCTTCCGGGCAAGTTCCGAGACCCACTTTTCAACGCATAGGGTGCGAACCCACGAGGTGCATACTATGAAATCAAGAACATGGTTTTCGCTCGCGATCACCTTCTCCATTCCTCTACTGCCGCTTCCGGGGCTGTCGCAAAATCAGGAAGCCACCAAAGTGCCTGCAAGCTACGACGTAATTAACCTTGGCACGCCTCTAGGCGGCTTTTTTGCGATCGCAGTGGGTGTAAATACGGAGGGTGTTATTTCCGGATACGGAAATCTTCCCAGCAATGAAACTCAACACGCCCTTTTATGGCTGGGCGGCCATACCAAAGACTTGGGCACATTGGGCGGCCCAAATAGCGCCATCCTTGGGAATTTTTCGGGGTTCTCCGAACTCAGCACCCCAGACCCTCTGGGTCAGGACTTCTGCGAGGAC
>DATAWF010000091.1:0-14634 GCA_036267335.1 Acidobacteriaceae bacterium
CGCCAGCTCGTGCGGAAGGGTCATCGGACCAAGGGAGAGCAGGGTTTGCGCCTCGCGCCGGCGATCGTCATGCCACCCGTCTGCGGGCCCTACCGCAAAAAGCACCGTCTGTTGCCCGGAGTCGCGAATCGCGCCCAGCCACCCGGCAAACTTCTCAGAGGTAAACTGGCGGCCACGAGAATCGAGAAGCACGAGATGGAGCGGCGTGCGGGCACGTTGCCTTTGAGCATGCTCAAACAACGCTTCTTCCGACCGGAACTGCAAGGGCTCGATCGTCGCAAACGCTTCCATCCGCTTGAGATATGCGGCCTCGACCGGCGCAAAAAGAGCGTTGCCACGGCGTGCGATATGGGCCAAGAGAAGCTTCACTGAAAGAATTGAAAGGCGGCGTGCGGGAACCAGGGCCTGTTGACCCGATTCGGGCGAACAGGCCCTATTTCGATGCCGCGCCGGCGGCGTAGTGCGCCGCGAGGCCGGTGCCATCCAGGGCAGCGTCAATCATGGCCTCGAAACCCATGCAGGAATTCAGCATCATGTGATAAAGCCGCCGATCGGTCCAGTCCTGGTCGTAATAGCGCCGGACATAGTTCTCACGCCGGGCATCGGTAGCCGCGAGCTCGCGACGGGCATCGCCGGAGTGCTCCGGAAAGTGCTCCTGGAACCAGCGGATCTTCCTCGTCATGGAGGCATAGACAAAGATATTGAAGACCCCGGGGACCACGGACAGCGCGCACGCGGCGCCGCGGCCGACGATCACGCATTGTCCTTCGGCTGCGGCATTCTTGAGATAGTCGCGCACGAGAATCACCATCCGCTCACTATCGAAGACCTCGCTTGTAGGCAGCGCCGGCAGACGATCCACACTGCCATGCCAAAACGACTTCCCCAGCTTGTAATACCAGGGATCCAACCGCTCGTCGCAGTTCTCAGCCAAACGGTTAGGCACCTGCGCCTTTTGCGCAATCTCTTCGATCAAGCAGCGGTCGATAAGCTTCCAACCCAAGCGGGAGGCCAACCCGTGGGCGAACTCCGCCCCCTGGCTCCCGTACTCCCGTTCCACCGTAATGACTCGTACCATGGCGCTTTCTCGCTCGCGCAACTTCTTCTACAACCTAGCACCGGACGGGAGATTCATCCAGGGATGGGGCAAATTGGCTTTTCTGCTTATAAATGCGTCCTGAGCAATTCCAGAGAAAATAACCGACGGCTGCCGCCAGAATGGCGATCCGAAAGTTTTGGGTCGTCAAGACGTCAGAGAGCGCCCAGAGCAGGCCTTTCCTCTCGCCCATGCCCGACGGCCCGAATTCCCCCATCAACAGATTTGTGTAGAAAAGAAAGAGGATGAACCCGATTTCGACCGCCGCTCTTGCGCCTCCTCGTTTCACGCCGCCCTCGCCTTTCCCGCTTCAGGTTGCAACCGCCCCTCTTGCGGCTGTAGCGTTCTATGGCATTTTGGAAAAACTGCGACCGTTGGAGAGCCCCAGCAGCTGGATTTCTGTCGAGGAAAACTCCACTCGGTATCGGTGGTTTCGGTCTACACCCATCCCCGAAAAATACTTGAGCATAGCCCCGTCGTCTCGGGAATCCGGCAGTTTCTGATTTTGCGGGAATTGCAATTCTATCGGGCATGCCCGAGCAGTTCATCGACACGGAAGGCGCGGCCATGCCGCCATGGAGAACGTTGAACAGCACACCGATCTGAAGCAGGAAATCACCGAACGTGACGTCCACGAAGCCGGCATTGATGCGGCGGGGAAACCGCCGTCGGCAATTCTTCCTAGCCCACCAGACAATGGTTGATCCCCATGTCGCCGTAGTGGATGTGAAAAGCGCTAGATCTTTGTCGGAGCAACCGGTCGCGCAAGACGCGGCCGGGAAACAGAACCGTTGTAACCCGAGCGTCGCCAAACAGTCCGTGTTTTTGGAATCAGAGTCGTGCCCTTGACTCGCCAAACAGGCACAGCGGGCTTCTCCCGCTGGGCCAGATTGATCATCAGAGCAAGGATTACGGCTTCAACCACTCGGCGCGTATTTCCCCACGGGGAAAACAAAACATCCCAAAACATCGTTATGCATACAAACAGGTAGAGGGGCCGCAGCGAATGATCTTCCCCCACTATTACCTGAACGATGGAACGGCATAGAAGATAAATCACATAGAACCAGATCAAGCTTGCAAAGACTCCGCCATGAACCCAAGCCTCGGTGAGATGGGAGTGCGCTGGAATTCCAGGGAAATCCTCGTCGGTGGAAACGGGTTCTATGTCTGAGTAGCCCAACTCATAGTTCAGGTCTTTCAGCATCTCCACATACTTCGCATCATCTGCATAAGAACCAAATCCGAGAATCGGGCGGTCTTTGATTGCCTGGATAGCCACCAGGATTTCCGGCCTGCCTCCGATGAGCATCCCGAGCTTGCCGCTGGACTGCGTTTCGATCTTGTACGTCTCGGCCGCGGAAAGCTTTCCATGCTGGGCCTC
Source organism: Acidobacteriaceae bacterium (assembly GCA_036267335.1). Taxonomy (GTDB): domain Bacteria; phylum Acidobacteriota; class Terriglobia; order Terriglobales; family Acidobacteriaceae; genus PALSA-350. The sequence continues at coordinate 2,481 of DATAWF010000091.1, forward strand.
CCACTTGACTCCTGTTTCGCACAGCCACCCAGTTGCCGCCACCAAAATGAGCAACAAAGCCATTCGAGTCCAAATACTTTGATTCACAATTTTCGATCGTACGGTTCGGTTCGAGCCGATCACGAAGACGGCTGTTATGACAGAAAAAAGCAGATCGGAACGTGAATCGTAATGCAGTCCAATCGCCCCGGCAGCAAGCAAAATGATTACGACAGCCAGCGTTCTCCGCTTTTTCCAGAAACTCACAAAGGCCAAAGCCGCCATGGTTAAAGACACCCCAAGGAACAGCTTCCAATTGAGAGCGAATGGCTCCGACCGCCAATATATAAACCACTGTGACAATCCGTCGATCAGCATCCCCAAGAAGAAAAGCCTGACGCGGCGGACGCTTCTGCCAACGATGGCGGAAGCGGCAAAAAAATCCATCGCAAAGAAGATAATTCGGGCAAGTCCTTTGGCCCGGTTCTGAAGCGGCATTCCGTTGTAGAAATCGCTCACGATCTGGGCTACGAACCAGACGATCAGCAACACATAAAACGTTTGATATTCTTTGCGGAAAATTCGATCTCTATAGGACACCAGCAAAATCGGCAGGAGAGCCAGTGCCAGCACCTCCGAATACGGAATCATTCCCATAAAGGGGAAGTAAGCCCCGGAAAGTGCGGCGAGCAAAAAGCTTATTAAATCTCCCCCAAATGTGTCCCGTAGACGGGGCGCATTGCGGCGCATAGGAAGCCGCGCTGGCAAGGGATGCGTCTGACGTATTGTGGCGGAGGCCATAGCTGGGGTCCAATTTTGAGTCTAACGCTTCTATCTCTTGACAACGAACCGAATTCCAAAGGACGGATTCTGCACGTGAGATACGTGGCGCTGTACCCTTTTCGACAAGGCGCGGAGAAGGCCGGGTTGGCCGTGAACGTCTTTTCTATAGCTTGAAGAGGTCGCGCAGGCGCCGCGTCTGGGAGCGGCTGACGGGAATCTCCGTCTGTTTGCGATCGTCCATGCGAAGCTGATAGCTACTCTTGAACCACGGAATCACTTCTTTAATGTGGTTGATGTTCACCACGTAGGAGCGGTGAGCGCGCCAGAAGAGATCGGGATCGAGCATCTCGAGCAGCTCCTCCAGCGTGTGACACTTCGACTGGCCTTCCAGCGTTGGAGTGACGACAGAAATCACTCCCTCGTCGATCGCAGCAAAACAGACATCTTTCTGATCGATGAGCAGAAGCCGGCTCTGCGCCTGAAGAATGATCTTTCCGCTGCGCGGCCGCACGCCTTGCTGTTGCTGCTCGATCAGGCGAAGCAGGGCATCGAGCCGAAGGTCGGAGGCGGCAGGGGGAGCGGACTCGTCGGGAAGGTCCGAGCGCTGCTCGGGGCCCAGAGGATGCAGCCGCAGGCGGGCGCGATCGAGGGCCTGCAGAACCCGGGCGCGATCGAAGGGCTTCAAAAGATAGTCGATCGCATTGACGTCGAAGGCGCGCACCGCATAGTGATCGAACGCGGTAGCGAAGATAATCTGCGGAAGCTTTCCATCCCGCCGCTGCTCCAACAGCTTTTTGAGGACGGCAAAACCGTCCAACCCGGGCATTTGAACATCCAGAAAGACGACATCCGGATGGTGCTCGCGAATCAGCTCGACGGCTTCGATGCCGTTTTGGCCCTGGGCGACGATCTCGACCCCTCCCGCTGAATCGAGGAGGTACTTCAGCTCGTCGCGGGCGAGCCGTTCGTCGTCGACGATAAGGGCAGTGATGGACATGGGCTCGGCGGTCGATCGCCATGCACTTGCCGCTGCGGCAGAACGGAACAAAATCTCGCTCGCCCCGCGGAGGGAAATGCTTTCGCGAGTATAAGGAGCGGCACAAAGCGCGGTCAACGCAGGCACTTGATTCGAGTCTCCGCCTGAGATTCTTATTGCAGCGGCTGAAGCTCGACAGTCGTCTGCACTCCGGCAATCGCCTTCGGTTTCGTCAGCCGTTGCCGCAGCGCACGTTCGCAGGGAGAAGAGAAGTACTTCGCGACCAGCCAGCCAAGCGCCCAAGCGAGAACGATCGCCGGGAGATACCACAGAAAGCCCCAGCGCAAAGATGCATGGCACGCGTGGAAGATACGCACAACGGATAGAACGACAAACATATGCGTGAGGTAAATCTCGTAGCTGAGACGGCCGCAGGATTGCAGCCAACCCGTTCCCTTGAGCGACCAGGCCGGAACGGCGCGGGCCTGGAAGTAAAATCCAAGCACCAGAACTGCAGCTGAAACCGTGAGCACGAGAAATACGCCAGAGCCGACGAACCGGGCGAGGTTGTCTTCAAATCCAAGAACTGCGAAGACGCCGCAAGCGCCGGCAACTTCAAGAAAAATACCTGGCCATCGGCTGCGCGGATTCCAGTGCGCAGCCAAGATCGCCGTGAGTACGCCTGCAGCAATCCCTGCCATGCCTGGCAGATACGCTTTTTCGTACCAGATTGGATTGTGGACGATGGCAGCCAGTGCAAACGGCTGCGAGAGCGAGAGCGCGATCAGCATAGGCGCAAGGAGCCAGTCCTTACGCAGGATGAGGCATAGCAACGGAAATCCAAGATAGAAGACCTCTTCAATCGAGAGCGACCAAAGCACGTCCCAACTGGCTGGCAAATATCCGGTATGCGCCTCGTACCAGTTCAGGTAGAGGCCGAAGGCCGATGCGACGGCGCCGTGCAGCGATTGGTGCGGCCGGTTGATGACGTAGTCCTGCACATGCGCAAGATGCAAGACAGACAGAATTGCCACCAAGGCAACCAGGCATGGAAGGATGCGCGATGCCCGGCGGACGTAAAAGGCTCGCGCATCGATAGAACTCAGGCGTCCCCAGCGCTGGATACTGTTGCCGGCGATCAGAAAGCCGGAGATGACAAAGAAAATGTAGACGCCTTCTGACCCATTGAAGGTGAGGTCATTGAGGAACTGATGCGGCAGCCCGGCGAGGAGGGTTTTCACCAGCCGAATGCGGAGGCCGATGTGGTTGAGAATCACGAGCAGAATCGCGAGTCCGCGCAGCAGGTCGATTCCTGGGTTGCGCGCGGAAGAAGTGGACATTGGCGGGAGGCCTTCGGGTTGCAATTACATTCACCCCGGGTTCCTGCGGAATGGAAGCTGATTCAGCTTCGGCGATTGATCGCGAGGATACGGTGTTCATTCCGAAAGAGTGGCACGCACAGAAGCCGAGTAATTGTACAGGCCACTTTCGCCCTTGCTCCAAAATGTCGTCTGACACGACAACATTTTAGTGCTGATAAGCTACGATACCCGGGTACATGTCCGCCCCAACTCCATCACCGGTTTCGGCAGAGGTTGCGGGCTCCGTTCTCGTGCTGATTCAGTTCGACGTGTGCGAGGAGTTCCGGCTCGAACAACTGCAGCAGAACGTCAATGCCCGGACCTTGCCGAAACCGGTGATGAAACAAGCGACGCCGGCCTACGTTCGCTATCAGCGGCCGCCGGTTCTCGAACCGCTCGAACCCCTGATCCTCGATAGCGGCGAACAACTCATCGGCGAAATCAAGTATTACGACTATGGAGTTGTGAGCCTGATCTTCCGGTATGAAGTTGCGGGAGGGTGGGAGGAGCTGGTGCAATTGGCCAGCCGCTGGGTGTGGGATATTGATTTCGCCTCGCGCGCCGAACCGATCGTCCGCAAATCTCTGCAACGCATTTCCAGCGCAATGGTGAAACCCTACGCGCGCTGGCTGAGCGAGGACTATTTCATCTTTCATGTCCGCGAGGCGGCAGGATCTCCGGCTCCGGCCGACCTGGTTCGGCATCGTGGCCACGCGATCGCGCAACTGGTGCGTGGCGAGAGGGTACCGCTCTCCGAGGGAGAGTGCGCGGAGGTGTTGAATTCGCGGCTGTCGTACTACTCCAACGATCTTTCCGTGATTGGATGGAACGCGGCGTTTTTATACGACACGCCGGCCGGAGCCGAAACCGCGATTCAGCTGCTGGAGTATGCAAATTCACAATTGCTCGAATTCCGGCATTACGACGAATTGCTTACCGCGGTTCTGGCCGGAGCCTACGATTCCTTCGCCAAGGACTCGGGAGTGTTTGCACGTTGGCGGCTGGCGAGATCGGCGACCAGTCTCCATACGGTGCTGCTCGATGTTATTGAGCTGACCGAACGGGCCGACAATGCGATCAAGTTTTTGAGCGATATGTTCGCCGCCCGGCTCTACCGGCTCGCTGCGGCGAGAGTGGGCGTGCCCGATTACAAGTCTTTGGTGGAACAGAAGCTGAAGACTGCCGAAGAGCTGTACCGCTCCATGCTCGATCAGTTCAATCAAAGCCGCGGGTTTCTGCTGGAAGTCACGGTCGTGATCATCCTGCTGGTCGAGCTTTTCCTCGCCTTTCGCGGAAAGCTGTTCTGAAGACTCGTGGACCCGCGCGAACCCTCCCGTTCCGTGTTACTGAAGGACGAGCTGCAACCCGGCCCGCCACGCGCAGATTGAGGGGAATTCCAACGGCACTGGGTCGACCTTAGGGGAAGTCCGTCGACAAGTATGCATGTTGCCGCGCTTCGAGCTCCTGTTGCGCGGTTGGGCTGTTGTTGAAAGACGCGCGCCGCAAAGAGAGTCTAGAGAGCGCACGCCGCGGTGCGCCTTACCTCATCCGCAGCGAGATCGCAGGGTAATCCAGTTCCCTGTAGCCTCGGGCCGCGAAATCGCTCAGAGTGCGGGAACCCACCCTAAGCTCAGTTCCAAATGCTTCTGGCCCCGCAGGGGACGTTTTCCTGATTTTTGGCGCCGTTGCCCATACGCAATGTTCCGCTGTCCGCAACAAAGTGTTAAGGAAGCGGAACGATGCGGGACTAGAGAGCGCGCAAACGCGCGGGCGCATCGTCAGAGATCAGATCATGCCCGCAGTAACCGCAATAGAGATCGGTTACGCGCACCCCGCGGTAGCACTTGCCGCAAACCGCGGAGACCTGGAAGGCGCATTGGGGGCAGAAGTGAAATTCCCGCTGGATCGTAATGCCGCAGGAAGGGCAAACCGTCATCACCGGCTGGCGCAGCAGGAAATAGAGCACCGCTCCCACGCCGCCCGGAATCAGGGCGATCACGGTCCAGAAGATGGTGTGCATGCCGCGCCGTGGCGCATCGCGGCTGACGTAGCCAACCATCAGGAAATAGAGCGAGGCCATGACGCTCCACGAGGTTGTGTAATAGAGCCGGATGCCGACGGGATCGCGGTATCCCCTGTGGTGTTGGCCTGCGGGAATGAACACCCAGAGAAGGTATTGCATAAAAACAAAAGCCAGCACGGCAAGTACGACCGACCACCGGGGAATGAGCTTGACTTCCTCGGAGAAGGCACTTGTCGCGTCAGCGTCCCGTAACTGAGTTTGGGAAGGCATGGCCGTTGTTCAATGAATAGGCAGTACTAAAGGCTACGGTCATGATGCGCATCGCGCTGGCTTATCCAGACCGCGAAGAGCGCCGCGAATACCGCGGGCAACAGCATCATGAAAAGAACCATAAACTCCGTAGGCATGTCCCCGAGACGCTCACCGCCATTCACTGCCTGGACGGTGTTCCGGATCACGGGGGCCAAAAGAATCGCAAGGGTGAGAACTGCCGCGACAGCCAAGCCGATGGTGCGCCGCTGATGGGAGCGCCTTTCGGCCATTCCAATCGCTGCGTTGCGCACGGCGCGGCGAGTTTTCTGCGAGAGGGCCAGGTCGGCCTCGTATTTCAAACCTGCCAACGCCTCGACCAGCTCCCCGCGAGACTCCGAAGCTCCGGACGGATTGGGGTCCCGATGCATCTGCATTTCGGCAGGCGTCATTGCACCACCTCGGCAGTGGATCGCTCGGCTGCAGCGATACGCGGTTTCAAAGCCGCCAAACCTCGATAAAGTCTCGATTTCACGGTCGAGAGCGGCGCCCGGGTCACGGACGCGATCTCTTCCAAAGACATTTCCTCGTAAAAGCGGAGCACCAGCACTTCCCGATTCAGCGGCTCCAGACCCAGCATGGCTTCGGCCACGCGCTGGCCGTTCTCCCGGGCCGCGCACAGATCGAATGGCGAGCGATCCCCTGCGGGAATCTCAAACGCTCGGTCGTCATCTCCCGTCTCGCACATCGCTTCCAGGCTGCTCATCGTCCGCTTGCGCCGCATATCGATCACGAGATTGCGTGCGATGGTAAAGAGCCAGGTGTCGAATCGCGAGTTGCCGTTAAACTGCGCGCCCCGCACCAACACCCGCATCCAGGTTTCCTGGAAAAGATCCTCGCTCGTTTCGCGGTCTCCGGTGAGATAGAGCAGGTAACGCAGCAGGCGATGCTGGTACTGGACAATAAGCTCGTCGATCAGCTTGGGATCATGGCGCTTGAGGCCGAGGGCCACCCGGGCGTTTTCGTCGTGCGCGCGATCCGTGATCGTAAGTGAGGCGGCGCCCATCATGTTTTCAAAGACGGGGTTAAGGCGGCCAAAGACGCTTGCCGCGGCTATTTTTTTGAGTTTTTTGGTAATGGTCATTTTTGGGGGTCTTCTCGAGAGCTCAGCTACACGATCACAACAAGGTACATGAGGCAGGCCGGAAAGAGAACGAAAAATCAACAGTTTCGGCCATTTTAGCCCAAAAAAATCGGCCCGGAGCCCGGACCCTACCGTTGTAAACCCTTCTCGTGGGCGGGAGTCTCGCAATTCGCCCCGGCTCCGGTCCGCGGATGCTCCAAAAACAGGTCAAAAAGGAGTCCCAGAGGTCCGCCGCCGGCAGAAGCCCCCTCCTCCGGGACCTCCTTCCAATCAGAGCGTCTAAACTCAAAAGCATGGAGATTCTTTTTGGCCTGCATCCCGTCGAGGAGGCTTTACGCTCCGGGAGCAGGAGATTCGACCACGTCTGCGTCGCCCGCGAGCGAAACGATCTGCGTCTCGGGAAGCTGATCGACGCCTGTCGCGAGAGCGGAATCCGGCTTCGGTTTGAAGAGCGGGGACAGCTCACCAAGCTTGCGCGCACCGCGGCTCACCAGGGAGTGGTCGCGGTGGTTCGGGAGCGGCAGTTTCTGGATCTGGAAGATCTGCTCGAAAGCGGGCGCACCGATCTGCTCCTGCTTGCCCTCGATGGGGTCGAGGACCCGCAAAATCTGGGCGCGCTGCTGCGCACAGCCGACGGAGCCGGGGTCGATGGAGTGATCGTCACCGAGCGCCGTTCCGCCCCCTTGAGTCCGAGCGCGATCAAGGCTTCGGCCGGGGCGGCCGAACACGTCAAGGTCGCGCGGGTGGTCAACATGGTTCGCGCCTTGGAGGATCTCAAGAAAAAGGGACTGTGGTGCGCGGGGCTGGACGAGCGAGGAACGCTGGACTACGACCAGTTCGATTATTCGGGAGGGTGCGTGTTGGTCTTGGGCAACGAGGGCGCAGGATTGCACGACCTGGTGCGACGCAGTTGCGACCACCTGCTACGCGTCCCCATGGCAGGACGAATTTCATCCCTCAATGTTTCGGCTGCGGGAGCGGTCGTGCTTTTTGAGGCTGCCCGCCAGCGGCGGCACCCCAAAGCCAAGGGCAAAACCGGCGCGGCCACGTCTCCCAAGCGGCAAAAGGGACTGGGGTCATGATCCGTGCCGGCGCGGCGCTGCTAGCCGCCGCGGCATCGCTGGCCGGCGCGCAAACCGCACCGTCTCCCGCAGCGCCTGCCGCCAAACCGAGCTCCGGGCCCCAGATCCTGTTCTCGCGCTCCCTCGACGACACCCCCGCCAGCACTGTTCCCAAAACTCCGGGCCAGGACGCAGCGAGCAGCCCGTCCTCCGCAGCAGAGCCTGAGCAGCAGCAGATCACCTTCCTTTCCTACGATTTCGATCTCCATCTGCAACCTGCACAAAACATGCTCGCCGCCCGCGCCCGCATCGTGCTTCGCAATGACGGGGCGCAGCCGCTGCATCTTCTTCCCTTGCAGATCTCCTCGGGACTCGCCTGGCAATCGATTCGTGTGGCCGGCCAGCCGGCATCGTTCACCGGGCGGCTGGTAGACAGCGACGCCGACCATACCGGAATGCTCCAGGAAGCCGACATCACACTGCCTCAGCCTCTAGCGCCGAAACAAACGTTGGCGCTCGACGTCATCTATCAGGGCTCCATCACGCTTTCAGCACAAAGACTCGAAGAGATCGGGGTTCCCACGGAGACCGCCGAGCACTCGGACTGGGATCGCATCGATTCGAGCTTCGTCGGCTTGCGGGGCTTCGGCAACGTCGTGTGGTACCCGGTATCGTCTTCTCCTGTGCTGCTTGGAGATGGCAACAAACTCTTCACCGAGGTCGATGCGCAAAAGCTGCGGCAGGACGATGCTACTGTCTCGATGCGACTTACTGAGGAGTTCTTCGGCGCGCCGCCCAATCTGGCGGTTCTGGACGGAGTCCCTTTGCCGGTCGCGCCCGCGTCCATGCCAAAAGAAAACTCCGTTCCCGGGATCGTGACCTGTTCCCTGCCAAAAACCCGTTTGGGTTTCGCTACGCCGAGCCTCTTTTTGCTCTCCCGCACAGAAGCTTCGAGCGGCTCTGTGCGCTTTTTTGCCCGGCCTGAAGATACCGGCAACGAGGCCGCCTATGCGGGCGCGGCCAAGATGGTTTCGCCCACGCTCGAAAAATGGCTGACCGCGCCGCGCCCGGGCACGCTCACGATCGTCGATCTTCCAGAAGCCGGCGATGTTCCCTTGGAGCAAGGTTCGGTCTTCTTTCTGAGCCTTGACAATGCGCAGCCGGCGGATCTTTCGATCCCGCTCATTCGCGCGCTCTCTCGCGTGACCTTCCACTCGCGTTACCCGTGGCTGGAAGAGGGTGTGTCGTATTTTATGGCGACCTTGTGGACGGAGCAGAGCCGGGGGCGCGAGGCCGCGCTCACGGAAATGGACAACGAACGCGGGGCCTTGGCTCTGGTGGAGCCGGACGATCAGCCAGAGAAGCAACAGACCGGCGCCGGGACGGCGGTGCCCGTTGTGGCGAAAGGGGATGAGGGCGAAAACCTGCTCTTGGCGAAAGACCCCATTTATTACCGGGTCAAAGCTGCGTACGTCTTCTGGATGCTGCGCGATCTCGCCGGAGACAGTGCCTTGGCCCAAGCCTTCCGTGAATACGATCCATCGACGGATAACGATGGGAAAGAGTTCGAACGCGTACTCGAGCGCACCAGCGGCAAAGACCTGAGCTGGTTCTTTTCCGATTGGGTCTACCGGGACCGGGGCCTTCCAGACCTCTCCATCGCCGGCGTCTATCCCAGCTCGTCCTCGGTTCCGGGATCGTATCTTGTCGCCGTGAGTGTGTCGAATAGCGGTGGAGCGGCAGCAGAGGTTCCCGTCACCGTTCGCTCGAGCGGAGCGACTGTCACCGCACGCCTGCGGGTGCCGGCCGATTCGAGCGTCACCCACCGATTTCTGCTCTCCGGCGAACCCGTCGAAGTCGCGGTCAATGACGGCTCCGTGCCGGAAGTGCAGGCGAGTGTGCATCGCCATACCATCTCGAATCAGCCGTAGAAAGGGGCGAGTTGGCGGCTCAGCAAGCGAGCCAGGATTTCTCACAGTTCTTGCTCATCCACGGGCAGTTCTGTCATCTCGACCGAAGCATGAGGGCGAAAGTCCTCATGCGAAGCATAGAGATCTGCTTTTGTTTGCTTGTCCGGCTGCTTCGCTCTGCTAGAGCGTTCTCACTTGTCCTCTGACATGGAGAGAGTGGTCAGGAGTGGCCGTTTTTTCCACCCCAGCAAGCTCCGCTTGCCGGGGACCCCGGTTTTTCGATGAAACGGCCACGTACGAGGCATTATTTTTGGAAACACTTCAAGTGAAAACGCTCTAACGCACAAGCAGATCCCTCGACTCCGCATGACAAAAACCGTCATGCTGCGCTCGGGATGACAGTTTTGGGTCCGCCCTGTGAGAAATCCGAGTTGGCGAGCCGGCCCCACTGCGATCCTTTTGAGAACGAAGAGTGGATCGGAAACTGGCGAGCGGCAGGCTAGGAGCCGGCGAGCCAGCGCCGAGAATCCTTTTGCACACCCCAAAAAAGAGGGCCCGACGGCGATGCCATCAGGCCCTCTTCAGAAATGCACGCGCCGGGGATTTCGAGGCATCCCGGCCTGTTCTCTAGAAGACGGCTTTGGCGCCCAGGATGACGAAGCGGTTTCCTGACACAAAGCCGCTGTTGTTCGCTACCGGAGTCGAATTATTGAACTGGGTTTGGGCAAAGGCCGAGGAGCCAACGTACGCGATTCCCGTGCCCAGATAGTCCTGATTCAGCGCGTTGTAGGCGCTCATCGAGAGCTGCAGATTGACGCGATCGGCGATCTGGGTCGTCTTCATAATCGATGCATCCAGCTCGCTGAATGTCGGTCCGCGAAGCAGGCTTCTCGAAGAGCCGGGATAGGGGTTGCCGACCATCTCGGCATAGGCCATGTTGTTGATGATCCAGCGGGTGGTGCTGGGATTGACTGGCGTCCCGTCATGATAGTTTCCGCTCATGTCGATGCTGTCGGAGTTGTAGACGATAAAGTGCGGCGTTCCCGGCGTGGCCACTCCGTTTACCGAAACATATGGGTTCAAGTAAGCAACCGAGCCGGCGGGCGCCTTCTTGTTCGACAGCACCAGCCTGCAGGTATCGACACCGAGCTCGGAGGCCTGGCTAAAGCCGCCATCGCAGAAGCTGCTGTCTCCGCCGGAGGTCGAGTCCAGATTCAGAGACTGGTACGGAGTGTAGACCTGTCCGGAGGTGAACCGGTACAGGCCAAAGATGTCGAAGCCGTTGGTCGCCCGGGAGAGCAGGCCGGATGTGCCGAATTTCGGCAATTGATAGTCGAAGGCGATGCCGACGACATTGGGAAAGTCGTTGCCGCTCAGGGCCCGCTCGCCCGCGCTGGTATCGAGCGGGTTTTGCGCGAAAGCAATGGTGCTGCCGCCCCCGCCAGTGCTGCGGAAGCCGTCGGTTGTATTGTTCATGCCCTTGCTGAAGGTGTAGGAAATTGTGGACGTCAGCCCATGGTAGTTTTGCGTCGTCAGGTTGAGTTCCAGACCGTTGTAATTCGCCCAACCGCCGTTGGTGACCAGACCACGATAGTTATAGTCGCAGTTCAAGTGGCCATAGCCGTTGGCGGTGGGGTCTTGGCAAAGCGAGGAGGGCGAGATGTAGTTGGGAAAGGCTGCTGCGATCGTCGCCATGTAGGGATTCGAGTTGACCGATTGAAAGTCGTCCGTGGTCTTTGACCCGACATAGCGAATTTCTCCCACTGCGCCCCTGCCGATCTGATGATCGATTGCCAAGGTGTACGTCTGCACATACGGTACGCGAAGGTTCTTGGGAAAGTATTGTTCGTATCCGGCTCGCGGATCCATGCCTGTGGGCAGAAACGAAAGGTTCGCCGCACGCACGCTGCCTGCCAGCAGATTGCCGTTGGCCGGCAAGCAGTTGACGCCCGGACTGCAGGAAAAAAAACCCTCGTTGACGACCGGCGCATCCGCGGAGGCAAGCGTGATCAGGTTGTAGTAGATGGGACTTTCGTTGATGGCATAGCCGGCCCGGATGACAAGGTTCTTGTCGAAACTGGGATTGTAGGCGAATCCGATGCGGGGCTGGTATCCGTAATAGAAGTTGTTGACCGATGGATCGGTCGTTGCCGAAAGCGGCAGGCTCGTACTCCAAAAGGCGGTCGCCGGGTTCGATTGCCGCTCGACCGTCTCTTTGTGCAGCAGGTTGGTCGCCTGGCTGTAAAACTCCCAGCGCAAGCCGATGTGGGCGGTAAAGTTCGGGGTGACTTTCCAATCGTCCTGGACATAGCCAGCCGCGTCGACCTCCGTAAATGGGCTCACGGCGGGGCCGTCCGCTAACACCATATAGTCATCGGGATTGTTGCCATCGCCGATGAAGTCGCTCATCGTCTGATAGACCAAATTTCCGGTGTATTCGAAGAGTCCAAAATCCGGCGCGTTTTGGTAGTCGAACTCTCCGCCGAAGAGAAGCGTGTGCCGGCCTTTCGTCCAAGTAGCATTGTTCTGGATTTGGGTCACTTTGACGGTGCGGCCCTGGGGAAAGATGATGTTGACGCCGAATCCAACATCGTCATTGCTGCCGTTGAAGGTGACCTGGGAAGGGCATTGAACGATCTGCGTCGAAAGGCAGTTGGGATAGGACCCG
>DATAWF010000092.1:0-12534 GCA_036267335.1 Acidobacteriaceae bacterium
ACCCGCACTATCGTTTCTTCGTCATCTAGCAAATAACGAATGCGCCCCGGACTCTCGGTGCGCTGCTCTACCAGGCGCGCCGGATTCATGGAAACCTTGCCAGCAGCCAAGGCGATCTTGAAGGTCTTGGAAAAGAGGGCCTTATAGCGGTTGCATGTGGCGGGAGTCCACTCAGGCTTCGAGAGCCATTGGTCGATCTGGGCAGGGCTGATCGTATCGGCAACTTGCGTCCCAAAGTCTTTCACGAGCCGCTTCATGCGGTTCTTTACGGTGCGAAGATCCTTCTTGCCGTGGCTGACGTACCATTCCTCTGCGTCCTTGGCGATCTCCTCAAACTTGACGCCCTTGGTTCGCAGGTTTGCCGGCAACTTGACCCCGGCCCGGACATCCGCCTTCCGTTGATGGTACAAGTCGATGGCGTCGCTTTTGCGCCCGACCTTCTCACGCTTGAGTTTGCCTTCGGCACGATACCTGATCCACCAGACACCGCTGCCACGCTCTTTTTCCCACACTCCAGTTGCTTTCGCCGTTGATTTGCGGGGCATATATCTTCCTCCTGCAAACACAGTATCAAAGTATCCCCATAAGTATCACCAGCACTCGGAGGCATGAAAAAGCCTCTCGGATTGAGAGGCTTCTGTCTTTGCAAGCTATTGATTTTTATTGCTTTATCTTGGTGCCGGGAGGGGGGGTCGAACCCCCACGAGGTTGCCCTCGGCGGATTTTGAGTCCGCTGCGTCTGCCAGTTCCGCCATCCCGGCGAAGAGATCGATTTTCGGGTGCTTGCCGCCTGGAGCGGCCGCTGAAACCCGTCGAATGCCCGCCACCTCGTCGATGCAAGCTCTGTCGGAGTATCGCACAGCCCTTCCCGCAGCTTCAACCTTATAGGACCCCTCCCCGCGCATCCGGCCGTTACGGGATCACCAGATACTGTTCCAGCTTTCCGTCCGGCATTTCATAGGTGGTCACGGTCAGATGGGCGTGGTTGGCGAATTCGGCAGTGAAGATGCGGAAGGTCATTCCGCCGCGCAGCTCCTTGCGGGCAAAAGTGAAACTGAGCGGCGTCCCCAGCGGCTTGAGGCTGGACGAGAAATCGTCAAGCGCCTGCTCCGTGAAGTAGGCGTTGCAGGAATCAGTCAAAAGCGAACGGTCGATATGCCCGTCCTCAAGCCCGAGGAAGATGGCGAGTGCCTGCGCGACTGCCGGATCGGGCGCCGGCGAGGGAAGCCCGAGCACGATCGGCGTGAGCTCGCGGCCGATCTCGCCCGCCGCCGAAGAGGCGTCCTGATTGGTCAGCACCACGATCGCCGCCCGGTCCGCGGGAAAAACCACGTTCTCCGAGACGAAGCCCGAAACCTCACCCGAGTGTTCAATGATCGGGTGGCCGTTGCGATCGCCGAGAAAGACGCCCAGGCCGTAGCCGCTGCTCTTGCCGTCTTTCAGCCGCACCGGGGTGAGCATCTCGCGATATCCACTCGGCCGGAGCAGCCCACGGTCGATCAGGCTGATATCCCACCGGGCGAGATCGTCCGCCGGCATCGCCAGGTCGGCGGCGGCGAACATCCAGCCGGCCCCGGAAAACGGCGCGGGGCGCAGCGGGCCCAGCGCATGGCGATAGTAGCCGAGCGGACCTCCCGGCAAGGGCGCGCCGGTATCGGAGTCGACAACGTGCGTCATCCCCAAGGGCGTGAAAATGCGCTGTTCGAGAAAGGTCAGCAGCGGCTCGCCGCTGACCTTCTCCACAATGCGGCCAGCCATGACGAAATTGGTATTCGAGTATTGCCAGGCCGTTCCGGGAGGGAAGTCGAGCGGCTTTTTGCCCCACACATCGAGGATGTGCTGTGGTGTCGTCGGCTCCGCCAGCCACGGCATCACATAGTCCTGCGGCCAGTAGTCCTGGTAACCCGAAGTGTGCGAGAGCAGCATGCGCACCGTCACCTCACCGGCCCTCGTGAGATCGGGGAAGAACTTCGATACCGGATCGTCGATCGAGAGTTTGCCCTCCTGCGCCAGCAGCAGGATCGCGGCGGCGGTGAACTGCTTGCTGACCGATCCAATCGGGTATTGCATCTGCGGCTGCGCCGCAACGGGAGGCGCTAGTTGCGCCAGGCCGTAGGCGTGGAGATAGACAATCCGCCCGGATTCGACAATCGCGATCGAGGCGCTGGGTACGCCCGTCGTAGCGAGCACCTCCTGAACTTTGCTGTCGATTTGCTCTGCCGCAGCATGCGAGAACGCTGCGGCTGCGGAGGCGGGGGCCGGTTTCGTCTGCGCAAGGGCCGGGCAAGGCGCCGCCAAGCTAAGCGTTAGAAGAATCCCACCGGCAAAGGAACCGAGACGAACCAGCATGTCGGGGATTGTAGGGAATCGTCCATGAAGTTTCCAGGGACAGGCCAACGCGTCGGCGAGTTCACCGGTCAGAAAGTCAGTCCTAAACAACAGAAAATCTGCCCTGAATGCGCGCCTGCTGGCCCTTGGCCAGGCTTCACCTTGCGAAAGAGCCAGATGATCCCGACACAGAGAAAGGCAAGGATGGCCATCCAGCGAAAGACGTCGACAAAGGCCCACAGCCGTGCCTCGGCCATGAGCTGCCCATTGAGCACCCCCTCTGCCGCCGCCACAACCGCCACCGCCACCACCGTGATCGTCGCCACCGCTGCAAGCTCATCTGCCGCAACTGCGGCTACTTCCTCAGATCTGCGAACTTCTACTGAGTGTTACTGTCCGCAGGCAGAATCGTTACGCTGGCCGTGTATTGGTGGTAATCGGAGTAGCGAGCGGTCCACTCGTTCGGCGTCTTCCCGATGACCACGCGCGTCGTCACTACAGAAGGAAGCCAGAAAAGTTTATAGCCCACCTGAGTCGCAGCGTAATCGACTGAGGTGAAGAATGAAGAATTCGGCCCTGTGGGGTTCGTGAACTCAAGGTGGGTCACGCGATGCGTTGCCGGGTCAATGCGGGCCACGCCAGAACGGGCGATGCATTGACTCTGCGTGGCAACTTCAGAAACGGGAGTGATAGTAAGTTCAAGGGGCGCGTCTTCGCCAGCTCGCGCGGCCAGGGCGAAGTTGTAACACGGGCGATTTTGGACACTGAAGAAAAAACTCTGAACGTCGTCAAAACTATTTTCCAGATCGAAGGGCAGCTGGACACGCGTGTTTGGCGCAACGGGCTTTCCGTTGAACACGGTGAACTGCCGATCTTCCGTCCAGGCCCCTTCGGGTGACTTGCGCACGATGTGCACCGTGGCCTCCGCCTTTGCGGTGTTTTTTCTGAAGACAACGTGCTCATCCACTTTTGAGACGATGCTCTCGTGCGCGGTGAGCGATGGCAGCGTGGCATGGTCGCGGGCAGCGTTCTCGACCAGCTCATCGACCAGCCGGTCAGCCGTAAGATTCGTCGCGGCAGCCTGGGTGGAAGCAGCAGGTGGCGCCGGAACCTGCGCGGAGGCCTGCAACCATACTCCAGCAATAAAGACTGGCCACACATGCGACATGCTCATTCGCAACCTTGATCTCCTCTGCTACCCAACCTGAATCACCCCATGGGATTGTACGTCGCAAGCATCCGCGAAGTTCCGCAGTCCCGCCGTAGCTGCATCGGGCATATCACCCGTACCGAATTGGTCCGACGCCGAGCCAGCCGCTGTGTTCGGATGTGTGGTCGCCAACCCGGGTACTCCACCATTACCGACGGCAGCGTCTCGTTTATCCAACGCTCAGCCGCTCAGCCCTTGCGAAATTTCCACGCCCGCCGCTTGCGGAGAAACTCCAGGAGTAGAGCGCCTTGTATCAGGGCGCGGGTTATTCGTGTCGCAAGTGTCGCAAGATAAATGGGCTCAGCCCTGAGGGATGGTTCAAGAGGTCCACGCACTTATTCAGGCGCTCCCTTAATGCGCGCCTGCCGGTCCTCGGCCCGGCTTCACCTTGCGAAAGAGCCAGATGATCCCGACACAGAGAAAGGCGAGGATAGCTGTCCAGCGAAAGACGTCGACAAAGGCCCACAGCCGCGCCTGGGCCATAAGCTGCCCATTGAGCACCCCCTCTGCCGCGCCCCTGGCATTGGCCGAGCTGGTCTGGCGTGAGAGGTAGGCGTGCAATTGATACATCCGCTGTTCGAACCAATAACTATCGACCGGCACGGAGCCGGCAATCTGGGTCTGGTGTACCGCGCTGCGGCGGGTGATGAGCGTCTGCGCCAACGAGATGCCGATGCCGCCGCCGATGTTCCGCACCAGATTGAAGATGCCGCTGGCGTTGCCTATCTCCTCGTTGCGAAGCATTCCGTAGGCCTGGGTCGTGATCGGCACAAAAACGAAGCTCATCGCCGCGCCGGTGATCACGATCGGAAAAAACAGCGTCCAAGGGCCAATCCCAAGGTTCACGTTGCCGAAGAAAATTGAGCAAATGCCGAAGGTGATGAAACCGATGCTGAGCAGAATACGGGCGTCGACTTTGTCGTTGATGTAGCCGATCAACGGCATGCCGAGGATCGATCCAACGCCGCGTGGCCCCACCATGAGCCCTGCGCTAAAGGCTGTATAGCCGAGCAGCTCCTGATAAAAGAGCGGAAGGACCGTGATGGTCGAATAGAGGGCGGTTCCCAGCATGAACATCAGTCCGCAGCCCACGGCGAAGTTCCGGTTTTTGAGCACGTGCAGGTTTACCAGCGGCTGCTTATTACGCCAGGAATGAATGATGAACCAGGCCAGGGCCACGACCAGAAAAAAGACCGCCCAGCGGATCCAGACGGCGCTGAACCAATCGTCCTCCTGCCCCTTGTCCAACACAATCTGCAGACAGCCTGTCCAGACCGCCAGCAGCCCGAAGCCGAGATTGTCGAACGGAGCGACCTTGGCCTTCGCAATATAAGGAGGATCGTGGACGAACCGGCTGATCAAAATGACAGCCAGAATCCCGACCGGGATATTGATGTAGAAGGCATACCGCCAGCTAAAGCTGTCGGTCAGCCAGCCCCCGAGCGTTGGGCCGAGTACCGGCGCTACCACGATGCCGAAGGCAAAAAAGGCCATGGCCGCGCCCCGCTTGGCGGGTGGAAAGCTTTCAAGCAGGATGGCCTGGGAAAGCGGCTGCAGCGCCCCCCCGCCCGCCCCTTGCACAATCCGGGCCAGCAGGATGAAGGCCAGCGACGGCGCCGCGCCGACAAAGAAGGACGCGACGGTAAAGATGATCACGCAGGTGATCAGAAAGCGCTTGCGTCCAAAGCGAAGCGAAAACCAGCTGCTGGCCGGCAGGATAACCGCATTCGCCACCAAATAGCTGGTCAGGACCCAGGTAGCCTCATCGGTCGAGGCCGAAAGGCTTCCCGCGATATAGGGCAGCGCCACCGTTGCGATTGCGGTGTCCAGCACCTCCATAAAGGTCGCCAGCATCACCGAAACGGCGATCAGCCAGGGGTTCACCCCAAACGTCTGCGCGGATTGGTTGTCGCCGGATTCGCTATCCGCCATAATTCCTGGAAAATTTGTCCTTGGGCGTCCAAAAAAAGGTCCGGGTCGGCTCGTAACCCAGACATGCAGCTTAAGATAGCGGCGATCGGGCCCAGGATGCACGAAAGATGCATGGAATGTCCGCCTCTGTCTCGGCCGCCGGAGCCCCCCTCCTCCTTATCCCAAGAAAACAAAAGGGATCGAACCCGAATCTTATCCGTTGGATGCCGCATCAGATAGGTTGACAACAAATGACTCAAGTGGGAAGCTAGCCACTGAGCACGTTCAGCGCAGGAGCGGCAAAGGAAATGGCAAAGATTATTGGCATCGATTTAGGAACGACCAACTCGGTGGTCGCGGTGATGGAGGGCGGCGAGCCCAAAGTCATCCCCAACGAAGAAGGTGGTCGCACGACCCCCTCGGTTGTGGCCTTCACCAAGAGCGGAGAGCGGTTGGTTGGCCAGGTGGCGAAGCGCCAGGCGATCACGAATCCTGAAAACACAATTTATTCGATCAAGCGCTTTATGGGACGGCGCGCGAATGAAGTCAACGACGAGCTGAAAATGGTTCCCTACAAGGTCAAGCCCAAAGGCGACCATGTGGTCGTCGAGGTTTCGGGCAAGGACTACACGCCGGAAGAGATCTCGGCCCTGATTCTGCAGAAGCTGAAGAAAGCGGCGGAGAACTACCTGGGCACGTCGGTGACCGAGGCGGTGATCACCGTACCCGCGTACTTCAACGACGCGCAGCGGCAGGCCACCAAAGACGCTGGCCGCATCGCCGGCTTGGACGTCAAGCGCATTGTCAACGAGCCGACGGCGGCGGCCTTGGCCTACGGCCTCGACAAGAAGAAGGATGAAACCATTGCCGTCTATGACTTCGGCGGCGGCACCTTCGATATCTCCATCTTGGAGGTTGGCGAGGGCGTCATCGAAGTGAAGTCGACCAATGGCGACACGCACCTTGGCGGCGACAATCTGGACCAGCGCATTGTCGACTGGTTGATCGATGAGTTCAAGAAGGATGAAGGCTTGGACCTTCGCTCCAAGGGCAACGAGATGGCTCTGCAGCGCCTGAAAGACGCCGCGGAAAAGGCCAAGATCGAGCTCTCGACGGCGATGGAAACCGAGATCAATCTGCCATTTGTAACGGCGGATGCCACCGGTCCCAAGCATTTAGTCAAAAAGCTGACCCGGTCGAAGCTGGAGCAGTTGGTCGAAGATCTCATCCAGCGCTCGATTGAGCCCTGCAAGAAGGCGATGACCGATGCGCAGGTGGATGCAAGCAAGATCGATGAGGTCGTGCTGGTCGGCGGGCAGACCCGTATGCCTCGCATCCAGCAACTGGTCAAGGAGCTCTTCAAGAAGGAACCGCATCGCGGCGTGAACCCCGACGAGGTCGTCGCGATCGGCGCCGCCATTCAGGGCGGCGTGCTGGCAGGCGAGGTCAAGGATCTGCTGCTCTTGGACGTGACCCCGTTGACCTTGGCCATCGAGACGTTGGGCGGCGTGGCAACTCCCATGATTCCGCGCAACACTACGATTCCGACCAAAAAGACGGAGAAGTTCTCGACCGCCGCCGACAATCAGACTGAGGTCGAGATCCACGTTCTGCAGGGCGAGCGGCCGATGGCGGACCAGAACCGTACGCTGGGCAAATTCAAGCTGGGCGGTATTCCGCCGGCCCAGCGGGGAATGCCGCAGATCGAGGTGACCTTCGATATCGACGCCAATGGAATCCTGAACGTCACGGCGAAGGATCTGGCCACCAACAAGGACCAGAAGATCACCATCACCTCGTCCTCGGGCCTCAGCAAAGACGAGGTCGAGCGCTTGGCCAAAGAGGCGGATGCTCATGCCTCCGAGGACAAGACCAAGCGCGAAGAAGTCGAAGCGCGCAATCATCTCGACAACATGGTCTACAACGTCGAGAAGATGCTCAAGGAGAACGGAGACAAAATCCCGGGCTCCGACAAGACCGAGGTGGAGTCGGCGCTGGCCGATGCCAAAGCCAAGCTCCAAGGCTCGAACTCCGCGGAGATGACGGCGGCGAACGAGCGGCTTACCGCGGCTTCGCACAAGCTGGCCGAGGCCATGTACAAGACGAATGCGGGTGCCGCTCAAGGGACTCCTGGAGCTGCGCCGGGCGACGCTGCCTCTGAAGGAGAGAAGAAAGACGAGGGCGTGATCGACGCCGAGTATGTAGACGTCGACGACAAGAAATAAACCGGCGGCCGTTCTAGGGCCTGCTCGCTCTAAAAGTGTGAACAGGCCCTAGTGTCCTGAGTCAGAAGTTCGTTCGAGGAATGTTCTTTGGTTTTGTATCAGGGTACGTCTTCAGTCGTGCCGTAAAGATCGCCAAAGAGATGGGCTTCAGCCCCTGAGGGCTCCACTCCATTTCGCCAAATTGTTCAATGAACTTCAGACTCACCACACTACGGACGCAGTTGGTAAAAGCAGGCAATTCAGGGGGCGCTTTCCGAACGATGCGGGGCGCCCCGTCCTTTCGCTAGACAGGGGTGGGAACAAAAGAAGGCGGCTGACGAATGAAAATGACGCAAGAATGGAACGATCACATCATAGGTCCGGAAGCGGGATTGTCTCCCTTCAGCGAAGGATCAGGAAAGACGATGTGGAAGTGCGAGCAGCTTCGCGCGGGGAATGTCTACGCGAAGTTCATGTTCAACACGAAGGAGCAGGCCGAGAGCTTTGCTTCCGAGATGACCCGGGTGCAGCCCGATATTTTCTTTAGGATCGAGCCGGTAGAAACCAGCGCGATTTGGAACTAAGAGAGCGATGCCAACGCCACAGACCAAAGACTATTACGCGCTGCTCGGCCTGAAAAGGACGGCGACTTCGGAGGAGATCCGCAAGGCCTTCCGCAAGCTCGCCCGGAAATATCACCCCGACGTGAATCCGGGTGACAAAAAAGCCGAGGAGAAGTTCAAGGAAATCTCGGAAGCGAACGATGTCCTGAGCGACGAGAAAAAGCGCAAGATCTATGACCAGTTCGGCTTCTATTCCGACCAGATCGATCCCGCAGCCGCCGAGGCCGCGGCTCGGGGTGGGTATGGCGGATTTTCGAATGCCGGCCCCTCGGGGAACCGGGCTCAGGAGGTTCCCTTCGGCTTTGGTGGCTTCGATTTCTCCGACTACGCTGCCGGCGGGGGAGCCCGGGAGACGGGCGGCTCCGGATCGGCTTGGGGCAACCTGCGGGATCTTTTCTCCGGCGCTTTTAGCCAGGGCCGGCAGCGCCGCGGCCCCCAGCCGGGCACCGATCTCGAATATCAGGTAAGCGTCGATTTCTGGACCGCGATCCGCGGCGGCGCCATTCGGGTGCAGGTGAGCCGGCAGGAGATCTGCCCGGTATGCAAAGGCAACGGTACAACCGGCGGCTCCGGAACCTGCCCCGAATGCCACGGCACCGGCCAGGTCACGCAGATGAGCGGCGCCATGAAGTTCAATGTCCAATGTCCCCGCTGCGGAGGGAGCGGCAAGATTGAGAACGTCTGTTCCAACTGCCATGGGGAAGGGACCGTCACGCGCACGGAAACAGTCGAGCTCCGCATCAAGCCCGGTACGCGGGACGCGCAGCGGATCCGTCTGGCCGGCAAGGGAAATGCCGGCGTCGACGGTGGTCCGCCGGGAGACCTGTTTCTGATCGTGAAAGTGGGTTCGCACCCCGTCTTCATGCGTGCGGGCGACGATATCCAGATTACGGTTCCGGTCACCATTACCGAAGCGGCCCTGGGCTCGAAGATCGAAGTTCCAACGATCGACGGCCGGGCGCAGCTCAAAATTCCTCCTGGCACGCAGAGCGGGCAAAAGCTCAGAATGCGCCAGAAGGGGATTCCCTCGGCCGTGCATGAAGGGCAGCGTGGCGACGAGATCGTGACCGTGGAGATCGTCGTTCCGGCGCTCAAGGACGAGCGCTCGAAAGAGATTTTGAGAGAATTCGGAAAACTCAATCCTGAGGACCCCAGAGCTGCGATTTTTTCCCGGGTCTGAGGAAAATTGCATTTGCGTCTACAGGTGGGGACTGGGCGGCCATGGCGCTTGAACAGGAGCGGGAAACTTTGCTCGAAACCGGGCGGCTGCTCTTGCGCCCGATCGATGCCGGCGATGAGGATGGCCTGGTCGCGATCTGGGGCGATGCGGAGACCATGCGGTTCTACCCCCGGCCCTTCGAGCGGCATGACGTTCGCTACTGGATCGGGCGGAATCGGGAACGCTATGCCGAATACCGCGGAGGCCTGTTCGCTGTGATTTCGAAGGCCACAGGCACCCTGGTGGGGGCTTGCGGGCCGATCTGGCAAGAGGTCGAAGACCGGCGGGAACTCGAAGTGGGCTACCATGTCCGCCGGGATCAGTGGGGACAGGGTTTCGCGACCGAGGCTGCGAAGGCCTGCCTTGCCTATGGTTTTGAGCGGCTCAACCCGCCGGGACGAATGATCTCGATCATCCGCCCTGAGAACGTGGCTTCGCGGCGGGTGGCGGAAAAGAACGGGATGACCCTGGCGGGAAGGGCTTTCTGGCGGGGATACGAGCATTGCATCTATCAGATCGCCCGCCTCTTCGAGAGTTGATTCGAGCAGGGGCGCCCAAGGAACGGACGTGCACCATGCCTACGAAACGCAAGTCAAAAGGCGCCTATATGATCTCGGCGGTGGCCGAGATGTACGAAATTCATCCTCAGACCCTGCGGCTTTATGAGCGGGAAGGCCTGCTCAAGCCCTCACGAACCGAGGGCAACACTCGTCTCTATACTGATGAGGATCTGGAGCGGTTGGAGTTCATCCTGAATCTGGCGCGCGATCTTGGGGTAAACATTGCCGGGATCGCTATCATCCTACAGATGCGAGCGCGCATGGAAGAGATGAACCGCCAGATGCAGGGCTTTGTCGACTATGTGCGCACCGAGATGCTCAGCCGGATGCAGCCCGGTGCACCGGCCGGCGGGGCGGCGATCGTGCCGCTGCGCAAGCCGCTGACCATGCCCTCGGCGCCGCGGGAACGCAAGCGGTAGAGCCTTTCTCCTGATGGTGTTGGAGCAGGTGTCAGGAGAAATGCTTTAAGGAAACTCTGAAGAAGTCGGCGTTTTTGAAAGGGCACGGCTTCACAGGTTGCGGAAATGACCAGGGCTCGCGAGTTTTGTATCGGGGCGCGACTTTAGCCGCGCCGAAAGGGCTGCAAAACCAAAGGGCTTTACAGGCGGCGGAAAAAGTCCAGGGCTCGCGAGTTTTGTATCAGGGCGCGACTTTGCGGTTGCCGGGCCCCTAGTAGATCTTCTCTCCGTCGCGGTATCCGCTTTAGCCGCGCCGAAAGGGCTGCAAAACCAAAGGGCTTTAGCCCCTGAGGGACGGCCTTAGGTGAAAGGTACGGGCTTTAGTTTTGAGCGAAACTCGGGTGCCCCAGGTCTCGATTTTGAGACCTGGGATACCACGAATGTCCGCGTTGGTTGTATCCGGAACAGGTTGAAAGATGCGGGCTTTAGCCCCTGAGGCAAGGAGTTCGAGAGGTTCACGCGCTTGTTCAGAGCCTCTCTAAGTGACTGGCTGGCCAGGATGTTGACGCGGCTGAGGCCACAGCCGGGAAAAACTTTTCTTTGAACCGTAGAACCGATATTCTGAAGTCTTAGTGCTCACATCCTCATGACTGACCACCTACTGCTCGCGGTTGGAATAGGCGGGCTCGTCACCTCCACGATCTATACGGTGCTTGCCGGAATGGCAGCCCTTCGTTTCGCCCTGCGGCGGAGGCAGCGCAGGGTCGGGGATTTTTGTCCGCCGGTCAGCCTTCTCAAGCCGCTCCACGGAGCGGAGCCGGAGCTGGAGGCTCATCTCGAAAGCTTTTTCCTGCAGAGCTATCCCCGGTACGAGATTCTTTTCTGTGCCCGCAATGCGGATGACGAGGCTCTCGCTGTTGCCCGCCGCGTGGCCGCTCGCTATCCCCGGATTTCGTCCAAGTTTTTGGTCTGCGGCGAGCCCCCGTGCGCCAATGCCAAAGTCTGGTCGTTGGAGTGCATGAGCGACGCCGCCCGGTACGAAATTTTTGTCGTGAGCGACAGCGATGTTTCGGTCACGCCCGAATATCTGAGGGAAGTGATCGCTCCCTTTGCTGAGGAGAAGGTCGGGCTTGTCACCTGCCTTTACCGCGGAGTCGCGGGAGAAGGCGATCCGCGTGGCGGAACCTTCTGGTCGCGCCTGGAGGCGGCCGGCATGTCCGTCGAAATGCCCTCCGGAGTCCTGGTGGCCGAGATGTTGGAGGGCATGAAGTTCGCGCTCGGGCCGACCATGGCCGTGCGCCGCGTCTGCGTTGAGAAATTTGGCGGCTTTGACGTCTTAGGCTCCTATCATGCCGACGATTTTGCGTTGGGCAATCTGGTAGCCGAACGGGGAAGCGAGGTCGTGCTCTCCACCTATGTGGTCGAGCACCACATTCTCAATACCTCCTTTTTTCCCTCGCTGCAGCACAACATTCGCTGGATGAGAAGCACTCGCTTCTCCCGCCCCAAAGGACACTTGGGAACGGCGCTGACCTTCAGCATGCCGTACGCTATTTTGGCCGCCTTGGTCGAGCTGGCATGGCGGCGTCCCGAGCTGGCGGCTCTCTTGCTCGCCTGGGGAGTCGCAACCCGAATGCAAATGGCGCTCCTTACCGGCGGCTTAGTTGTGCGGGAGAAAAAGATTCTTCAAAACGTTCTCCTCTTTCCAGTGCGCGATCTCTTTGGCTTTTGCTGCTGGGCCGGCAGCTATCTCGGCAATGGAGTGAGCTGGCGGGGCGAAACCTATCACGTGCTCGGCCATCGCCTGCTGCGCATCGAGCCGCAGGTTGCCCAAAAGCAAACCTGAGCGCGTGCTCACGACTTAAATCCTCCCCCTGCAACCCCTGTCATCTCGACCGAAGCATGAGGGCGAAAGTCCTCATGCGAAGAGCATTTCTCCTGATGGTGCGGGAGCCGAGAACAGAGCCCAACGCAGCCATTCCATCGAAGAATGGCTGCTCGTAGCGGGCGTAACCACTCCACAGTGTCAGGAGAAATGCGTTAGCGGAGAGATCTGCTTTTTGCTTGCTTGTCCGGCTGCT
>DATAWF010000093.1:0-16565 GCA_036267335.1 Acidobacteriaceae bacterium
TGCCGGAGCGCACCGAGCCCAGATAAAACCCCGCCCACGCGGTCAAGACAACCAATGCCGTAACCCGGACCTTGCAGAGTGTCTGGTAGTCGGCGATGCGCGAAGGGCGTGCCGCTGCTGCGCTTATTCGCTCCGATCCTCCGGCCGCGGAACCACCGGCGGCGGTCTCAGGAGCAAAAATTTGGCCTGCCAGTCCAGAATTGCCGGCGCCGGTTGCCATAGCATCCGCGGCGGGCGTCATCGCCACAACCCCGCGGAAACGGGCCAGGCGGAATTTTCGGGAGTCTTAAACATCGATGGAATGTCGCCGTTATTCATGATAACAAGCTTGGGCGGCGAAGGAGGATCAGGCCGCCCGCCTTTCGCGAAAAGTCTGGAAAGAAAGCCGTGCGATACGAATCCGAGACGGGGCAAAATCCCGCAATCGCGCGCGAAAACATTTTCGGAAACGGCATAGACCGAAGCGCAGGCCCTGAGTGGATTTTCCTCAAGAAAAATCCACTCAGGGGAGCTCAAAAGTTCACAGTATTTCCGAAAATGCCTTATCCGTCGAGCGTTTCGCCTTGCAGGGCATATTCCTCGATCAGCACCGAGATCAGCACCGCCGTGGGAATCGCGATGATGGCGCCGACTACGCCTGCCAGTTTCGATCCCAGCAACAGCGCGGCCAAAATTGCCAGACCGATCAGGTTGACGCTGGTTTGCATGATGCGCGGCGTGAGGTAGGTCGTTTCCACCTGCACATAGATGCCATAGAAGATCAGCGCGCCGATTACTTTGCCCCAGGAATCAAGCGCCGCTACCAGCACCACCAAAACAATGGAGACCACCCCGCCCAGCACCGGAACGATGTTGAGTGCTCCCATCAAAACCCCAAGCGCTGCCGCATAGCGAATCTTGAGCATCGTGAAGACCGTTGTGCTTAGCAAGCCCAAAATGAGCATGAGCGTCCCTTGACCAATCAGCCATTTGCCCATGCGCACTTGGGCGCGCATGAGGGTCCGGTCCAGGCGCAGCCGCACCCGTTGGGGAAAAAGCAAAAGTGCCCAGTGGTACGCCAGGTCTCCCTCCAGGATGAAATAGATGGTCAGCACGATGACGGTCATAATATCCGCGACCTTGCTCGCCCAATCCGTAATCGAAAGAACCATGTATTCCGCGAAGTTCGAGACGTACCCCTGCAAGCGTGCGTTCAGAAGCGCCGTGTTGGTGTGCGAGGCCAAAGGGATCTTGCGCAAGCGGCCCAGCAGTTGAGGCCCGCGGCTGGGCAGCTCTTTGGTAAATGTGCTCAGGTCGCGAATGACCGGAGGCATCGCGAACATGAAGAAGAGCGTGATGCCTCCGGTAACCGCCGCAAGCACGAGCACGATGGCTACCGCGCGATTGGGATTGCGGCCGAATATCTTCAGCCGCATGATGAAATGGATGAGCGGCATCAGGACTACCGCGAACAGTGCGCTCACGTAGAGCAGCAGCAACGCATTGCGCATGTGGTACACCAGCGTCAATGCGATACCCACGGCGAAGGCGAAAAGGATGTTCGACCGGGCCTCATGCATCCGCTGTGCAGACGCGGATATCAACTTGCCGGTCTCCGGGTCAACCACCTTTGGATCAACCACCGTCTCGGTTGTCATGCCTGTTGCCACTTTCCCGGTCTCCGCCAACTCTAAACCCCACGCTCCTGGCCAACCTGCGCCAGAATCTGCGCGGTTACCTCTACCGCACTCAGGCCGCTCGTTACGACTGTGAGATGCGCCGCGCGGTAATGGGGCAATCGGCGGCGGTGACGGGCTTCCATCTCTTCCTCGCGGGCCAGTAGCGGCCGGACGCCGTCCCCGCTGCGGACCCGCTCCAGGAGCTCCTCCAAGGGCGCGTCCAGAAAAATCAGGCAGCTCTCGGGCGCACTCATCACCGCGGAGAGAACCAGCGGGTCTTCAATCGCGCCGCCGCCCAGGGCCAAAACAAGCTCGTGCCGCTCCTCCAAGCGGTCGATCGCGCTCCGTTCTTGCCCGCGGAAGTAGGCCTCTCCGTCCTGGCGGAAGATCTCCGCGACGCTCTTGCCGCAAGCCTCTTCGATGACTGTGTCGAGGTCGAGAAACTGCCAGCCCAGCTCCCGCGCAAGCAAGAAACCCACGGTGGACTTGCCCGCGCCCATGAAGCCGGTAAGTACCAGGCGCGTAATTGGCTGGTCTCGCTTGCCTGGACTGTGGAGACGGACGTGCGTTGGTTTGCTCAATTCGAGCATTATAAAGAGCCCGGGAGGGGCTGGTTCTCTGCGGGTGTCTCCCGGCTTCCTCGCCGCGCTCTCCATCTCCCGAGCGGCAAGCTGCCCATTCCGTATACGTCTTCGTTTGTTCGCACGAGATAGGAAGGCGACGCGAGATAGAGAGGCGAAAAGAGTCACCCTAACAGTGTTAACAGGCCCTAAGGATGGAACACCCGGAACCGGACAACTACGCTTCCGATGGCTCTTTCTTGAGCGCGGATTGGATGTTGTCCCACACCTGGGGACTCGGATCGTGGATAGGCAACAGCAGCTTGGCCTGCTGCGCAATGTACTGGAGATCGTCCACCAGCGCAGAGCATTTTTCGCAGGTGGCCAGGTGAGGATCTCCAGCCAGGTCTTGCCCCGATTCGAACAACTCGGGCAAGCGTTCCTGGAATTCGGTGCAGTTCATGGGCAGCGTTCCATTTCCTCTTGTAGCCTCCATCATAGACCCGCCGCTTCTGTGCGCTGGCCTGAGCGCAGAAGATCGCGAAGTTTCATCCGCGCTTTGTGGAGCTGCGATTTGCTGTTGCCGATGGAGCACTCGAGCATCCCGGCGATTTCATTGTGCTCGTATCCTTCGACGTCGTGGAGGACAAAGACCAGCCTGTAGCCGGGAGGCAGATTCTCGACCGCCCGTTCCAGCGTTACCCGGTCGATGGAGCCCGTGAGCGTCAGGTCGCGCGCGCCGATGTCTTTGCGTTGGCCATCCTGCTGCGAAGGCTCCAACGTCTCTTCAAGCGAGACCTGGGGCAGGCCCTTCTTGCGCAAATGCATCAGCACCACGTTGACTGACAGCCGGTGCAGCCACGTCGAAAAGGCGGAGTCGCCGCGGAAGGTTCCGATCTTGCGATGGAGCTGCAGGAAAGCCTCCTGCGTCAAGTCTTCCGCTTCCGCCACGTTGCCCAGCATGCGCAGGCATAGGGAATAAACCCTCCTCTTGTGCAGTCCGTAAAGTGTCGCGAAGGCTGTTCCGTCTCCTTCTTGTGCCTTTTTAATCGCCTCCGCTTCCCCCGCAATGGGCGGGTTGCGGCGCAAATGTTGATTGGGAGATTTCGCTGGGGCCGTTGGTCCGGGAGATTCCGTCGTATTTTTATTGGAAGAAGCCATCGTGGGCATTCGGTCCTTTTCCCGCAAGCGTCCACTGCGGATCGGGCGTGCGGATCGTTGAGCGGCTGCTGGAATCATGAGCGCGTTATCGGCTCCAAAAAATTGCATGGGTTTGCAGGTTGGAGCGCAAATGCCGGCAAAACGTTGCCTGCGCGGATGCCTTGCCGGTTGTACTTAGCCCTCCCGTTTCATCAGTTTCCGATAAACCGGGCGTAGAGGGAGCGCGCCACCGCCGCGTCCGTCGTCCCCTGGATGATAGCGCGGCCATCCGCGAACAGCGTGAGCACGTAACTGCCATACTCAAAGCGCAGCAGCAGGCGATTGAACTTCACCTGCCCATGGGCGGCCAAGCGGCGCTGGGTCTCCTCAAAATCGATCGGCCGGTGGTGCTCATGGATCTGGACCGAGTTGCGGCCGCACAGCGTAATTTGTGGCCGGCCTTCCCCGCGCAAATGAACAAAATTCCGCTCCTGGCAAACGGCGCAGCCCACCCGCGGCGCCGCTGCCGGAATCTCGGACTGCTCGTTGCTCCACAGATCGCGCGACAGCAGGGTGCGGCGCATCGCGTCCTCGGCGCCGGTTAGAAATTTCAGGGTCTCGGTGACCTGGATCGAAGCAGCAAAGTTTACCGCGGTATTCAGAATCCCCGCCGTATCGCAGGTGGCCGTGGCGCCTTCCGGAGGGGCGGGGAATAGACAGGCCAGGCAGGCGGTTTTTCCGGGCAGGATATTCATCGTGACGGCATAGGCGCCGAGAGCTGCGGCATAAATCCAGGGCTTTCCCTGTTGCACGGCGTAGTCATTGATCAAATAGCGGGTTTCGAAATTGTCGGTGGCGTCCAGCAGAATGGCCGCCCCTCCGAGCATCTCCTCCACATTGGCCGGCGAAAGATCCGCCACCTGCGCTTCGACGCGGGTCTCGCGGTTGAAGGCGGCGATCTTGCGGCGTGCGGCTTCGGCCTTCGGCAAGGCATCGCGCGCATCCGATTCATCAAAGAGCACCTGCCTCTGCAGATTGCTCTCTTCGACAAAATCGCGATCGATCAGTGTGAGGATGCCCACCCCCGCCCGCGCCAGCAGCCCCGCCGCCGCCGCGCCGGTCGCGCCGCAGCCGACGATTGCCACGTGAGCTGCCCCGAGGCGCTCTTGCCCGCGCTCCCCAATTGCCGGGTAGAGCACTTGGCGCGAATATCGTTCTGCGATCGAACCCACGAACAAACTCCTTTAACATGTTATGCGTAAGCTATACGGGATACGGTGCATTTCCGATCCGGTGCAGGGCTGCCGCTGCCATTCCGGACGGCTTCTCCCCCCGGCTCCGATAGTCTCTCCGTGGCTATCGCCGAATCAGGCTCCTGCACGGAGGAAAACTCCGCTCCCATCGCTGCGGTCTATTAACTTATTAGCAGGTTCCAGGAACAGGCGCCTGAGGGTATATTTGTTTGTTTTTTTTTCATGGTGGAAGCGCCTCTGCAGGGGGGCGCCGCGCCCTGCGGAGCTGACACTCCTCGTGAGCCTCGGTATCCTTTCGGCGCCCTGCCTTCAAATCGGGGCCCTGGCGCAAGCACCCTCGGCCTCCTCACCTGCGCTGCCGCCTGAAAAGGGCCTGACCGCATGGGCCGGACTGACTGTCACCGGCATTCAATTTGAAGGAGTTAGCGAGACAATGCTCACCCCTTTACCGGCTGAGCTGGCGCAGCAGGCCGGCGAGCCGCTGGATCCTGGCAAAGTTCGCGACAGTTTGCGCCGCCTTTATGCGACCGGCCTCTACCAGACCATCCAGGTTTCCGGCGTTCGGACCGGGAACAACGTCTCTCTTGTCTTCTCCGGCGTCCCCAGGCATTTCATTGCCAGGATCAACATCGATGGCGTCAGCGACGACCGCTTGGCTGTCGCCCTCTCCAGTTCCACCCAATTGCAGGCCGGCACCGCCTACACCGAAGAAAAAGCTCTCCAGGCAGGCGAGGCCATCACCAAGGCGCTCGAAGACAATGGATACTACCGGGCCAAGATTTCGACCTCCATGCGCACCGACGCCCCCAACGCGCTCGAGACTCTCGACTATCGAATTGTCACCGGACCGCCGGCGCGTGTCGGCAACCTCCAAGTCCAAGGTGAGAGCGGCTTGACCGAGCAGCAGTTCCGCAGCAAAGGCAAGCTCAGACGCAATTCGAAGGTCAACCGCAATACCGTCAGCCGCGCCCTCACCCGGCTGCACAAGGACTATTCCAAGCAGGGCAGAGTCGCCGCCGTCGTCAGTCTCGCTTCGACCCAATATGTGCCCGCGACCAATCGCGTCAATTACGGCTTTCTCGCCAACCAGGGTCCGCTGGTAAAAGTGGTGGTCGAAGGCGCAAAAATCGGCGAAAAAGAGGTAAGAAAGCTGGTGCCGATCTATGAAGAGGACTCGGTCGATCAGGACCTGCTCAACGAAGGGGCTCAGAACCTGCGCAGCTACTTTCAGAGCCGCGGCTTCTATGAAGCCCAGGTCTCGCAGAGCCTCGTCAATTCCGACCCCCGCCAGTTGACTGCGATCTACACCGTCAAGCTGGGCCGTCGCCACATCGTCGAATCGGTGAGCGTCTCCGGAAACAAATACTTCAGCCGCCAGATCATCGAGGAACGTCTGAACGTCCGCCGCGCCGATTTCGTCGATCGTCACGGAGCCTTCAGCCAGCAGCTATTGAACCAGGACGTAGCCAGCATCAAAGCCCTGTATCAGAGCAACGGCTTCAGCAATGTATCGGTCACGCCCAAGGTCATCGATCGCGATGCGGCCAATGGGGTACAGCAGAAGCTGGCGCATCTCGAAATCGCCTATCAGATCGAGGAAGGCGCGCAGCAGCGCGTCGGCAAGTACGAGATTCTTGGCGCCCAGCCGGAAGACCTCGAAGAGATCTCTCCCCGGCTCAGCACGCAAACAGACCAGCCCTATTCCGCGGCCAACCTGAGCGCCGACCGCGATCTGGTGACGACCTACTATCTCAGCCGCGGCTATGACAACGCCGATGTCGAGCTCTTCCAGCAAAACGATCCCGCGAACAAAAATATGGTCGATGTCACGATGCGCATCGTTCCCGGGCCGCGGTCCTTCGTCCGTCAGGTCATCACCTCCGGCAGGCATTTCACGCGGCCTGCCATGGTTGACGATCGCATCCAGCTCAAGCCGGGCCAGCCCCTCAATCAGACGGCTTTGCTCGACACCCAGCGCGAGCTCTACGACCTCGGCCTCTTCAACGAAGTCGATACGGCGATTGAAAATCCCGATGGCGATGAAGCCTACAAAAACGTTCTCTTGAACCTTACCGAAGCCAAGCGCTGGGATTTCAACTATGGTTTCGGGTTTGAAGCGCAAACCGGCACCCCGACTGAGGGCTGCCTTTCGGTGGCCAACCAGATTCTTTTAGGAATCCAAAACAGTTACAAATGCACGCCCAACGGCCACCTCGGCGCGAGCCCGCGTGTTCTCTTCAATGTGAGCCGCATCAATCTGCGGGGCACCGACCAGTCCATTACCCTGCAGACCAACTTCGGCACGCTCGAGCAGGTCGCGCTGCTCACCTATCAATCGCCCCGCATCTTTGGTTGGCCTGGTTTCAGCCTGACGCTCTCGGGGGGCTACGATAACAGCGCGAATATCAGCACCTACCGCGCCGCCGTTTCCTCCGGCTCATTGCGCATTTCCGAGCGCGTCAACCGGGCCAACCACCTGATCTACTCCTTTTCCTACCGCCGCGTTGCCGTCAATCCCAGCACCTTGCAAGTAAGCCTGGCGGAGATTCCGCTGCTGGCCCAGCCGGTGCGCGTCGGCGGCCCGGGGGTTACCTGGATTCGCGATACGCGCGACGAGCCTCTCAATGCTCATCGCGGCAGCCTCACATCCGTCGAACAGTTTTTGGCCGACGGCGGCTTCGGGTCGGAGGCGAATTACAACCGCATCGACGCAACCAACGCAACGTACTATCAGTTCGGGCGCGATCATTGGGTCTTTGCCCGCCAAACCCGCTACGGGCAGGAACGCGCCTACGGCAACGGTGTGGAGGAGCTGATCCCCCTGCCCGAGCGCCTCTATGCCGGCGGCGCCACTTCCTTGCGCAGCTTTCCTCTGAATACCGCCGGACCGCGCGACCCCCAGACCGGCTATCCCATCGGGGGCGCTGGCGCTTTCGTCAACAGCTTTGAGCTGCGCACGCCGCCTCCCAACCTGCCCTATTTCGGAACCGATGTCAGCTTTGTCCTGTTCCACGATATGGGGAACGTCTTCGAACACTCCTCCGAGATCTGGCCCAGCATGTTTCGCGTACGGCAGCCTCATAGCCAGACCTGCCGCGATGTCACCGTGCCCTACATCACTTACAACACACCGGAGACCTGCGATTTCAATGACTTTTCTCACGCTCTCGGCCTTGGTCTGCGCTACCGCACTCCGATCGGGCCGGTTCGGGTGGATTTCAGCGACAATCTGAATCCTCCGATCTATCCGGTGATTTACGACTACACCACCAATTCCTCCACCCCTAATCCGCACGTGGGCCAAGCTGGGCACTTCAACTTTTTCTTCAGCATAGGGCAGAGCTTCTGATGCGGATTCCCGTTGCCAGCCCGTCGTTTCTCGCCGCCATCCTGGCTCTGGGCTTTGTTCAGGCACTGGCGGCGCAAAGCCCGGGCGGCCAGCAGCCCGTCGTGCTCGACCGCGTGATCGCGGTGATCAATGGAGACGTGATCCTTGAGAGCGACGTGCAAGAGGAGATGCGCTTCGCCGTGCTGCAGTCCGATCGCGACGATCCGGCCAGAAATACGCCGCTGGCCTCCTTGCAGCGCCTTATCGATCGCGACCTGATTCTGCAGCAGATGAAGGAGGCGCAGACGGCGGCCGTTCCCGCCTCTGACGCGGAAGTCAGCCGGGAGCTCGCCGAGCTGCGTCAAGAAATCCCCGACTGCGTCCAATATCACTGCGCATCCCAGGCCGGTTGGGATGCTTTTCTCGCGGCCCATGAGCTGGTGGAATCCGAGGTGACCGATCGCTGGCGTCAGCGGATCGCGATCCTCTCGTTCATTCAGGCCCGCTTCGGTTCCGGCGTGCATATTGCCGACTCCGACATTGCGCAGTACTACCAGAAGAACCTTGTTCCGGAGTTCACGAAAAGAGACCTTCCGCCCCCGTCATTGGCCTCCGTCTCCTCCCGCATTCAGGAGATCCTGCTGCAGCAGCAGGTCAATTCGCTGCTCGAGGACTGGTTGGGAAGCCTCAAGAGCGAGGGAAGCGTTAGCATTCTGGACGCAACATATGCCGGCGCGGCCGCCCCAGCGCCGGTGCCGAATGGGGGGAGCCACCCATGAATCTGCCGCCGGTCGATCCCCAGAACAATGCAAAGAGCGATGCAAAGAGCGCAACCGCGGGCCCTCCGCCGCGCCGGCGATGGCGGTATCGCCGTCATGCCGCGTATACGCTTGCCTTCGCGGCCTTGGGCATGGCCGGCTTGCTGATCTATCTGCGTTCGGCACAGTTTGCCGGCGTTGTGAGGCACCGGTTGGTCAGCCAGCTTGCACAGGCGACCGGTGGCAAGGTGGAGGTGCAGTCCATCGGGTGGAGCCTCCTCCATTTTTCGGTGGTCGTGAACAACCTCACAATCCACGGCCTCGAGGCGCCAGGGGAGATTCCTTACGCTCACGTCGACCGGCTTTTTTTGCGCCTTAGCATTTTTTCCTTCTTCCGGCCGAAGGTCATCCTTCACGATCTCGAAGCCGATCATCCCGTGTTTCATCTGATTGTCTATCCGGATGGAAGCACGAACCAGCCACGGCCCCAGCATCCGCAGAGCAACTCGTCCATCGATACGATCTTCGATCTCCACGCCCGGCGCGCGGAGGTCAACCATGGTCTGGTCGTGATCAACGAGCGAAGCATTCCGTTCAATCTGCGCGCGAACGATCTCAATGCCGCGCTCCACTATTCCTCCGTGAGCCAAAGCTATTTGGCCAGTGCGCAGCTCGATGACCTCAACCTTCAGCGCGATTCGGCGCCGCCCCTGCACAGCCGGCTTGAGCTCGATCTCGAACTCGCGCGTTATGCCGCGACCCTCAGGGCTCTTCATTTTTCAAGTGGAGCGTCGAAGCTCGACGCCTCCGGCTCCATCGCCAGCTACGCCGATCCTCAGTGGAATCTCGCGGCGCGCGGTAGCGTGGACCTGCGCCAGGTCTCGGCCCTCACCGGCTTCGATGGGCTGCGGGGAATTGCCACAATCGCTATGACCAGCCATGGCTCGGGAACGGACAGCTATGCCGTCAGCGGGAACCTTCGCGTGTCCGATGCGGCTTTTGTCACCAGCTATCTCGATGTGGAGAAGGCGAATGCGACCGCTCAAGTCTCTGTAACTCCCGACGAGATTGCGGTCACCGGCGTCAATGCGCGCCTGAGCGACGGAGGAAGCGTCGTTGCCGCTCTGCATCTGCTCCACTGGAATGCGCCGGCAGCGCCTCCCGTCCACGCGCCGTATGCGCGCCGCGGCTCCCCCGCGGCCCCCCCCACGGCTCTAAGACCTGCCGCCACGATCCATGCCTATGTTCGTGGCGTAACGCTCGCTTCGATCATGCGCATGGTCACGCCACGCCAGTTTTGGAATCTCGGCTTCGACACCGCAGCCGACGGCAATGCGGATGTGGACTGGACCGGCGACGGGGAAGACCTGACTGCCTCAGCCAAGGTCCGGCTTGTCGCGCCTGCCAAGATTGCCGCGGGCCGGGCGCCGCTCAATGGCGCTGTCGACGCTACCTATTTTGAGCGCGATGGCACGGTTCGCATCCGCCAGCTCGACGCCGCCACTCCCGCCAGCCAGGCTCACGTGACCGGAACGCTGGCCGTTTATCCGGTCACCGCCCCGTCGTCGCTCCTGGTCCAGCTAACCACACATCGTCTTGAGGAGTTCAATGCAACCCTCACCGATCTCGGCCTCGCCATCGGCGGCCGCACCGGCGTGGCTGCCATTCCTGTCGAACTGAGCGGTCCGGCGGAATTCAACGGAACCGTGGGAGCATCCCTGCTCGATCCCGACATTCGCGGACACCTTACCGTGCAGGATTTTTCGACCGTATTTCCCACCGAAGAGCTCCAGCCGCAGGGCGTTCGCTTGGCTTCGTCAAGCTCCGCCAATTCCGTTCAAACCACGCATTGGGACAGTCTGGATGCGACGGGAGAATACTCCTCCGATCAGATCTCGATCCAACATGCGGATCTCGCCGGCCACGGCGGGTCCATTGAGTTTCAAGGACGCTTGCAGGCCCATCGCATCAGCGCTCGGAAGCAGGCCTTTGACCGCTTCTCGCCGCTCGAACTTACCGCCAGTCTTCACGGAGCCTCCCTGACAGATCTGCTGACGGCTGCAGGAAGGTCCATGCCCGTCTCCGGAACGGTCGATCTCACCGCTCACATCGGAGGCAGTCTCGACGATCTAACCGGAGGCGCGCACGTCGTCGTGCGGGATGGAGCAATCGAAGATGAGCCTTATCGCAGCGCTCAAGCCGACCTCGCCTTTGCCGGGCATCGCATCGACCTTTCAAATTTCACGCTGCTTGCCGCGAGCGGCTCGGCGAAGGCCAGCGGAAATTACGACCTTTCCCAAAAAACCTTTCTTCTGAACCTCGATGGCTCCAACGTCGAGCTGGCTCGCATTCGCCGGCTCGGCCAGGCCGGCATTCCGCTTACCGGGTCCCTCGATTTCAACGTCCTGGCCTCCGGAACCTTCGAAGCTCCCGCGGTCCAGTTCGCCCTCCACCTCGCAGGGGCAACGGTCGAAGGGCAACCCGTGGGCGTCCTTCAGGCCTCCGGCCACACCCAGAACGGCATTCTCTTCTTTACCGGGCAGTCGGTATTGAACACGACGCGCCTGGATGTCAATGGTCAGGCCGCGCTGCGCGGCTCCTATCCCCTCCAGGCGAAGTTCATTTTGACCGGCCTCGACATTGCGCCATTTCTTCAGATGGCAAAAATTCAAAACGTGACCGGACACTCGCTGATCAGCGGCTCGGCCGAAGTCTCCGGGCCGGCAAAAGATCCGCGTCATTGGAATGGATCGGCGGATATCGAGCAGTTTTCGGCGACTCTCGACAATGTCGCCATCGCCAGTCAGGGGCCGCTGCTGGCCTCCATCGAGGACGGCGCCGTGCATATCATCCAGGCGCACATTGTCGGTCCCGATACCAACTTGACCCTCAATGGCTCGATCGATCCCTTTGAACGCCGCCAGATCAGCCTCACTGCCGGGGGATCGGTAAACATGCGGCTGGCCGAGACCTTCGATTCCGACCTTGTTTCTTCCGGCCGGATCGACTTCCGCCTGCAGGCTTCCGGCTGGCTGCAGCAGCCGCAATTTACCGGACAGGTACAGTTGGTCGATGTCGCCCTGGCGCTCAACGATATCCCCACCGGTGTCAGCCAGCTCAACGGCTCCATGGTCTTCGATCAGAATCGGCTCGAGGTCCAAAACATTACCGGCTCTACCGGAGGAGGGCAGCTCACGCTGGGCGGCTTTATCGCCTACCAAAATGGGGTCTACGGCAACATCACCGCGACCGGCCATGAAATCAGGGTGAGGTATTCGGGAGTCAGCGCTACGGCCGACACCACCCTGCGCCTGCAGGGCTCCGCCAAAAACATGCTGCTCAGCGGCAACATTCAGATCACGCGTTTCATGATCGGGCCGACCTTCGACTTCGCGGTGTTGACCCGCAGCTTGGTTCCCGCGCCGCCTCCCAGCCCCGATGAGCCGGCCAACCGCGTAAGGCTCGAGGTCCATGTCACTTCGTCGCCGCAGCTCGATTTCCAGAACTCCTATGCCCGCTTAGCCGGCAGTCTCGACCTGCGCATCCGCGGCACCGTTGCCCAGCCCAGCCTCCTGGGACAAATCAACATCATCGACGGCACGGCGAAGTTCGCCGGAACGTCTTATCAGTTGCAGCATGGAAGGGTCTACTTCTCGAATCCCGTGCGTATCGATCCGGTGATCGACATCGACGCCACAACCCGGATCGAAGAGTACGACGTGACGATCGGAATGCACGGCACAGCCAGCCATCTGACCCCCACCTTCCGCTCCGATCCTCCGTTGCCCCAGGCCGACGTCATCTCCCTGTTGGCTCTTGGGCGTACCGAGCAGGAGCAGGCCGTCTACTCCCAACAAGGGGAGCAGGCCGGCAGCAACCCCACCACCAACGCCCTTTTGGGTGGAGCGCTCAGTGCCGCCGTCGGCAGTCGCGTCCAGCGCCTCTTCGGCGTCGGCAGCGTCAAGATCGACCCAACCTATGTAGGGAATCTGGGCAACTCCACCGCTCGCATCACGGTGCAGCAGAATATCTCTCGCGATGTTCAGCTCACCTACGCGACGAACGTGAATACAACCGCCGAGCAGCTAATTCAAGCCCAAGTGAATCTCACAGAAAACGTATCCGTGCTTGCTGTACGCGACGAAGCCGGGGTCTTCAGCATGGTGCTCCAGGTCCATAAGCGCGCCCGGTAGAGCATGTTCACTTGAAGTGTTTACAAAAATCAATGTACGCGGCCGTTTCACCGAAAAGCGGCCACTCCTAACCCTCTTTCCATGTCGGAGGAAAAGTGAAAACGCTCGTGCAAAAGGGGGATGCGCCGGCGGTTCGGATTCCTGCCGCCCTTCGCGGGTCCTCAAACGCATGGCGGCCGGGGGCTTTGAAATTTGTGGATTTGTAACAAACAGATGCGAGATGGAAGCCGATTTTTCCCGCGAATCGGCGAGACGCGGAGTAGACTTGTGCCGTTGCTTCGGGGCAGTCTCTGAAGCGGCGATCGCGGCTCGGACAGAACCCGCGGCAACCTGTAAGTAGCAAGGAGACAGCAATGAAAAAAGCAAGCTTTCCAGCCGCTTTGGTCGCGGCATTGGTTTTCGTTCTGGGCTCTCAATTCTTTTATGCCGGCTCTCCCGCCGCCTTTGCGCAGGCGGCCAACGATGGTGCTATTCAGGCCGACGTTGCAAAAAGTCTGAAGGGGTCCAATTTTCAAGGCATTCACGTGACCGTGCGAAACGGAGTCGTCGATCTTGAGGGTACGGTCAAGGACTTTGCCACCAAGGAAGAGGCCGACAAGCGCGCCCATCGGGTCAAGAATGTTGCGGCCGTCCGCAATATGCTCAAAATCCAGGGGGCGGGACAGATTTCCGATCGCCAGCTTCAGCAGAACATCATCCAGAAGCTGCAATATGACCGTGTCGGATACGGAAACGCCTTCAATGCCATCAGCGTCAATGTGCAGAATGGAGTGGTGACGCTTTCCGGCCACTCTCTCGGTCCCGTGGCGCAAAGCTCCGCGGTAGCCCTCGCCAGCTCGACCCCGGGCGTCCAGGATGTCATCGACAACATCCAGGTCGATCCGCTGTCGCCGATGGACAACCAACTGCGGCTTGCCCTCTATCGCGCCATCTACGGTTTCCCCACGCTCAACAAGTACGCGATGGATCCTGCCCAGCCCATCCGTATCACGGTGTCGAACGGCCACGTCATTTTGAACGGCGTGGTTCTCAACCAAGCCGACAAAGATGCCGCCGGCATTCGCGCCAACTCTGTCCCTGGGGTCTTCAGCGTGACCAATGACCTCCAAGTAGCGAACCCGCCGAACGCAAAGAAGTAACCGCGCTGCGGCGCGAGAGAAACAGCCGTCCACTTCTCGAAAGAAGGCGGACGGCTGTTTTTTGCTTGTGCGGCGCATCGATCGGGACCTTCAATTGTCCCTATTTCAAATCAGTGCTGCGAAGTGTGAAGTTGCATCGACACCCTCTCCAATTGCCGCCGCAAAAATCGCTTCTCCGGCAGCGTGCAGTCGCAGTTGAGCGCCGCTGAAAATGCTGCCTTCGCTTCATCGAACCTATCAAGCGCCGCCAACGCATGGCCGCGCATTGCAGGCAGCAAATGATACTTCTGCAATGCATTGTCCCCTTCAAGATCCGTCAACGCTGCCAGGCACGCTTCCGCTCCATACACCTTCATCACGGCGACCGCTCGATTCAACGCCACCACCGGCGAAGCCGTCATCTCGACAAGCTGGTCATAGTGCGCAAGGATCGCATTCCAATCGATCTGTTCTGAACACGGAGCACTTGCATGGGTTGCTGCAATCGCAGCTTGAACATGCCATTCGGAGATTTCGTCCCCTGTGATGGACCGGTCGAAATAGGAGAATCCGAGTGCGATCAGCCTGTCGTCCCAAAGCTTGCGATCTTGTTCCTCCAACAAAACAAGATCTCCTGCTGCATCGGTTCGTGCGGGCAGCCGCGCCGCCTGCAACGCCATCAGTGCAACCAGGGCATCCACACGGGGAGCACTCATGGAAGAAGCGGCAACCAGCCGCCCCAGTCGCAGAGCCTCCAAACAGACATCGCTGCGGATAAGCTCTTCCCCGGAATGCGCCGCGTAACCTCCGCTAAACATCAGGTAAACCACTTTGAGCACGGAGTTGAGCCGCTGCTTCAACTGCGCCCTGGAAGGCATTGCAAGCCGCAGATTTTGGTCGCGAATCAATCGTTTTGCTCTCACCAGGCGTTGAGCGATCGCATTTGGTTCGCAGAAGAAGATGCGGGCAATCTCCTCCGTGCTGAATCCGCTTATCAACTTCAGACTTAGTACCACTTGCGCATCCTGAGCAAGTTTTGGATGGCAGCACATAAAGATCATGCGCAGTTCATCGTCGCGCAGGCTTTGCTCCGCATCGAGATCCAAAACTGGCCGGGCTCCATTTTCAAGTGTGGCAATCAATTCATCGGCCTTGCTTCTGAAAACCTCGCCCCGGCGTATAGCGGAGATAGCGTAATTGTGCGCAGTCCGAAAGAGCCATGCCTCGGGATTGGGTGGAGTGCCCTGAAACGGCCAAGTCTGCGCCGCCCGCAGCATGGCCTCTTGTGCGGCATCTTCCGCAAGTTGCAGGTATGTCGAGCCAAGCAGTCCCGCAAGCCAAGCAACGATCCGTCCGGCTTCTCGGCGGAACAGGTGTTCCAGCAATACGGGACTATCTGACTCTTTCATCCGAGAAGCACTCCTACGTGTTGTAGACCATGACTTCGCGAATCTCAACGGTGCCAAGGCCGATATGGGGAATATCGAGCGTGAGTTTGACAGCTTCGTCGTAGTTGGCTGCTTCAATGGTGTAGAACCCGCCCATCACTTCAGCCGATTCGCTGTATGGGCCTTCCGTTACACTCACGCTTTCACCCTTCGCCCGGATGACTCGTCCTGAATTCCGAACTAGCCCGGCGCCTCCTACGACGAAAGGCTTGTTCCGCCAGGCAAGATATTTCTCGACCTTTTTCTGCATCTCTTCCGGACCCAACTTCTTCCAGGCTTCGTCATCGCTGTGCAGCAAGACCACATATTGGGGCATACGGTTCTCCTCTTCGGGGTCAGTATAGGTACATCTATGCCAATAACGAATAGGCTCGCCAAAAATCGACATCTCATTTGCGGACTCGCCGGGGAAAAGAGCAACACCTGGCAACGGCCTTTTACTTCTCTGAAGCTCGCGGCTCGCTAGGGATGGCGGGGATTCACCGCTCAAGTACACTTCAGGACGCCCTCTACCAGGACGGCTTTTAGCTAGGGATGGCTGGGATTCACCGCTCAAGTACACTGCCTACCTCTTCCGGCTGCAGCTCCCGCTCGCTAGAGCTGTTGGCTTCACTCTGTAGTCTCGACCGCAGGCGGGTGGCTTGTTCTACGCGCCGCTGTTGTGCGTAGAGTGGGGAAGACGAGCGCCAAAATACCTTCTCGCAAAATGGTTTAACTATTGCTATTACCTTTGAGATAACAAAGTGCCGATTTTGGGCCAAATGCGAGAAAAGCGAGCTCGCAAAAATTGGCAAACTTTGCCAATTTTTGCCAATGCACTGGAAGCAGTGCAGCGCCGCCGATGTCCTTCTATGCAACTCGCCGCATTTCAGGCCGGTTCGCTGGCTCGCTAACCTGCCGAACTGCGCTGCCTCACCGGCGCTTCTCCCCTGTGGAAGACAAGAGCACATAAGTAACGGACCCGTATCACGGCTAACCAATGATCATCGAGTAAGTTGGTCAACTATCCCACCTTCGTTACTCCCGCCGCGAAAAACAAGTTGTTTTTCCTCAGCGAAGCGATGCTATGGAGCGCTCGCGAGCAAGGTTCTCTACGATGGCCTTGCCCG